>JAIOQA010000481.1 GCA_021413675.1 Deltaproteobacteria bacterium | reverse complement strand
GCGCCGCGCGCAGCGACGATCCCGCGGTCGCGGCCCAGGCGTTGCGCCAGCGCCTGTGCCTCGAGCAGACCTGGCTCGAGACCGACGCGAACCTGGTCGGCCTGGCGGCGCGAACCCCGGCGCTGGTCCGTGACGCGGTCGACGATCTCGTCACGATCCTCCCGCCGACCGGGTGCACCGGTGCTCACGTCCCGAGCGTGCCCGCGCCGCCCGCGCCGGCGATCGCGGCCCGGGTCCGCGCGATCGACGCGCGCCTGCGGGAGATCGCCACCGTCCTGGCGCCGCTCACGCGGCTGGCCGAGGTGCGCGCGCTCGGGGCCGAGGTCGGCGCGCTCGGCGACGGCGCCCTCGCGTCGCGATGGCACAGCGCGCTCGCCAGCGCGCTCATGCTCGGCGGCGATACTGCGGGCGCGCTCGCCGAGCTCGAGCAGACCGCGCGGCTCGCCGAGGCCGCGGGCGACGACGACGGTCACGCGCGGGCAATGCTCGACCGTCTGCGGGTGGGCTTCAGCCGGGGCGACGGCGACCTCGAGCGCCTGCGCGCCGATGCCGAGGCCGCGGCGCAGCGGCTCGGGAACCCGGCGATCGACGCCGAGGTCGCGCTCGGCGTGGCGCTGATGCAGATCTCGCGCGGCGACGCCGCGACCGCGCGCCGCGCGATCGAAGGAGCGCTCGCGCGGTACGAACCGATCGCGATCGACGCGCATGCCCGCATCATCGCGATGTGGCAGAACCTCGGCGGGGCATGTCAGGCGATGGGCGATCTCGACGCCGCGCAGCGCGCCTTCGATCGCGGCCTCGCGCTGGCGCACGCGCGGTGGGGCGACGATCATCCCGAGACGCTCGAGCTGCGCGGCGCGCGCGCGACCAACCTGATGTACCGCGGCGACCTCGCCGCCGCCGAGCCGGAGCTGGTCGCGGTCGCGGCCGGCCTGACCCGGCAGCTCGGGCTCGCGAGCCCGACGGTGATGCAGGCGCGCGCCTACCTGTGCGAGCTGGCGCTCGAGCGCCGCGATCCCGCGCGGGCCCTGGCCGCCTGTCGCGACGCGCTCGCGAGCGGCGAGGCCGCGTTCGGCGCGGACAGCCCGCAGCTCGGCTGGCCGCTGACGCTGCAGGCCCAGGCCCAGCTCGCGTCCGGCGCGCCCGCCGATGCGGTCCGCTCGGCCGAGCGCGCGCTGGCGGGCTACGCGCACGGCACGCTCGCGCCGACCGATATCCCGCTGGCGCAGGCCTACCTGGCGATCGCGCTCGATCGCACCGGCGCCCGCGACCGCGCCCGCGCGCTGGCTGGCTCGGTCGCGCGCACGCTGGCGTCGATGCCCGACCTGGCCGCGACCCTCGCCGAGCTGCGCGCCCAGTTCCCCGGACTACCGTCCGAGTAAGTGCAACCTTAAGGTTGCATTTCGGGGCATGCTGACTATTATGCAACCAAGAGGTTGCATATGATCACGAGCACCGATCGGATCGAGAAGCACATCGAGCTGCGCGCACCGCGGGCGCGGGTCTGGCGGGCGTTGACCGACGCCGGCGAGTTCGGCGCCTGGTTCCGGGTCGCGCTGGACGGGCCATTCGTCGTCGGCGCGCGGGTCGGCGGGCAGCTGACCTACCCGGGCTACGAGCACGTGCGCATGGAGGTCGAGGTCGAGCGGATCGAGCCCGAGCACACCTTCGCGTTCCGCTGGCACCCGCACGCGATCGATCCGGCGGTCGACTACAGCGCCGAACCGCCGACCCTGGTCGAGTTCACGCTCGCGGAGGTCGCCGGCGGCACGCGCCTCACCGTGGTCGAGTCGGGCTTCGACCGGGTGCCCGCCGCGCGCCGCGCCGAGGCGTTCCGCATGAACGAGGGCGGCTGGGTCGCGCAGCTCGACAACGTCCGCGCCCATGTCGAGCGCTAGCGCGATGACCCCCGCGCAGGTCCGCGCCGCCGCGCCGCTGTTCGCCGCGCTCGGCGATGCCACGCGCCTGCAGCTGCTCGCGCGGCTCGCGACCGGCGGGCCCGGCTCGATCGCGGCGCTGAGCGCGAAGGCCGCGGTCTCACGCCAGGCGATCCGCAAGCACCTCGACGTCCTCGCCGACGCCGGGCTGGTCCACAGCGCGCGCCAGGGCCGCGAGTCGATCTGGGCGCTCGCGCCCGAGCGGCTCGCGGAGGCTCACGCCTACCTCGATCGCATCGCGGCGCAGTGGGATGACGCGCTCGCGCGGCTCAAGCGCTTCGTCGAGACATGAGGCCGACCCGAAGGTTCGGCGGATCGAGTGCGCCGCCGGATATCGAGGAGTACGCTCGCCGCGTGCGCGTTCATGGAGCAGCGGGGAGGTGGGCGGCGCGATGAGCGAGCTCGAGGAGCTGCACGCGCGGGTCGCCGCGCTGACGGCGCAGCTGGCCGAGGCCCGCGCGGAGCTGGCAGCGCTGCGCCCGCGGGTTGCGGAGCCCGCCGATGCGGCCGAGGTGATGCGCACGATCTTCGAGGCCGCGGTCGATGCGATGGTGATGCTCGGGGATGACGGCGCGATCGTCGACGTCAACCGGGCGGGCGCCGCGCTGTTCGGCCGGCCGCGCGAGGAGGTTCGCGGTCGGCACCTCGGCGAGCTCGCGGCGCGACCGCTCGACCTCGCCGCCGCCTGGCGTGACTTCGTCGCCGCCGGGGGCGAGCTCGAGGTGCGGCGCCCCGATGGCGCGATCCGCGTCACCGAGTTCCGGGCGATCGCCGCCCTGCGGCCCGGCATGCACGTCGCGCGGCTGGCCGACATCACCGCGCACGTCGCGACCGTCGAGGCGCTGCGCGAGGCCGACCACCGGCTGCGCACGGTGGTGGCGAGCGCGCCGCTCATGCTGTTCGCGACCGATCGCGCCGGCATGTTCACGCTGTGCGAGGGCAAGGCCCTGCGCACCCTCGGGATCGCGCCGCACGAGTACATCGGCACGTCGGCGATCGAGCGCCAGCGCTACTGGACCGGCGGTGAGGACGTCATCGGTCGCGCGCTCGCGGGCGAGCGGATCGAGGGTGAGTTCACGGCGAACGGGCGGACGGTCGAGTGCACGATCGAGCCGATCCGCGACGCGACCGGCGCGATCACCGGCGTCACCGGCGTGTCGATCGACATCACGGCGCACGCCCAGGCCGAGGCCGCGCTGCGCGCCAGCGAGGCGCGGTTCCGCGCGGTCGTGGAGCAGAGCCACGATGGGATCGCGCTACTCGACGAGAACATCCGGCCGATGTACCGGAGTCCGCGCCTCGCGGAGCTCTTCGGGTACGCCGAGGGCGAGACGGCGGCGCTGGGCTGGCTCAACCTCGTCGTCGATGCGGACCGGCCCCGCATGGTCCAGGTGATCGCGCGCTTGCGCGCGACCCCGCGATCCCGCGCGCTGCTCGAGTTCCGCATCCGCCACCGCGACGGTCGCGTGCGCTGGGTCGAGGGCACCGCGACCAGCTTGCTCGACGATCCCGCGGTCGGCGCGATCGTCGCGAGCTTCCGCGACATCACCGACCGCCGCGCGGCGGAGCGGGAGCGCGAGAACTTCTTCGCGCAGTCGGTGGACCTGATGTGCATCGCCGATCAGGACGGTCGCCTCCGGCGCCTCAACCCGGCGTGGACCCGCACGCTGGGCTGGTCGCTCGACGAGCTGTACGCGCGGCCGTGGAGCGATTTCGTCCACCCCGACGACGTCGGCAAGACCGCGACCGCGGCCGGCGCGTCGACGGACGGCTCGATCAGCACGACCCTCGTGAATCGCCTGCGCCACCAGGACGGGTCCTACCGCTGGGTCCACTGGACGTCCATGTACTCGGTCGAGGACGGGCTGTACTACTCGGTCGCGCGCGACGTGACCGAGGCCCGGAGCGCGGCGGAGCGGCAGCGCCTCCTGTTCGCCGCGAACCCGATCCCGATGTACGTGTGCGAGCTCGGCTCGACCCGCATGCTCGACGTCAACGAGGCCGCGCTCGCGCTCTACGGCTACGCGCGCGACGCGTTCCTCGAGCTCACAGCCTACGATCTGGTCATCCCTGCCGAGGCGTCCGAGATGGAGGCGGTCATGGCACGGGTGGTCGCGACCGGCAGCGCACGGGTCCTGCACCGGCGGCATCGCACCCGCGGCAACGCGGTGCTCGACGTCGAGGTCACCAGCCAGCACCTCACCTTCGACGGCCGCGAGGCCTCGCTGTCGGTCGTCGTCGACGTGACCAAGGAGCGCGCGCTCCAGGCCCAGCTGGTGCAGTCCCAGAAGCTCGAGGCGATCGGGCGCCTGGCCGGCGGCATCGCCCACGACTTCAACAACCTGCTGTCGGTGATCCTGAGCTACGCGACGCTCGCCGCCGACGAGGTCCCGCCCGACAGCGAGCTCCACGCCGACCTGCGCGAGATCGAGCACGCGGCGACGCGCGCGAGCCGGCTCACCCGCCAGCTGCTCGCGTTCAGCCGCCAGCAGGTCGTCCAGCCGCTGACCGTGGATCTGGATCGTGCGGTGCGCGATCTCGCCAAGATGCTCAAGCCGCTGCTCGGCGAGGCGATCGACGTCGTGCTCGATCTCGCCAGCGCGGACCGGTCGATCACGATCGATCCGGGGCAGCTCGAGCAGGTGATCATGAACCTCGCGATCAACGCCAGCGACGCGATGCCGCGCGGCGGCAAGCTCGTGCTCGCGACCTCGATCGCGGAGCTCGACGCGGCCCACGCCGAGGCCCACCCGGGCGCGTCCACGGGCCCGCACCTGCGGCTGGCGGTGACCGACTCGGGCACCGGCATGGACGCGGCCACGCTCGCGCGGATCTTCGAGCCGTTCTTCACGACCAAGCCGCGCGAGCGCGGCACCGGCCTGGGCCTGTCGACGGTCTACGGCATCGTGCAGCAGTGCGGCGGACACATCGCGGTGCGCAGCGAGGTCGGGCGCGGCACCACGTTCGACGTCTACTTCCCGGGGCAGCCCGGCATGGCGCCGGCGCGCACGACCAGCCCGGTGCCGGTGGCGACCGGCGGGAGCGAGACGATCTTGCTGGTCGAGGACGAGCCGGCGCTGCGCACGATCATGGGCACCGCGCTGCGCCGCCACGGCTACGCGGTGCTCGAGGCCAGCGATGGCGAGGACGCGCTGCGCGTCGCCGCCGCGCACGCCGAGCCGATCGCGATGCTCGTCACCGACGTGGTCATGCCGCGGATGAACGGCCGCGAGCTCGCCGAGCGGCTGGTGCCGCTGCGCCCGGCGATGCGGGTGCTCTACGTGTCGGGCTACACCGCGGACGCGCTGGGCCATCAGGGCGTGCTCGAGGCCGGGATCGCGTACCTGCAGAAGCCGGTCACGCCCCTGGTGCTCGCCGCGAAGGTTCGCGCCATGCTCGACGCGCCGGGCTGACGCGTCGAGGTACGATCGCGGGATGCGTTCCCTCGGCCTCGTGCTGATCGCGCTCGCCGCTTGCGGGTCGAGCCCACACCCCGCCACCCCGCCGTCGTCGACCGCGCCCGCCGACCCGCCCGCGGCGGCAGCGCCCGCGGGGACCACCGGCTTCGAGCAGGTGTCGTGGGGCGACCCGGTCGAGCACGTGCGCGCGCTGTACCCCGCGATCGGCGAGGGCGCGACCCTCAAGCAGCCGTTCGAGGGCCTGCCCGCGACGATCGACTTCGATCTTTCGGGCAGCGTGGTGCAGGCGATCCAGATCCAGGTCGATGGCGCATATCCCGGGATGGGCCCGTGCCTCGCGGCCTGGAAGGACCTGCGCAAGAAGCTCGACGCGCGGTACGGCGCGAGCCAGGCCGAGAACGGCGCGGCCTACTGGACGACCGCCACGGCGCAGGTGACCGCGGCGTGCAACCCCGACGAGGCCGGCGCGGCCGAGCTGTCGATCTCGTTCGCGCGGCCCGCGCCACCCGACGCCGAGTAGCTCGTTCGCTGACGCGCGTCAGGGGCATGGCGGGACGAGATCGCGTCCGCCGAAGAACTCGTCGACCAGCGCGGTCCACGCCCGCGCGTTCTCGGGCGGGCCGCACTTGAACGCGGGCCGCGCGAGCTTGCCGGCATGCAGCATCTGGCGCTGCTCGACGTAGTAGCGCAGCGCGAGCTCGGCCGCGAACTCGTGGACCGGATCGCCGTTGTTGGGCTGGAACGCGTAGTAAGTGCCGCCGCGCACCTTGGTGAAGCCCGGCGCGTACGGGGTCAGGCACGGGATCGCGGCACGCGTCGTGCCGCAGCGCTGGACGATCGCGTCGTAGTCGGCGCGCAGCGCGGCCCCGGACCACGCGCCGTGCGCGGCGTCGTTCATGTGGAAGATCTCGTGGAAGAGGGTCTCGCGCACCGCGGCCTCGCTGGTCAGCAGCGAGCCCTGGACGTTGTACGAGAACGTCCACGGCAGCGCGAACGCGCTCGGCGTGTGCTTGCCGACCGAGCGGATGAAGCGCACGTCGAGATCGCGCCAGCGATAGCGGCGGGCGGTGGTGACCGCGGGCAGGGCGGCGTCGATGCCGGCGAAGAACCCGTCGAAGTCGCGGGCTGCGGCGAGCACCCACGCGAGGTGTTGCCGGTCGCCGCGGATCGGCAGCGCGGGCACCAGCTGGATCCGGCCGCGGTAGCCGCCGTCCATGATCTCGGCGTCGCCGGGGCCGGCCACGTCGCCGGTCTCGGTGTAGAGCGCGCGCGCCAGGGCCGCGGCGCGCGGATCGGCGGCGAACGCCTGATCGAGCATGCAGGCGATCGGTGACGGATCGGTCGCGCACGCCGCGGGCACAGCGGCGGTGCCGAGCAGGCGGGCGGCGGCCACCTCGGCGGCGATCGCGGTCGATGGCGGAGGCGGGGGCGGATCGAGGGCGGGCGGCGCGGCGTCGGGCGGCGCCGGGGTGGGCGCGCTGGCGTCCGGCGCGGTCGCTGCCGGGCTCGCGGGGCGGGCCTCGGGCGTCGCGACTGGCGCCGAGCCGCAGGCGATCGCCGCGATCGCGGAGACCGCCGCGATCCCCAGCCGGCGGCGCGCGCGCATGGGATCGAGGGTAGCGCGGCGGAGCCAGCCGCGCCCCTGGCGACCGTGCGCACGGCCGCGCATAGATGTCGCAGGCCTGCGCGACCGGCCCGCGACCGGCCCATCGGCCGGGCCAATGTCTCCACTGGAGACTCCCGCCGAAAGGTGCGCGCCGCGCTTCCGGCCCGGGCGCTGGCGCGGCTAGGATGCGACGCAATCTCGAGCAGGAGGGTCGCGCGCATCGACCCTCGGAGGGACCGATGTCCGAGGCCCAGCCGTATCCGATCCTGCCCACCAAGATCGACCGCCGCTCCGACGAGTACCGCGGCAACTACGCCACCAACACCGCCGCGGTCGAGAAGCTGCGCGGGGCGTTGCGCGAGGCGACGGTCGGCGGTGGCGACAAGTACAACACCCGGCACAAGGCGGCCGGCAAGCTCTTGCCGCGCGAGCGCGTCGAGCTGTTGCTCGATCGCGACTCGTACTTCCTCGAGCTGTGCCCGCTCGCCGGCCACGGGGTCCCGGGCCACGCGCCCGGCGCCAGCGTCGTCGGCGGCATCGGCCTGGTCTCGGGCGTCGAGTGCCTGATCACCGCCAGCGAGGCGACGGTCAAGGGCGGCGCGATGTCCGAGATGAGCGTCTGGAAGTCGGGCCGGCTCTCGGACATCGCCGAGCAGAACCGGCTGCCCTCGATCTCGATGATCGAGTCGGCGGGCGCGGACCTGCCCAACCAGTCGAAGATCTTCGTGCCCGGCGGCCGCGGCTTCCGCGATCTCACGCGGCGCTCGGAGATGCGCATCCCGACCATCTGCCTGGTGTTCGGCTCGTCGACCGCCGGCGGCGCGTACATCCCGGGCATGAGCGACTACGTCGTCATGGTGAAGGAGCAGGCGCAGGTCTACCTGGCCGGCCCGCCGCTGGTGAAGATGGCGATCGGCGAGGACACCACCCACGAGGCGCTGGGCGGCGCCGAGATGCACTCGCGGACCAGCGGCGTGTCCGACTACCTCGCCGTCGACGAGCCCGACGCGATCCGCCTGGGCCGCGAGATCGTCGCGCACCTCGACTGGCGCAAGGCCGGCAACCCGCTGCCGCGCGCGGTCGAGCCGCCGCGCTACGATCCCGACGAGCTGCTCGGCGTCGCGTCGCCCGACATCAAGGTGCCGTTCGACGCGCGCGAGGTGATCGCGCGGATCGTCGATGGCTCGCGCTTCAGCGAGTTCAAGCCGCTCTACGGCCAGACCCTGGTGTGCGGCTGGGCCCACATCCACGGCTACCCGATCGGCATCCTCGCCAACAACGGCATCCTCTTCTCCGACTCGTCGCAGAAGGGCGCGCAGTTCATCCAGCTGTGCAACCAGTCGAACATCCCGCTGCTCTACCTGCAGAACATCACCGGCTTCATGGTCGGCACGAAGTACGAGCAGGAGGGCATCATCAAGAACGGCGCGAAGCTCATCAACGCCGTCTCGAACTCGACGGTGCCGGCGATCACGATCATGATCGGCGCGTCGTTCGGCGCCGGTAACTACGGCATGAGCGGCCGGGCCTACTCGCCGCGCTTCCTGTTCACCTGGCCCAACCACCGGATCGCGGTCATGGGCGGCAAGCAGCTGGCGGGCGTGCTCGAGATCATCCAGCGCGAGGCCGCGGGCAAGCGCGGCGAGACCGTCGACGAGCAGAAGCTCGCGTTCGGCAAGGCGATGATCGAGCAGCAGATCGACAAGGAGTCGGACCCGTACTTCGCGACCGGCCGGCTGTGGGACGACGGCATCATCGACCCGCGCGACACCCGCACGGTGATCGCGATCTCGCTGTCGGCGGCGTACTCGGCGCCGGTCGAGGGCACGACCTCCTGGGGCGTATTCCGCCACTGAGCGGAGACCTCGCCATGTCCACGCCTACCCCCGCGCGTCCGCGCCGCTCCTCGTCCGGAGGCCTCATGTTCAACCACTCCTCGCCCGTCTCTCGTCCGATCAGCAAGGTGCTCGTCGCCAACCGCGGCGAGATCGCGCTGCGCGTGATGCGCACGTGTCGCGCGATGGGCCTCGCCACCGTCGCGGTGTTCTCCGACGCCGACGGCGGCATGCCGTTTGTCCGGTACGCGGACGAGGCGATCCGGATCGGCCCGGCCCCGGCGCGCGAGTCGTACCTCGACATCGAGAAGATCCTGGCCGCGGCCCGCGCCACCGGCGCCGACGCGATCCACCCGGGCTACGGTTTCCTCAGCGAGAACTCGGCGTTCGCGCACGCGTGCGCCGGCGCCGGCATCACGTTCATCGGGCCGAGCGCGATGGTGATCGGGCTGCTCGGCTCGAAGCGCGAGGCCAAGCTGCGCGCCCAGGGCGCGGGCGTGCCGATCGTGCCGGGCTACAGCGGCAACGATCAGGAGGTCGCGCAGCTCACCGCGCACGGGCGCGAGGTCGGCTTCCCGCTGCTGGTCAAGGCGTCGGCCGGCGGCGGCGGCAAGGGCATGCGCATCGTCCGGGCGGCGGACGAGCTGGCCGCGGCGGTCGAGGGCGCCAAGCGCGAGGCCGCGAGCGCGTTCGGCGACGACACGCTGCTCCTCGAGAAGTACATCGAGCGGCCGCGCCACATCGAGATCCAGATCCTCGGCGATCACCACGGCACGCTGGTCCACCTGTGGGAGCGCGAGTGCTCGGTGCAGCGCCGCCACCAGAAGGTGATCGAGGAGTCGCCGTCGCCGGCGCTCGATCACGCGCACCGCCTGGCGATGGGCGCGGCCGCGGTCGCGGTCGGCAAGGCGGTCGGCTACACCAACGCCGGCACCGTCGAGTTCATCACCGATCCCGAGGGCGCGTTCTACTTCCTCGAGGTCAACACCCGGCTCCAGGTCGAGCACCCGGTGACCGAGCTGGTGACCGGCCTCGATCTGGTGCGCGAGCAGATCCGGGTCGCGCGCGGCGAGCGGCTCACCGCCGACAACGTCCCGGCGCAGCGCGGCCACGCGATCGAGGTCCGGCTCTACGCCGAGGACGCCGATCACGGCTACCTGCCCACGACCGGCACGGTGCTCGACTTCCGCTTCCCCGACCTGCCCGGGCTGCGGCTCGACGCCGGCGTCGAGAGCGGCACCGAGATCGGCATCCACTACGATCCGATGCTCGCGAAGGTGATCGCGCACGCGCCGACCCGGCACGAGGCCGCGGCGCTGCTCGCGCGCGCGCTCGAGCACGCGACGGTCGCGGGCGTGACCACGAACCGCGAGTTCCTCGCCCGCGTGCTGCGTCACCCGGGGTTCGTCGCCGGCGATCTCGACACCCACTTCCTCGAGCACCACGCGGCCGAGCTGGTCGGCCTGCCGCTCGACGTGCCGCGCGCGCGCCGCGCGGCGATCGCGGCGATGCTGGCGGCGTGGGACGAGCGCCGGCGCGCGCCGCGGCCGCTGCAGCACGTGCGCCCGGGCTGGCGCAACGTGGGCGCCGGCGAGCAGCACGTGACGTTCACCCTCGGCGAGCACGCGATCAAGCTCGGCTATCGCCACACCGGCGACGGTCGCTTCGCGATCGCGGTCGACGGCGAGCCGCTGATCGCCGCGACCCTGGTGTCGGCGCAGGACGGCGCGGTCGTCGTCGAGGACGAGCAGGGCGTGCGACGCACGGTGCGGGTCGTGCGTGACGGCCTGCGCCACCACGTCGACGGCCTGGTGCTGGTCGAGGAGCCGCGGTTCCCCGACAGCGCCGCCCAGCACACGCCCGGCGCCCTGACCGCGCCGATGCCCGGCAAGGTCGTGAAGGTGCTGGTCGCCGCAGGCGACGCGGTGGTCGTGGGTACGCCGCTGATGGTGCTCGAGGCCATGAAGATGGAGCACTCGGTCAAGGCGACCGTCGCGGGCACGGTCGCGTCGATCGCGGTCGCGGCCGGCGATCAGGTCGCGGCGGATCAGGTGCTCGCGGTCGTGACGCCCGCGGAGGCGTGAGCCGCGCGCCGCGGCGCCGCGCCGAACCTCGGTTCGCGGATGATGCGCGCTGCGCGGTCGCGCACGACCGATCCATCTCGTACCTTTGATCGATGGGATCCGCGCGCACGCCGAGCCTGATCGCGCTGGTCGCGATCGCGTGCACCGCGCCGCCGCACGCCACCGCGCCGCCGCTGCCACCGCCGGACGCCGCACCCGTGGCGGGCGCGCGCGACACCCCGCCGCCGCCGTCGTCCTCGCTGATCCCGCCCGGGCTGCGCCTCCCCGACGACGTCGCGCCGACCGCGTACCGCGTGCGCTTCGAGCTCGATCCCGACGCGCCGAGCTTCCGCGGCCACGTCGACATCGACGTCGCGATCACCCGCGCCACCGATCACGTGTGGCTGAACGCCGTCGGCCTCGCGCTCACCGACCTGCGCTACACCGCCGGCGCCGCGCCGCAGCCGCTGATCGCGCTCCCGCAGCGCACCGCCGACGTCGTCGGCTTCGGCTTCGGCCGCACGCTCGCGCCCGGCCGGGTCACGCTCCATCTCGACTTCGCCGGCGCGCTCGCGACCTCCGATCTGATCGGCCTGTTCCGTCAGCAGGACGACGGCCGCTGGTACCTCTACAGCCAGCTCGAGTCGCACTTCGCGCGCACGGTCGTGCCGAGCTTCGACGAGCCGCGCTGGAAGACGCCGTGGACCGTCACGATCGTCGCGCCGCGTCGCCACCTCGCGTTCTCCAACGCGCCGATCGCGCGCACCACCGCGCGCGGCGATCGCACCGAGACCGAGTTCGCGCCCACGCCGCCGATGCCGGCCTACCTGCTCGCGCTCGCGGTCGGGCCGTTCGAGACCGTCGACGCCGGCCGGGTCGGCCGCAACCACGTGCCGGCGCGCATCATCGTGCCCGCGGGCCACGCCGACGAGGCCGCGGTCGCCGCCGCGCAGACCGGCCGCATCGTCGATGCGCTCGAGGCCTACTTCGACATGCCGCTGCCGCTCGCCAAGCTCGATCAGGTGGCGGTGCCGCAGTTCTTCGGCGCGATGGAGAACCCGGGGCTCATCACCTACGCGTCCGAGCTCCTGCTCGCCGATCGCGCCCACGCCACCGGCGAGTTCACGCGCGCGTACGTCGCGGTCGCGGCCCACGAGCTCGCGCACCAGTGGTTCGGCGATCTGGTGACGCTGGCGTGGTGGGACGACCTCTGGCTCAACGAGTCGTTCGCGACCTGGATGGCGGACAAGGTCGGCATCGCGCTCGATCCGGGCTGGGATCCGGCGATCCGCGTGATCGACGAGACCCAGAAGGCGATGCTCGCCGACGCCGCGCCCGACGCCTTGCCGCTGCGCCGGGCGATCCGCGACGTCGACGAGATCGAGTCGTCGTTCGACGCGATCGCCTACGAGAAGGGCGGGGCGGTGCTGTCGATGTTCGAGCGCTGGATCGGGCCCGACAAGTTCCGCGCCGGCGTGCGCGCGTACCTCGCGGCCCACGCCGGTGGCACCGCGACCGCGCGCGACTTCCAGGCCGCGCTCGCCGCGATCGCCGCGCCCGAGGTCCAGGGCGCGTTCGAGCAGTTCCTCGTCCAGCCGGGCGTGCCGCTCGTCGATGTCGGGCTGCGCTGCGGGCGCGACCAGGTCCCGGTCGTGACGCTGCGCCAGACCCGGCTACTCAGCTCGGGCCCGACGTCCTCCATCGACACGCCGTGGGCGATCCCGGTGTGCGTGCGCTGGCTGCGCGACGGGCTCACCGCCAGCATGCCCGAGCGCTGCGCGCTCCTGACCCGCGCGACCGGCGAGCTCCGCCTCGGCGAGCCCGGCGATCCGGCGATCGATCGCGGCGCGTGCCCGACGCTGGTCGCCAACGCCGGCGCCGCCGGGTACTACCGCGTGCGGTACGAGCGCGCGACCGCGGCGCGGCTGCTCGCGGCGCTGCGCCTGGCCACGGCCGCCGAGCGCGCGGGGCTCGCGTCGGACACCGGCGCGCTGGTCGACGCCGGCGCGGCCGAGCTCGGCGACGCGCTGGCGCTGGCGCAGGCGCTGCTCGCGAGCGGCGACCTCCACGATCAGCTGGCGGCGACCGAGCTGCTCGCCGGCACCCAGCGCCTCGTCGACGACGCTCACCTGCCGGCGTGGCGCGCGTGGATCGCGCGCACGGTCAGGCCGCGGGTCGGCGCGATCGCCTTGACCGCGCGCGGTCGCGAGCCGGCGCTCGGCGGGCGCGTGCGGCGCGATCTGCTCGACCTGCTGGGCGTCGCGGCGGCCGAGCCCACGCTGGGGCGCGCGGCGCGTCACCTCACCGACGCGTGGATGTCCGGAAAGCGGACGATCGCGCCCGACGACCTCGAGCTGGTGCTGCGCATCGCCGCGACCAGCGGCGACGCCGGGCTGTTCGCGCGCATGCGCGGCGCCGCGCGGCGCGCCGGCGATCCCGACGAGCGCGGCGCGCTGGTCGCGGCCCTCGGCGGGTTCCGCGACCCGGCGCTCGTCGCCCGTGCCCTCGGCGCGTTCGCCGATGGCTCGATCGCGCTCGACGATGGCGACGATCTCCTCGCCGCGGCGTTCGCCCGGCCCGAGACCCGGGGCGCGGCGTGGCGCTACCTGCGCGGCCACTTCGACGCGGTCATCGCGCGGGTGCCGCCGTTCGCGCGCGGCGCGGTCGCCCGGGTCGTGGCTGGCTTCTGCGACCGCGGCCTGCGCCGCGACGCCGACGCGTTCCTGCGGCCGCGGGTCGCCGGTTTCGGCGAGGGCGGCCACGTCCTCGATTCAGCGCTCGCCGAGGCCGATCGCTGCATCGCGGCCCGCGTGCATCACGCCGCCGCGGTCGCGCGCGCGTTCGCGCGCTAGTACCACGCCGCAGAGGTTCTGACGAGTTGAGGGTGTCGAGGCGCGCGAAGGTCGAGGCGCCTCGGCGAAGGGCTACTGCCTGTAACTCGAGACGAGGCAACGAAGAGATTCGCGATGGATCGGCGGCGTCAACCGTTCAGAATCTCTGCGGCGAGGTACTAGATCAGAGGCCGGCGTCGATCGTCGTGTCGGGGCACTTGAAGATCGGCGTCGGCAGCGCCGCGCCGACCGTGCCCTCGGGGATGCGCTGCGAGGCGAACGTCGAGCCGCCGAGGGGCAGCGAGCCGGCCTGGCCGGACAGCGAGCCGCAGAAGAAGTCGGCCGACTGGATCTGGCCCTGGAGCTCGCCCGTGAGCGAGGCGTTCGAGCCCGGGATGACCGGGTTGGCGTCGCCGGGGAACGTGCCGACCAGCGGCGCGGAGAAGTCGCCGTTCAGCGCGATCGCGACGTCGGTCTCGGTGAGCGGCGGCTGCATCGTCGACGGCATCTTGTCGGCGGTGCGGAGCCCGGTGATCGTGGCCGAGAACTTTGCGGTGCCGTCGGGGTTCGCGGTGAACACGTAATCGGCGACCATCAGGAGGATGCGATCCTCGGGCAGGTTCGGGCGCGCGGCGAGGAACCAGTGACCGCCAATGTCGGGGATACTGGTCAGGTTCGGGCGATCGATCCCGGCGCCGCCGCCGTCGACGACCCGGGTCCCGTAGTCATCGAACGAACGCTTCGCGTCGACACAACCGACCAGCGCTACGCACGCGACGACGGTTGACATTGCTTTCAACATGGCCGCAAAATTACAACCTCATTGGCATCTGCCGTCAAGGGCTACCCGAGCTTCCCTATGAAATCCACCTCGTTGTCTCTCGGCGCCGCGACCGCGTTGGTCACCGCCCTCACGGTTCCTGCGCGCGCGGGCGGTTTCGGCACCGCTCAGTTCGGCGGGACCCACGGCAACGCCGCGTCCGACAGCGTGACCTCGATCTTCTACAACCCCGCGGGCCTCGCGCTCGGCAAGGGTACGCAGGTGTACGTCGAGGGCCTGTTCGCGTACCGCAGCGCCGATTACACCCGCGATCCGGGCGCGATCGATCGCGCCGGCACGGGCACCCCTGACGGCGACGGCATCGCCGCCAACTCCGGCGCCGCCAAGCTGCGCAACACGATCGCGAGCCCGTTCCTCGGCGCGGCGGTTCGCCTCGGCAAGAGCCTCACGATCGCCGCGGGCGTCTACGTGCCGTTCGGCGGCCAGGCCAAGTGGGGCCAGGTCGACACCTGGAAGGGCAACCAGCAGTTCCCGGGCGCGTACGACGGCCCGCAGCGCTGGTCGGTCACCGAGGGCGAGCAGCGGGCGCTGTTCTACACGCTGGCCGCGGCCTACTCGACCCCCGACAAGAAGCTGATGTTCGGCGCCGGCCTCAACCTCATCCAGGGCAAGATCTCGCTGACCCGCGCGCGCAACATCACGGGCACCGACGACCTCGTCAACCCGGACGGATCGATCTCCGAGGGCCGCAGCCTGATCGAGGTCGACGGCTTCACGATGTCGGCGTCGCTCGGCATGATCGCGCGCGTCAGCGACGACACCGTCGTCGGCGTCTCGTACCAGAGCGCGCCGATCCCCGGTGGCCAGAATCTCGACGGCACGCTGACCAACCAGTTCGGCGCGACCGCCGCGGCGTCGCAGAAGGTGCAGTTCCGCCAGGAGCTGCCTGACAGCCTCCGCGGCGCCGTCGACTGGCACCACGGCAAGGCCGGCCTCCGCGGCTCGGTCGAGTACACCCGCTGGAGTGCCTTCAAGGAGCAGTGCCTGGTCGACTCGACCGCGCCGGCGTCGTGTCAGTTCCTGCCCTCGGGCGCGCTCGACACCGAGAACGGCGGCGAGGGCGTGCTCGTCGATCTGCCGCGCAACTGGGGCGACAACTTCGCGATCTCGGTCGGCGGTTCGTACTGGCCGTCGTCGTCGCTCGAGCTGTCGGCCAACCTCAAGTACGACTCGAACGCGATCCCGAACGAGACGCTCGAGCCCGCGCTCATGGACGCGGACAAGCTGATCTCGATGGTCGGCGCGCGCTGGACCAAGGGCAAGATCATGGTCGACCTGTCGCTGGCCAACGTGGCCTACGCGACCCGGACGACCACGCCGCGCGGCATCGATCCCGCGGCGCCGAGCCGGAACCCGGACATGGCAGGCACGTTCAAGCAGTCGGTGACGTTCGCCCTGCTCGGCCTCGGCTTCTCGATCTGATCGCCGGCTGATCGCCGACCTAGCCCGCGGCGTACGCCGTGAGCGCGGACGCCGCGCGGGCCAGCTCGCGCCGCAGCTGCGCGAGCAGGTCGCCGCACGCGGTCGCGTCGCTCGCGCGGTGCTCGATCTCGCGCGTCAGCTCCTGGGCCCGCGACGCCGCCACCTGCACCAGCGCGCCGCGCACGCGGTGGGCCTCGGCCGCGATGGCCGCGCCGTCGGCGGTGGCGATCGCGCGCGACAGATCCACGGTCACGCTCGCGAGCTCGCTCGAGAACATCGCCGCGATCTCGGTGGCGACCGCGGGGTGGCCGCCCACGCGCCGGAGGAAGGTCGCGAAGTCGATCGGCGGCGCGAACTCGCCGTGCGCGCACGCGGCGCAGACCTCGATCAGCGCCGCGGCGGTGATCGGCGCGAGCAGGCACGCGTCGACGCCGGCGGCGATCGCGTCGGCGTCGCCGTGCGGCGCGTCGGTGATCCCGACGATCGGCAGCCGCCGCCCGCCGGCGCGCTCGGTCGCGCGGATCGCGCGCACCGCGCTCAGGCCGCCGCCGCGGGCGCGCGACAGATCGAGCAGCAGCAGGTCGTGGGCGTGCGCCGTCGCGATCGCGGCGGTGCCCGTGGCCATCGGGGTCACGGCGTGGCCGAGCTCGGTCAGGATCCGGGTCAGCGCATCGCGCACGAGGTCGTCGTGGTCGACGACGAGCAGCCGCAGGCCGGTGGCGGCGGGGCGCGCGGGCAGCGGGCGCAGATCGGTGATGTCGGTCGCGAGCAGGACGATCGCGTTGCCGAACGGCACGCCGCGCACCCGCAGCCGCGCGCGTCCGACCTCCGCGTCGACGGTGGTCCCGGCCAGCGCTGGCGCGAGCGCGTCGCCCAGCCCGAGCGCGGACGGTGGGGCGCCGGTCGGGTCGCGGTCGAGCAGCGCCGCCCAGGTGGCGCCGACGGCGACGATCCGGTCCTCGGCGATCGCCGCGGCCAGGCCGTAGTGCCGGATCAGCGGGCCGAGTGGCATCGCCCCTCGACGGTAGCAGGATCGCGCGGGGGCGTCGGTGTCGATTCGGTGAGCGGGGTGCCCCGCAGGGCAGCGCGCCGCGCGGAATCGAGTATGCTGCGCGGCCGTGGCGAACGAGGAAGAAGATTTCGCAGCGATGCTGGCCCAGCACGAGGCCGGCGCGCCCAAGGCCGCCCGCCGCCCCAAGGTGGGCGATGCGGTGCGCGGCAAGGTGATCTCCATCGGCAAGGACGCGGTGTTCGTCGATGTCGGCGGCAAGGCCGAGGGCCTGCTCGATCGCAACCAGGTCGCGGGCCCCGACGGCGCGCTGCTGGTCGCGGTCGGCAATGTCGTCGAGGCGCGCGTGGTCGCCGATGCCGGCGGCGTGCTGCAGCTGCGGATCAAGATCGCGCGCGGCCCCGAGGCCAAGGCCGAGCTGGCCCAGGCCCAGGAGTTCGGCCTCGCGGTCGACGGCCTCGTGACCGAGGTCGTCAAGGGCGGCCTGGTCGTCGACGTCGCCGGCGTGCGCGGGTTCTGCCCGGCGTCGCAGATCGACACCCGCTTCACCGATGACCTCAGCGTCTTCGTCGGTCAGCGCTTCCAGTTCCGCGTGACCCGCTACGAGCCGGGCGCGCGCGGCAACCTGGTGCTGTCGCGGCGCGCGCTCCTCGAGGAGGAGCAGGCGAAGAAGGCGGCCGAGATCAAGGACCGCCTGGTGCCCGGCGCGGTGCTGCGCGGCAAGGTCACCGGCTTCAAGCCGTTCGGCGCGTTCGTCGACCTCGGCGGCATCGAGGGCATGCTCCACATCTCGGAGCTCGGCCACAGCCGCGTCGAGAAGCCCGAGGATGTCCTCGCGCTCGAGCAGGAGATCGACGTCGTCGTGCTCAAGGTCGAGCCGCCGCCCGAGGGCAAGAAGGGCATGCGCGTCAGCCTGTCGCTGAAGGCGCTCGCCGCCGATCCGTGGAACGACGCGACCCGCGGCCTGGGCGTCGGCGGCCGCGTGAAGGGCACGATCACCCGGCTGCAGCCGTTCGGCGCGTTCGTCCAGATCGCGCCGGGCGTCGAGGGCCTGCTCCACATCAGCGAGCTCGGCGCCGGTCGGCGCATCAACCACCCGAAGGAGGTGGTGCAGATCGGCCAGGAGATCGAGGCGTCGATCGTCGCGCTCGACGTCGAGAAGCGCCGCCTGTCGCTGTCGATCGCCAGCGCGTCCGACGCCTCGCCCGACGAGATCCGCGACGCCACGCCCGCCGCGCCGGCCCGCCTCGGCACGTTCGCCGACCTGTTCAACAAGGCGAAGAAGAAGTAGCGGCGCGCCGGACCGTCAGCTCTTGGCGACCGTGAAGCCGGTGATGCAGCGGTAGTCCTTCCCCTTGTGCTCGCTGATCGCGTACTCGAGGGTCACGCTGTACTCGCTCTTGAACGCGGCGAACAGCAGCTGGATCGAGCTGTCCGACAGCTCGCGTCCCTTGCAGGCCAGCCCGCCCCAGCGGTAGTTGACCTTCTCCTTGTCGTACTCGAGCCAGATCGCGCCGTGGAACAGGCGGTAGTTCTTGTCGCCGGGCTCGAGCACCATGACCTGCGCGATCGAGGTCGTCGCGGTGGTCTCGGCGCGAGCCGCGCGCGGGGCCGCCAGCGCGGTGGCAGCGGTGACACAAGCGGTCAGGAGCGCAGTCGAACGAACCATCTCCCGATGGTAGCACCGCGGCCACCGTCGGGGTGAGCCGCGGCTAGCGCCGACGCCGGCGACGGAAGGCGATCGCGCCGACCAGGCCGATGACGCCGAGGTGGGACGCGACCTCGGTGGCGCTGTGCTGGCCCGCGCTGCAGCCGCCGGTCCCGCCGCCGCCCCCCTCGGCGCAGAAGCCCGACGCGCCGCCCGTCGACGCGCACGCGAAGCTGGCCGGGCACTGGCCGTCGATGCCGGTGAAGCACGGCTGGGTGCAGACCGTGCCGCCGCCGCCGAGGTCCTGGCACACACCCGACACGCACTCCTGCGGGAACGCGCAGGCGTCACCCAGCGCCCTGGTCGGCGAGTCCCAGTGGCACTTGCCGTCGGTGCAGACCTGGCCGGTCGCGCAGGTGTCGGCGGTCGTGCACGGCGCGCCCTTGGTGACGGTGATGGTGGTGCGGTCGTAGGCGTCGAGGTCGTCGTAGGCGCGGGCCTCGAGGTCGAGGATCCCGTCCGGCAACGCCGCGGGGACCGCGATCGTGAACGGGCTCGACGCGTACGTGGTCGGCGGCGTGTACGCCGCCCAGCGGTAGCCGTTGATCCACACCTCGATCCGCGCGACGCCGCGCTTGCCGTGGGCGTCGACGAACACCGAGAAGCCGGCGGTCACCGCCTCGCCGTTCCTGGGCGAGAGGATGTCCGCGGTCGGCGGCGGCACCGTGGTCTGGCCGGCGCCGAACACGCTGGTGATGATCGCGTGCGAGTTCTGCCCGGGCCCACAGGCGCAGTCGCGCGGTCCCTGCGCCTCGAACTCGCCGCAGACGATCGTCCGGTTGCGGAAGAACTTCTCGCCGCAGCCGGTGAGGTACGTCATCGGATCGGTGCAGTCGAACTCGTGGTCGAGGCCCCACGAGTGGGCGCTCTCGTGGGTCGCGGTCGCGCACAGCTCGAGGACGTCGTTCGGGGTGTGGTTGGCCGCGAAGTCGAACGAGATGTTGTTGTTCTTGGGCAGGCAGTCGCCGGCGACCGGCGCGATGCCCAGGATCGAGCTGCCCAGCCCGACCAGGTCCGGCGTGCCCGCGACGATCACCTCGTGATGGATGACCGAGGTGCCGGGATCGACGTCGGTCACCGTCACGTCGTACGGCGAGTAGACCTCGCGGGCGCAGGCCATGAAGGCCTGCCAGGTCGCGTCGTCGAACGGGAACGCGGGGAACTGCACCGTGGTCCCGTCGGGCGCGCTCGGGATCGTGGTCTCGTTGGTGCGGGCGTCGTTGCGGCTCGAGGCCGTGAGCGTGCACCCGCCCGTGCACCGATTCATGAAGATGATGGGGCTGATCGGATCGCCCAGCGCCGAGGCGGTGAACGCCGCGGGCGGCACGTACTGATCGGCGTGCCGCGCCACGCCGTCGGGGCCGCGGACCTCGACGATCTGGCCGCGATGGGGGCCGCCGGGAGCGGCGACGGCGGGAGCCGCGATGGCGGCTCCGGCGACAGCGACGACGAGGATGCGACGCATGCCGCGGACGCTAGCACCGGCGATCGCGTCGCCTGGTGCGGTCCTTCAGCGCGCGGCGCGCGCGCCTCGCCTGCGTCAGGCGCGGCGGCGGCGGCGGAAGACCACCGCGCCGACCAGGCCGATGATGCCGAGCTGCGTCGCGAGCTCGGTGGCGCTGCTCTCGCCGGCGCTGCAGCAGCCCTTGCCGTCACCACCGCCGCCGCCCTCGAGGCAGAAGCCCGAGGCGCCGCCCGCGGACACGCACTCGAAGCTGGTCGGGCACTGGCCGTCGATGCCGGTGAAGCACGGCTGGGTGCAGACCATGCTGCCGCCGCCGATGTCCTGGCACACGCCCGAGACGCACTCCTGCAGGAACGTGCACGCCTCGCCCAGCTCCTTCGTCGGCGGGTTCCAGTGGCACTTGCCGGCGTCGCAGGCCTGGCCGATCGCGCAGGTGTCGGCGGTCGTGCACGGCGCGCCCTTGGTGACCGTCAGCGTGGTGCTGTTGTAGAGCCCGAGGTCGTCGTACGCGCGGGCCTCGATGTCGATGATGCCGTCGGGGACGTTGCCCGGGGTCGCGATCGTGAACGGGCCGGACGCGTGGATGTCGGCGGGCGCCAGCGACGCCCACTTGTAGCCGTTCAGCAAGACCTCGATCTTCGCGACCCCGCGCTGGCCGGAGGCGTCGACGAACACCGAGAAGCCGCTGGTGACGACGTCGTTGTTCTTGGGCGAGATGACCGAGACCGTCGGCGCCGGCACCGTCGACTGGCCGGGCCCGAAGACGCTGAGGATCTGCGCGTGCGAGTTCTGCGCGGCGCCACCGCAGCGGCACTCGCGCGCCGCGAACTCACCGCAGGCGACGGCCTTGTTGCGGAAGAACTTCTCGCCGCAGTTCGAGAGGTAGGTCATCGGGTCGGTGCAGTCGAACTCGTGGTCGAGGCCCCACGAGTGGGCGCTCTCCTGCGCGGCGGTGGCGCACAGCTCGAGCACCTCGCTCGGCGGATAGGCGCCGGCGAACGCGTACGAGATGTTGTTGTTCTTGGGCAGGCAGTCGCCGGCGACCGGCGCGATGCCGAGGATGCCCTGGTTCAGGCCGACGTCCGCGGCGAGGCCCGCGACGATGACCTCGTGGTGCACGGTGCTCATGCCCGGGTCGACGTCGGTGACGGTGACGTTGTAGGGCGAGTAGACCTCCTTGATGCAGGTCATGAACTGGTTCCAGACGTCGTCGCCCCACGGGAACTCGGGGATCGGCACGATGGTGCCGTCCGGCTGGTTCGGGATCGTGCTGTCGTTGGTGCGCGCGTCGTCGCGGCCCGCCGAGCGCATGTTGCAGCCGCCCTTGCAGCGGTTCATGAAGATGACCGGGCTGATCGCGTCGGCGCCGTTCGAGGCGGTGAACGCCTCCGGCGGCAGGACGAGATCGGCGTGGCGGATGGTGCCAGTCTCGTCGGGGAAGCTGACGAGCTCGCCACCCTTGTACGGCGTCGAGGTCTCGGTCGGCTCGGCAACGGCGGGTGCTGCCGCGAGGGCGAGCGTTACCAGGACTGCGGCGTAGCGCTTCATATGTTGTCGCGGGATACTACAATTTGCCGGGTCGTGGCGATCGGATCCGTCACATGGGCGGCGGGTCGCAGCTGCGGCGCCCGGGCCGCGGTCCCCGGCGCTACGGCCGGACGATGTCAGCGGGGTCGATCGCAGCCGGCAGCCGGACACCGGTGATCTCGGCGCCGACCTGGGTGTCCGCGTCGCGGATGATCAGGCCGACCACGACCGAGGTCTCGGCCGGGCCCGGCGGGAACGCGGTCCGCAGGAGGCGCCCCTTGAGGCAGAGGCCGAGGGCGACGTCGTCGGTGCCGTCCAGGCTCGGCGGCGACGGATGACCCTCGGTGCCGATCACCATCCGCGCGGTCAGCTTGAGCTCCTGGCCGACGTTGCGCTCGCGCCACTCGTACGAGCAGAAGTCGAAGTCGATCTTCCTGAGCTCCGCCTCGACCTGCGCCTTGCTGAGGCCGACGACCGGCGGGGGGAGCGGTGGCGGCGGCTTGCGCGGCGGCGGGGCGGGCGCACCAGCGTCGGTGGAGAGGTCGGCGATCTGCTGCATCAGCCCTTCGATCTGCCGGTCCTGCTGCGCGATCTTGTCCTTGAGGGCCTGGAACTGCTCGGCCGTGGGCATGCCGTTCTTGATCTTGTCGAGCAGCTCGTCGCGCTCGCGGCGGATCGCATCGATCTGCGCGTGCAGGATGCCCACCTCGCGCACGAGCTGATCCTGCTGCGACGACGGCGTCGCGCTGCCCAGCGCGACCACCGCCGCGGCGCCGCCGCCGACGAGCAGCACCGCGCCCAGCCCCGCGCCCAGCCAGCGCTCGCGGGTCCGCGACGGCGGCGGGGTCAGCTCGTGCAGGAGCGTGTGCATCGACGGGAACCGCCGGGCCGGCTCGGCGTCGAGGCCGCGCATCAGCGCCTTGCCGATGAACGCGGGCACCTGGCCCTCGGGCGGTGGGATCGCCTTGGCCTGCTGCTCGACCATCTGGATCGCGGTCGTGCCCGGCAGCGGGTGCTGGCCGTACAGCGCCTCGTACAGCGCGATGCAGAAGCTGAACTGATCGCTGCGCGCGTCGGTGTCCTTGCCGCGCAGCTGCTCGGGCGCCATGTAGCGCGGCGTGCCGAGGACGGTGCCGGTCGCGGTCAGGGTCGCGCGCAAGGACGCCATCATCGCGGTCGGCGCGCCGCGGTTGTCCTCCTGCGCGGCGGTGATGAGCGAGCGCGCCAGCCCGAAGTCGGTGACGCGGACGCGGCCGTCGGTGCCGACCAGGACGTTGTCGGGCTTGAAGTCGCGGTGGAGCAGGCCCGTGCCGTGCGCGGCGGCGAGGCCGCGGCCGGCCTGCAGGAAGTGATCGAGGATCTCGCGCCACGGCCGCTCCCAGCGGGCCATCCACGCGCTGAGGGTCTCGCCCTCGACGAACTCCATCGCGATGTAGACCTCGCCCGAGGCCTCGGTGGTGCCGACGTCGTAGACCGCGACGACGTGCGGGTGCGAGAGCTGAGCGATGGCCTGGGCCTCGCGGATGAGGCGCGTGCGGCCCTCGCTCGACTCGAGGCCGGTGCCGGCGCGCAGGAGCTTGAGGGCGACCTTGCGATCGAGCTGCGGATCGTAGGCCGACCAGACCACGCCCATGCCGCCCGCGCCGAGGCGCGACAGCACGACGTAGCGGCCGATCGTGTCGCCGACCGCGACCTCGGGCTCGTCGGTGGGGCCGCGCGGCAGCGTGGGCTCCAGGCCGACGTCGCGGCGCCGCTTGCCGCGCGGCAGGCGGGCCGGGCGCGGCGCGGTCGCGACCTCGCTGTCCTCGTGGCCGCCGGCGAGCGCGGCGACCAGCGCGCGGCAGTCGCGGCAGCCGGCCAGGTGCCCCTCGACCCGCGCCGCCTGCGGCCCCGTCAGCGCCCCCGACGCGCACTCGGCGGCGTCGTTGTAGTCGAGGCAGGCGCCGGCGGTCCCGCCTCTCTCTACCAGGGGAGC
>JAIOQA010000550.1 GCA_021413675.1 Deltaproteobacteria bacterium | reverse complement strand
CGTTCAAGTGGACCAAGACCGCCGACGCGATCCTCGAGAAGATGCGCAGGTTCGGCCTTCGCACGCAGCAGGTCCACCCGAGATGACTTCTGCTGCGAATCGCCGATCCAGGGGACTAGCTGATCAGCGCGCGCGCAACCGCAGCGCGCTGAGCGCCGCCGGCGGGACGCGCTCGATCGGCCGGCGGGCGCGCGCGGTGGCCCCGGCGGAGACCGGGGTCACGCCGGTCCACTCGGTCAGCGTCGCGTACGCCGTCGCCCGATCGGCGGGGCTCAGCTGGAGGAGGCCACTGCCGTGGTTGCCCTCGGGCGCGACGAACCTGGCCAGGCCGGGATTCGTGCCGAGGTCGAAGGCGCCGCCGGTCCACGGGTCGAACTCGCCGTAGATGAACAGGATGCGATCGCCCTCGGTGCGCACCCAGGTGTCGATGTCCTGCATGACCGTCGGATCGTAGGCGGGGATCGCCACCCCGAGCGGCGTGATGCCGGCGTAGTCGGCCGCGCCGTAGATCAGGTACGGCTGCAGGAACGCGTCGTCGCCGACGGGGAACCCGAGCTGCCACGCCGCCTGGAAGTAGTACGGTTCGAACTGCTGGGTCGAAGCGTCGTCGCTGTCCGACACCGGCGACCACGCGGTGAGGAAGGCCCAGACCGCGTCGTCGCTGGCGCTGGGCGCCGGCACGCTCGGGCAGTGGCTCACTCCGCCGTACTGCCAGAACGCCCACGCCAGGCTGTCGACCGCGGACTCGACCGCCGGCCCGAGCTTGATGCGCGTGTAGCTGTGGCCGAGCTGCGCGGCGGCGCGGGTCTCGAGCATCGCCCGCCGGTGGGCGAGCATCTCGATCGAGATCGCGGCCAGCGCGTCGCGGCAGCCGGCGGTGCCGATCGCGTCGACGAACGGCGTGTAGCGCGGATCGGGCGCGCCGAACGAGATCGGCGCGACGTAGGCGACGGTGCCATCGACGTCATCGGGATAGAACCGCCGGTGGTAGATCGAGGTCATGCCGCCCTTGGAGGCGCCGGTCGAGATCCACGGGCCGCGGTACAGCGGCTTGAGCAGCTCGACGACGTGGTGGTGGTCGGCGGCGGCCTGCGCGATCGTCAGGAGCGTCCAGTCGGCCGGCGACGGCCGGGACGGCAGGAAGTAGCGGTGCTCGATGATGACCTGGTTGGCCTGGAGCTCCCCGGTCAGCTCGACCTGATAGTCGCCGTAGTAGTCGTTGTAGCCGGTGGTCGCGAGGATCATCGGCGCCGCGGGATCGCGATGGACCAGCGTCAGGTGCTGGACGAACGTACCCTTGCCCGGATCGTCGTGGTCGACCGGCTGATCGACCTCGATGCGGATGGTGCGGGTGCCGGGTTCCGACGAGACCCGCTCGATGGCGCGCACGCCGGGCAGCGCGTTGAGCGCGGCGACGATGTCGAGAGGCGGCGCGGCGTCGGGGACCTCGACGACGGCGATCGCGTTGTCGCCACACGCCGCGGTGACGAGGGCGGCGGCGAGAGTCACGGCGCCGAGCGCGCGGCGCAGGAGCGAGACGACCATGCGCGCGAGAATCGCGCTACGGCAGGCTCGGCGCCAGATCGATCGCGAGGTGTCGTTGCTCGCGCGCGACCAGCGTCACCTCGACGTAGCGGCTGACGTACTCGTCGTGGCGCAGCTCGATCCGGTGCGCGCCGGCGGCGAGCGAGACCCCGCCGCGCAGCGCGCCGACCGCGGCGACGAAGCGGCCGTCGACCCAGACCGCGGCGTCGGCCACCGGCGACTCGATGAGCAGCACGGCGTCGCCGGCCTCGGCGGCGCCCGGGCGATTCGCGGCGTGGCCGCAGCCGGCGAGCGCGAGCGCCGCCGCGAGCATCGCGCGCCTCACGGCGAGACCTCGACGACGCCGTGATCGACCGCGGCCTTGCCGGTGAAGTCGGGCGTGGTGCGGATCGCCCCTGCCAGACGATCCGCGCGGTGCTTGGTGCGGACCGCGAGCACGACCTCGCCCGCCGCGAGCCGCCGGATCACGACCTTCTCGACCCCGGCCTCGTCGGCCAGCTGATCGCGGATGGCCCGCACGCCGCCGTACGCGAGCGCGCCGCGGATGCGGACCAGCACCGCGCCG
Organism: Deltaproteobacteria bacterium; assembly: GCA_021413675.1. Classification (GTDB taxonomy): domain Bacteria; phylum Myxococcota_A; class Polyangia; order Haliangiales; family Haliangiaceae; genus JAIOQA01. Next base: position 27 of record JAIOQA010000550.1, on the reverse strand, counting down.
CTCTCGGCGGCGAGCGGCGGCGCCGCG
>JAIOQA010000109.1 GCA_021413675.1 Deltaproteobacteria bacterium | reverse complement strand
TCCGGCCCCGGCCCGACGAGTCGCGCCGCGAGCGCTGGTCGCCGGTGGCGTGGATCGTCGCGTCGTGGCTGCTGTCGCTCGTGTCGATGTGGACCGTGCTGACCTCGGTCGGCTACGTGGCCGGCCCGGGCACGCTGGCCGCGATCGCGATCGGCGGCACGCTGATCAACCTCGCGGCCTCGATCGTGCCGATGGGCCTCGGCATCTCCGAGGGCTCGAACGCCGCCCTGTTCGCGGCGCTCGGCGCGCCGCCCGCGGTCGGCGTCGCGATGGTGGTCGGCGGGCGGGTCGTGCCGCTGTGCTACGCGGCGATCGGCCTCGTGCTCGTGGGCGCATCGACCGCGGTCGGCGGCGCGCGCACCCTCGGCCATCGCCGCGGCGCGCGCGCCCGCGCGGCGACCTGATCAGTCGCGCTCGGCGGCGCGCTCGCCGTCGTCGCCGCACTGCTCGCCGCCGCTGGCGATGCAGTGGAAGGCGACCTCGTCCTCGCGCTCGACCGGCAGGTTCATCGCGGCGGGCACCGGCGTGAGCTTCTTGGCCTTGAGCTCGCCGTCGAGGGCGCGCACGTCGGTCGCGACGACCGCGTCGAGCGCCTGCTGCGCCTCGGTCAGCTCGCGGCGCAGGACGGCGAGGCGATCGAGCTGGTAGCTGGTCGGTCGGCCCTCCCACTGGCTCATCGCGCCGTAGAGCTGATCGAGGTGCTCGCGGATGCGCTCCTCGCCGGTGATCGCGCCGCCCTCGGTGGTCGCCACGATCGTCTTCTTGACCGCGTCGAGCTTGGTCGCGATCGCCCGCAGCTTGCCGGTCAGCGGATCGGCGCCGGCCTGCTCGGCGCGCTCGAGCACCGCGGCCCGGGTCGCCTCGATGCGCTCGACCAGGGTCGTCATGTCACCGAACAGCGCGTGCGCCTTCATGACCGCGTCGAACTGCGCCTTGCGATCGGCGACCTTGTAGGGCGCGCGGCGGTCGAGGACGATCGTCACCTTGGTCTCGACGACGTCGGCGCCACGGGTGAGGCGCGCGGTGTACGTGCCGGGCACGACGCGCGGCCCCTGCGACGCCGAGCCCGCGACCTGCGCCGCGCGCGGCACCCGCGGCGGCGCGACCTGCATCGACCAGGTCACGCGGTTGATGCCGCGCCGCTTGGACGGCGAGATCGTGTCGACGATCTTGCCGGCGCCGTCGAGGATCTCGAGCTTGATCGGCCCGTAGACGTGGCGGCTCCGCAGGTAGTAGCTGATGACCGCGCCCGACGGCGGGTTGGCGCCGACGAAGGTCGCGTCGCCCTCGACCCAGCCGCCGTTCGACGGCATGCGCTCCTGCACCGGCCGCGACGGCAGGAACGCCGTCGCCTTGGCGAGCGTGTCGGCCGACAGCGCGCGCAGCGGCGAGAGGTCGTCGATGATCCAGATGCCGCGGCCGTGGGTCGCGATCACGAGATCGCCGTCGCGCGGCTGCACCTGGATCTCGCGCACCGCGACGCTCGGAAACTTGCCGCCCTGGAACGCCGCCCAGGTCGTGCCGCCGTCGGTCGAGATCCACAGGCCGAGCTCGGTGCCGAGGAACAAGAGCGACTTCGCGACGGTGTCCTCCTTGATGACGTGGGCGTAGCCGCGCACCCCCGACGCGGGCGCGACGAGCCGCGTCCAGGTCTTGCCGTAGTCGGTCGTCCGGTAGACCCACGGCGTCATGTCGCCGAACGTGTGGCGATCGAACGCGGCATACGCGGTGCCGGCCTCGAAGCGGCTCGCCTCGATCCAGCTGACCCACGACGCCGCCGGCAGATCGGGGACGTTCTTGACGACGTTGGTCCACGTGCCGCCGCCGTCGCGCGTGACCTGCACGTTGCCGTCGTCGGTGCCGACCCAGATCACGCGCGCGTTCTTGGGCGACTCGCTGATCGTGTAGATCGTGGTGTGCATCTCGGCCGACGAGTTGTCGATCGTGACGCCGCCCGACTGCTCCTGCTGCTGCTTGGCCGGATCGTTGGTCGTGAGGTCCGGCGAGATCCGCTTCCAGGTGTTGCCGCGATCGCTCGAGCGGAACAGGAACTGCGCGCCGATGTAGAGCGTGCCCTTCTGGGTCGGCGACAGGTGCAGCGGTGAGTTCCAGTTGAAGCGCAGCTTCTCGTGGAAGCCGGCCAGCGGCTGGATGCTGCGGCCGGTGAGGCTCGTGCGATCGACGCGCCCGACGAAGCCGCCCTGGCTCTCGGCGTAGACCGCGTTGGGATCGGTCGGATCCGGCAGCGTCCAGAAGCCATCGCCGCCGAACAGGTTCTCCCAGCGGGCGTTGGTGATGCCGCCCGGGTACGACGAGTCGCCGACCCACGAGCTGTTGTCCTGCAGGCCGCCGTAGACCTTGTACGGATCCTTGTCGTCGACGGCCACGTGATAGAACTGCGAGATCGGCAGGTTGTTGGCCTTCCACCAGCGGTTGCCGCCGTCGTAGGAGGTCCAGAACCCGCCGTCGTCACCGCCGATGACGTGCTTGGTGTTGGTCGGATCGATCCAGACATCGTGCCAGTCGCCGTGCGAGCCGCCGCCGGTCTGCGAGAAGCTCTTGCCGCCGTCCTCGCTGACGATGAGGGTGAGGTCGGGCTTGAACAGGCGATCGGGGTTGGTCGGATCGACGACGAGGCGCGCGAAGTAGAACGGACGCCAGACCATGTGCTGGCTCTTGTCGCGCGCCTCCCAGGTCGCGCCGCCGTCGCTCGAGCGATAGAGCGCCGACGCCTTCGACTCGATCAGCGCGTAGACGATCTTCGCGTTCGACGGCGCGAACACGACCTCGACGCGGCCCCACGAGCCGGTCGGCAGGCCCTTGTTCTTCGCGGCCGTCAGCGGCGTCCAGGTCCTGCCGCCGTCGACGGTGCGGTACATGGCGCTGGCGCTGGGCGCGTCCGGGCCGTCGCCGCCCGAGCGGAACGTCCAGCCCTTGCGCCGGAAGTCCCAGGTGCCGGCGAGCAGCACGTCGGGGTTCGACGGATCCATCGTCAGGCCCGAGCAGCCGGTCGACAGGTTCGCGCCGGCGAGGATCTGCGCCCACGACTTACCGCCGTCGGTGGTCTTGTAGACGCCGCGATCCTTGCTGTCGCTCCACAGCTTGCCCGGCACGCACGCGTAGACCACGTTGCCGTTCTTCGGATGGACGAGGATCTTCACGATCCGCTCCGACGCGGGCAGGCCCATGTTGGCCCAGCTCTCGCCGCCATCGGTCGACTTGTAGATGCCGTCGCCGATCGAGACCGAGTTGCGGGTCCAGGCCTCGCCGCTGCCGACCCAGACCGTCGACGGCGTGGTCGGATCGATCGCGATCGCGCCGATCGACTGCACCGGCATGCGATCGAAGACCGGGTCGAAGGTGGTGCCGCCGTCGCGCGAGCGCCACACGCCGCCCGAGGCCGCGCCGACGTAGATCGTGGTCGCGCCGTGATCGACGCGGGCCGCGACCGCGGCGACGCGGCCGCTCATCGCCGCGGAGCCGATGTTGCGGATGCCGAGGCCGGAGATCGTGCTCGCGTCGGCGAGGGCAGGGCGGACGACCGCGGCCGGCGGCGCGACCGCGGCGGGCGCCTTGGCGTCGGGGCCGGCGATGACGATGCGGGTGGCGGGCGCGGCCGCGGTCGGGAACGCGAACATCGCGTCGGTGACGGCGATGTTGGGCTCGGCCTTCTCGATCGTGAAGCGCAGGTTGCGGCTGCCGCCCGGATCGCCGGTCTCGATCGCGAACGGGAACCAGACGCCGGCGACCTGCTGGTAACCGCCGAGGTCGCTCTCGCTGCGCTGCTCGACACCGCGGACCTTCTGGACGGTGGTCACGCGGATCTCGAGGTACGAGTCCGGATCGAGGAACAGGTAGTAGCTGTCGCCGTCCTTGCGGGTGACGCGCAGCTTGATCGCCGCGGTGCCGTCGACGTCCTCGGTGCCGAGCGCCTCGATCTGGTGGCCCTTGGCCTTCCAGTCGAGCAGCGCGCCCTGCATCACCTCGGCCTGCTCGGCGATGCCGCGCGCACCGTCGGCTGGCATGCGCTCGGGATCGCGGCGACCGCCGAAGGGCGACACGGTCCACGCCTCGCGCCCGTCGAACGAGGTGATCTGGGTCAGGCCCTGCAGCGACACCTCCTGGCGTGCGCGCGGGCCGGCGATGAGCCCGCCCCACGCGGCCTCGGTCGCGCCGCCGCCGCCGCCGAACACCACCTTGCCGGTGAAGCGCACCGACTTGAGCGCCGCGATCGCGGCCGGGCCGCCGTGCGCGGCGACGTTCTTCGAGACGATGTCATCCACCGATTCGGCGCGCGCGTGCGCGATCGGCAGCGTGACCATGACCAGCGCGACCAGCGCGATGCGAGTTCTCATAGCGACCTCCGTGAGGCCCGCAGTATCGCCGCGCGTGCGCGCGGACAGGTAGCGATCGCGACGATCACCTGTGGTGCGGGTGATCGGGTGTCACCGTCGACGCGCGCGCCACGCGTAAGCGCGCCAACGAGTCATGGCGGTGCGACGGCCTGCGACACGGTGCGATCGGGCGCGACGCCCGCGCCTGGCTACCAGGCGACGGTGACGCCGAGGCTGGTCAGCACGCCGACCGCGGTGGTCGTGTCGGGCCGCTCGATCGCGGCGACGCCGCACGCCGCGGCGATCTGGTAACGGCCGAGCGCGAACGCGGCGAAGGGCGCGGCCAGCGCATCGGCGCGCGGCTCGCCATTCTTCGGCGTGCCGAGCGAGCGGCGGCCGCGCGCGGCGAAGCCGATCGTCGCGCGCGCGGTGATCGGCGCGCGACCCTCGAGCGCGAGCTCGGCGTCCTGCTCGACGGCCTCGGGATCCTGGCCGTAGACCGCGGTGAGCGACACCGCGCCGCGGCCGACCCGCCGCGATAGCGCGACGGCGGTCTCGATCTCACCCTCGGGCTCGACCAGACCCTCGGGCTTGTACTCCATCTGCACGCGCAGGCCGATCGCGTCGGTGCGCGGGTCGAGGAACTGGTACGCCGCGCCGACGTTGGGGCGCACCGGCGAGCTCTCACCGGCGAACCCGCCAGCGGCGCCCGCGAACACGCTCAGCGCGCGCCACAGCCGGACCTCGGCGCGCGCGCCGGCCGAGGCGGTGCCCGAGGCGCCCGACCAGTTGACCTCGGCGCGCGCCATCGCGACGTCGGGCGCGAGCGACGGGCCGATCGGCGAGATCTCGCCGGTGAGCCAGATGTCGTCGGCGGTCTCGGCGCGCGCGGCGCGCGACCCCGCGGCGAGCGCGGACGCAGCGAGCGCCGCGGCGAGCCCGATGCGCGGGAGGGCGTGGGAGCGGTGGCCTTGCGCGGCGGGCATGGGTAGCAAGCTAGGGCACGCGCGCGCGGAGGTCGAGGGTCGAGTTCGCGAAGTTCGCGATCGCGATCACACGCGGCGGGCACGTGCCCGGCACACGTGCCTGCTGTGCCGGGCACAGCGGGGCTCGATCGCGGCACGGATGCACGCGCGAACGCGGCGTTGGCGCGGGGCCGCGCTGGCACGTCGCTTGATACACGCGGATCGGTGCAGGACCGGCGCGCGTGAGTCGCGAGCTCGATCGGCGGGCGCGAGGCCCTGGCGCGACCGCGCCGGCGGGCGCCGAGGGCGTGCCCGGCAAGCGCACGCTCACCGCCGAGCGCGCGACCGGCGGTCAGCCGCTCGACGCCCCGGTGCGCGCGACGATGGAGCGATCGTTCGGCGTCGATCTCGGCGCGGTGCGTGTCCACGAGGGCACCGCGGCCGCGCACCTCGGCGCGCTCGCGCTCACCCAGGGCGCGGACATCCACTTCGCGCCCGGCTGCTACGACCCGGGCTCGGAGGCTGGACGCCAGCTCCTCGGGCACGAGCTCACGCATGTGGTGCAGCAGGCCGAGGGGCGAGTCGCCGCGCCGCAGGCCAAGCGCGACGCCGCCGTGAACGACGACGACGCGCTCGAGCGCGAGGCCGATGATCATGGGGCGCGCGCCGCGCGCGGCGAGCGCCTGCCGACCCGCGGCGCGGTGATCGGCGGCGGCGACGCGATCCAGCGGTTCGCGTTCGTGCGCGCGCACCAGGTGAGCGCGGGCGCGGCGGCGCTCACGCCGGAGATGCAGGCGCTGGCCGCGGACGATCAGGTCCGCGACTACCACAGCCAGGCGGAGTTCGCGGCCCACGCCGCGGGCGAGCTCGACTACCTCGGCAACCTCGACGATGGCACGTGGCTGCGCTTCAGCCCGACCGGCACGAACCTGATCGGCGAGAACCACGCGGACGTCACGCTCGAGGACGTGCTGCCCGCGGTCGGCAGCAACAGCTTCATCTACGAGCCGTTCGCCAGCGACGCGCTCGAGGACGGCTCCGCGCTGGCGGCGGCCTATCAGGCCCAGAACCAGGATCGGTTCGCCGAGCTCGGTGTCGAGGGGCCGCCGGATCCGGCGCACGGCGCCGAGTCGCTGTTCCCCAAGCTCGGCGTGGCGATGGGGATCGTCATCCGGGCCTGCGCCGCCGACGGCGGCGACACGCTCGCGAAGCTCGGCGAGGGCGGCGCGGTGCTCGGCAAGTCGATCGCGCGCGCGCTCAAGATGGCGTGGGCCCACGTCGCCGATCTGCACGACAAGCACGCCGATCCACCGGACTCGATCGATGCGCGGCCCGCGCCGTGCGAGCAAGCGCTGGTGACGTCGTACGCGGCGCACCAGGGCGCGCTCGGCAAGTTCGTCGCCGGGCTCGACGGCGAGACCAGCCTCGCCGACCGGTTGACCGAGCGGCCGGCGATCAAGGCGCCGCTCGGCGAGTTCGCGCAGGCCTACCTCGACGCGACCGTGGAGCAGGCCGCGAACCCCGACAACGGGCTCTCGGCGAAGCAGCGCAAGCGCCTCGGCCGGATGAAGCAGGAGACCAACCAGGACAAGAGCGACATGCTGTGGGCCTGGCGCGACATGACCTTCAAGCAGGCGGTCGACGGCGCGACCGGACGCGGCGTGCGCTACGCGGGCATGGGCCAGCTCCACCTCGACGTGTTGCTGGAGCACGGCCTCGTCGGCGCGCAGCACGCGTACAGCCTGGGGCACGAGGATCTCGGCGCGTTCCAGGCCAGGACCCAGGCGCTGGCGGCGAAGGCCGAGCCGCAGGACGCCGAGGTCGCGCCGACCCGGGCGACGCGCGCCAGCGACGACGCGAACGACGACGAGGCCACGCGCCGCCAGGGCTGAGCTCGACCTCGCCCCCGCGCGCGGCCTGTCGTGGCATCGTCGTGGGCATGCGAATCGCGATCGCGACGGTGGCCGCGCTGCTCCTGCTCCCGACGGCGGTGCACGCCAAGGGCGATCCGACCACCAAGGCGCTGACGGCGCTGGTCACGACCCAGGTCGGCGGCCTGACGCCGATGAGCGGTGAGGAAGGGGTGCCCGAGGCGACCTACGCCGACGGCGCGCGGTTCAGCGCGCTGGGCGATCAGGGTGATGAGCCCGACGTCGACGCCACCACGCTGGCCGACGCGGTCATCGGCCCGGGCGGCCCGGTCGCGAGCAAGGTGAAGGCGCTGCGCATCACGCTGGCCGCCGACGGCGCGAGCGCGATCGTGTCGTTCGATGCGTGGTTCAAGGTGAAGTACGACGTCAGCGGGGATCTGCCGGAGCTCACGGTGCGCGCCAGCGAGGTCGCGGTGAAGACCGCGGCGGGCTGGCGGATCGCGGGCGGCGCCTGGTCGGGCGCGCAGCCCAACGCCCCGGTCAACGCCGCGGCCCAGAAGGGCACGCTGACGCTGGCGGCGATCCCGGCCGCGGCGGAGGACGCGGACGCGCGCGCCGCGCTCGACGCGCTGATCGCGAGCGGCGTGGATGCGCCGGCGGCGAAGCGCGCCTCGCTCGTCGCGATCGGCAGCGGCCCGAAGGAGCTGACCTCGAGCGGCGCGGTGCTCGCGAAGGCCTGGAAGGGCGGCTGGCTCGGCAAGGTCGTCATCGACGGCGCGACCCGCGCGGTGGTCGCGCCCAGCGGGACCGTCGCGTGGGTCACCGCGGACGTGCGCCTGACCAAGACCAAGGGCAAGGCGAGCTACGCCATCCCGTTCCGGCTGTTCACGGTGTTCGAGAAGGTCGGCGGCGCGTGGTCGCTCGTCCACGCGCACTTCGCGGTGCCGCCTCCCTCAGGTGACCACCGGGTGATCACCGGGTGAGCTCCGCCACCTGCGCCTCGAGCTCCGCGATCCGGCGATCGCGCGCGGCCAGCGCCGCCTCGACGTCGGCGGCCGCGAACTTCTGCGGGATGTGCTGCGGGCAGTTCACGTCCCATGCGGTGACGCGGATCAGGATCGCGCGCTCGGGCCGCGCGTCGTAGCCCGCGGGCATGAGCCGCGCGAGCAGCGCCGGATCGTCGTCGACGACCCGGGCCTCGCCCCAGATCTTCACCCGCCGCCGATGGGCGTAGTCCATCAGGAACAGGTGGACCTTGGCGTTGTCGACGAGGTTGCCGATCGAGATGAACTGCCGGTTGCCGCGATAGTCGGCGAACCCGATCGTGTGGGCATCGACGACCCGCAGGAAGCCCTTGGGCCCGCCGCGGTGCTGGATGTACGGCTGGCCCACGGCGTTGGCGGTCGCGAGGAACGCGGTGTCCTGCTCGGCGAGGAAGGCCGCGAGGTCGTCGTTGACCTCGGTCTCCCAGCCGCCGCCACGCTCCATGCGTTCGTAGGCGGCGCGCGACCCCTGCCGGGTCTGGATGGCCTTGACCGAGTCGGTGAACGCGACGTCGCTGGGATAGCGGGACATGGGAGCTCCTTGGGTGATCGGTCCGCCGCGCCTTACAGGCCGAGCTCGGTGAGCCCGGGGTGGTCGCCCGGGCGCGGCCCGAGCGGCCAGTGGAAGCGGCGATCGGCGGCGGCGATCGCCACGTCGTTGATGCTGGCCTCGCGGCGTCGCATCAGGCCGTGGGCATCGAACTCCCACTGCTCGTTGCCGTGGGCGCGGGTCCACGCGCCGGCGCCATCGTGGCACTCGTAGGCGAAGCGCACCGCGATGCGATCCTCGGTGAACGCCCACACCTCCTTGATGAGCCGGTAGTCGTGCTCGCGCTGCCACTTGCGCGCGAGGAACGCCTCGATCGCCGCGCGCCCGGTGAAGAACTCCGCGCGGTTTCGCCAGCGGCTGTCCTCGGTGTACGCGAGCGCGACCCGCGCCGGGTCGCGGCTGTTCCAGGCATCCTCGGCGAGGCGGGCCTTGCGCGCGGCGGTCTCGGCGGTGAACGGCGGCACGGGCGGGCGCATGGCTAGTGGGCGCCGCGGGTCGCGACCAGCGGGAAGTCGACCTCGGTGGCGAGCGCGGTGTTGACGTAGTTGGTCAGCGTGTTGAGCGCGACGTGCAGGATGATCTCGACGATCTGGCCGTCGTCGTAACCGGCGGCCTTGACCGCCGCGACCTCGGCGGCGCTGACGTGACCGCGCTCGCGGACGACCGCGGTCGCGAAGGCGAGGGCGGCGCGCGCCTTCGCGTCGCTCGACGCGGCGTCGCGGTTGGCCGCGAGCTCGGCGTCGTCGAGCTTGGCGACGTGCTTGCCGAGGTACGTGTGGGCGGACAGGCAGTAGTCGCAGCCGTTGCGCTCGGCGACCGCGATCGCGAGGCGCTGCCGGGTGCGGACGTCGAGCGTGCCCTTGCCGAGCGCCCCGGACAGGCCGAGGTAGCCCTCGAGGCCGGCCGGGCTGTTGGCGATGATGCGGAACAGGTTCGGCACGCTGCCGAGCTGCTTGCCGACGGTCTCGAGCAGCGGCTGGGTGGTGGCGGGGGCGTCGGCGATGGTGGCGGGAGTCGGGATGCGGGACATGGCGGGTTCCTTCGGTGGCGAGGTCGAGACCATCTCGACCGGTTCGTGAGAGCCACCATGCGGCCGCGAGGCGTTCACAACAATCGGTCTCGATCGCGATGCACCATTGCAGAATATGGAATAGTGGACGGATGGACCGACTCGACGCGATGGCTGTCTTCGTCGCGGTCGCCGACCTGCGCGGGTTCGCCCCCGCGGCGCGGCGCCTGAGCCTGTCGCCCTCGGCGGTGACCCGCCTGGTCGCGGGGCTCGAGGACCGGCTGGGCGCGCGGCTCCTGCAGCGCACGACCCGCTCGGTGACCCTGACCGACGCGGGCGCGCGCTTCCTGGTGCGCGCGCAGAGCATCCTGGCCGAGGTCGCCGAGGCCGAGGCCGCCGCCCAGGCCGAGCGGGCCGCGCCGACCGGCCGGTTCGTCGTCGCGGCGCCATCGATGTTCGGGCGGCTGCACGTCGCGCCGCAGCTGTGCGCGTTCCTGATGCGGCACCCGGCGGTGACCGGCGAGCTGGTGCTCGGCGATCGCTTCGTCAACCTGGTCGACGATGGCGTCGACGTCGCCGTGCGGATCGGGTTCCTCGATGACTCGACGCTGGTCGCGCGCCCCGTCGGGGCGACCCGGCGGGTGGTGGTCGCGGCGCCGGACTACCTCGCGCGCCATGGCAAGCTGCGCACGCCCGACGACCTCGCGCGCCACGCCGTCATCCACTCCAGCGCGCTCGCGGTCGCGCCCGAGTGGCGGTTCGTGCGCGATGGCGTCGAGCAGCGGATCGCGATCGCGCCGCGGTTCGCGACCAACAGCCCCGACGCCGCGATCGGCCACGCCGAGCTCGGCGCCGGCGTGACCATGGCGCTGGCCTACCAGGTCATCGACAAGGTCCGCGCCGGGCGCCTGAAGGTGGTGCTGCCGGGCTTCGAGCCGCCGCCGTTGCCGATCCAGGTGGTCTACCCGACCTCGCGCCTGCTGTCGGCCAAGGTCCGGGTGTTCCTCGAGCAGGTCGCGGCGTGCGACTGGCGGTTCGTGGCGCTGTAGCGCGTCGCGGACGCGCGCGTCAGCGGATGCGCCCGAGCTCGGCGAGCACCGCGGCCAGCGCCGGGCCGAACTCGACGTCGTCGGGCAGATCGCGGGACGCGACCTGCTCGAGGCGCGCCGCGGCCCGCGACAGCACCGGGAACCCGAACGTGGCCGACGAGCCCTTGAGGCGGTGCGCGAGGTCGCGCACGCGGATCCGATCGCGCGCGCGGCCAGCGATGTCGAGCGCCGCGCCGAGCTTGTGGGCGTCGATCAGGAACTCGCCGAGCAGCTCGCGGATGACCTCGTCATCGGTGTTGTCGCTGGTGACTGTTGCGGGCGCGAGCGGCGGCACGGCCGCGAGCGCGGGCGGCGGCGCGGCGAGGTAGCGCTCGAGCAGCGCGTGCAGGTCGCGGCGCGGCACCGGCTTGGCGAGGTAGTCGGTGCAGCCCGCGGCGAGGCAGCGCTCGCGATCGCCCGGCATCGCGTGGGCGGTGATCGCGATGATCGGCAGCCGCGGGTACGCGGCGCGCAGCTCCGTCGTCGCGGCGTAGCCGTCGAGGACCGGCATCTGCATGTCCATGAACACCAGGTCGTAGGGCGCGCCGTCGGCGATCGCGCGCTGCACCGCCACGATGCCGGTCGAGCCGTCGTCGGCGACATCGGCGGTGAGGCCGGCGCGGGTCAGCACGGTCTGGAGCACCGCGCGGTTGACCGGCGTGTCGTCGACGACCAGCACGCGGCCGCGCAGCGCGACGGCGCGCTCCGGCGGCGCGGTCGGGGTCGAGGCGCGCGGCGCGGTCACCAGGTTCGCGCCCGCGACCTCGCCGATCGGCACGCGGACCGAGAACGTGCTGCCCTGGCCCGGCGCGCTCTCGACCTCGATCTCGCCGCCGAGCAGGCGCGCGAGCCGGCGCGAGATCGCGAGGCCGAGGCCGGTGCCCCCGAGCCGGCGCACGCCCTGCTCGAACGGCTCGAAGATCGCCGCCTGCAGCTCGCGCGCGATGCCGATGCCGGTATCGACGACGTCGAGCGTGAGCGAGGTCTCGTCGACCGCGACCATGAGCGTGACGCCGCCGCGCTCGGTGAACTTGATCGCGTTGCCGACCAGGTTGATCACGATCTGGCGCAGGCGCGGCCCGTCGATCACGACGCGATCGGGGATCGCGGTCGCGAACCGCAGGTCGAGGGTCAGGCCGCGCTCGCGCGCGCGCCCGCCGAGGAGCGCCTGGACATCGACGAGCAAGGCCGGCACGTCGACGACCTGCGGCTCGAGCGAGGTGCGACCCGACTCGATCCGCGCGAGGTCGAGGATGTCGTCGAGCAGCTGCAGCAGCTGGCGGCCGCTGCGCGCGATGATGTCGACGTGGCTGCGGCTGACCGTCGGGTCGAGCTGGGGATCGCGCAGCAGCTCGGCGTAGCCGAGGATCGCCGTCATCGGCGTGCGGATCTCGTGGCTCATGTTGGCGAGGAACTCGGTGCGCACCGACGCGGCGCGCACCGCCTCGGCGCGCGCGCGCTCGGCGTCGGTCGCGGTGACGCGGAGCTCGGCGGTGGCGCTGGTCACCGCGCGCTGGAGCGCGTCGCGCTCGCCGACCAGATCGCGGCGCAGCCGCACG
>JAIOQA010000549.1 GCA_021413675.1 Deltaproteobacteria bacterium | reverse complement strand
CCAAGGCCGAGCGCGGCGCGCGCGCGCAGTTCGCCGCGACCGCGAAGGGCCGCACGCTCACCATCACGCGGCCCGACAGCGGCGCGACCGTCGTGGTCTGGGAGTCCCTCGATCCGATCAGCCAGGTCGTCGAGGTGTACGCGTCGACCTACGGCAACCTCGTCGGCGTCGAGCTGATGGTCAAGCGCGGCGGCCGCGATCAGGCCGACGCGATCGCGTTCGACATCCGGGGCGCGGGCGGCGACACCGCGATCACGCCGCCCGCGGGCACCACCACGCCGCCGACCGGCACGCCGCCGACCGGCGCGCCGCCGACGGTGCCGCCGCCGGCGGCCTCGCCCGAGCTGACCAAGGCCGTGGCCAAGGCGCGCAAGACCAGCGGCAAGGCGGCGATCGCGGCCTGGACCAAGGTCGCCGCGCTCGACGCCGATCACAGCGAGGCGCGCTACGCGATCGCGGTCGCGCACGCGAAGCTCAAGCACAAGGCCGAGGCGATCGCCGCGCTGACCGCGCTGGCCGGCTCCGCGCGCGGCGACGCGATCGAGTACCTGGTCGCGGCGCGGTTCGACAAGGCGTTCGCGGCGTGGCGCGCCGACGCCGGGTTCCGCACCGCGGTCGGCCTCGATCGCCCGCCGACCGGGCTCTACGAGCGGGTCATGGGCCTCGGCGGCGTCTGGGAGCAGGCGGCGACCAGCTGCGATACGCCCCAGGTCACGCTCACGCTCGCGCGCGAGCGCGCGTTCACGCTGCGCGTGCGCTCGACCTGCTCGGGCCAGCGCTACGACGATCGCTTCCGCGGCACCTGGGACGTCGACGCCAACGCGCTGGTGCTGAGCCTGCCCAAGCCCGAGGGCGGCAGCGACCCGTTCCTGTGCTCGATCGAGGCCAGGAGCGGCGAGGACGCGATCCACTGCGCGCTCGGCGAGGACCTCGAGTTCGTGGTGCAGGCGGTCCGGCGCTGAGCATGGGGATCGGCAGCGCCGCGGATGCGCCGCGCGGCCTGGATGCCGTGCAACTTCGCCGGCCTGACACGCGCCTTCGAAGCGCGGGGCGGTGCGTCAGCGCGACGTGCCACCCCCACGTACACCGGATTGTTTCGGTGGATTGAACATTACAGGCGGGCACGGCGACTGACTGACCAGCGAGTTATGCTGCGAGTCGTGAGCCGCAAGTCCGGGAACCTCGATACCGGGTCGACGCAGGCGTTGTCGCCGGGCGACGAGGCCGCGCTCATCGCGCGGTGCCGGGCGGGGGAGCGCGCGGCCCAGGACCTGTTCTACGCGCGGTTCCGCCGCCAGGTCGCCGCGACCCTGTACCGGGTGCTCGGCGATCGCACCGACCTCGACGACCTCGTCCAGGAGGTGTTCGTGATCGCGTTCCGCGGGCTCGCGAACTTCCGCGGCGACGCGCGGCTCTCGACCTGGCTCTACCGGGTCTGCGTCAACGTCGCGCTCGGTCGCATGCGCCTGCGCAGCCGCCGGCCGCAGGCCTTCGGGGTCGATGATCTCGAGGCCGCCTCGGCGAAGTCGGTCGATCCCGATCGACCGGAGACCCCGGAGCGCGCGATGCAGCGCGCCCAGGATCGGGCGCGGGTCTACCGCGCGCTCGACAAGATGGCGCCCAAGAAGCGCATCGTCCTCTACCTGCACGAGATCGAGGGGCTCGACCTGAAGGAGATCGCGTACCTCGTCGACTCGAACGCGGTCACCGTGCGGACCCGGCTGTTCTACGCCCGCAAGGAGTTCTACAAGCTGGTCGCCACCGACGGCGACGAGCAACCGGCCGCCGGCGTCGCGGACGACGACGGCGACGACGCCGATGGAGGCGCGCCGTGAGCCGCCACGTCGCACCGGCCCGCTGGGCCCAGCTCGGCCGCGGCAAGGTCTCCGATGGCGATCGCGCGCGCATGCTGGCGCACGCCGACGACTGCCGCGACTGCGCTCGCGCCCGCGATCGCGTGCTCGGCGCGGTCGACGCGTTCGCCGCGATCACCGCGACGCCGGCGCCCGAGCTCGGCTGGGATCACATCCGCGCCCGGGTCTACTGGGCGACGTCGTCGGAGCGGCGGTCGCGCGAGCGCACCGCCGAGTTCGCGAAGGTCCGGCGCCGCCGCTGGGCGCTCGCGCTGGTGCCCGCGGTCGCCGCCGCCGGCGCCGCGGGCGTCATGATCGCCGCCTCGGGTGGTGGTGCGCCCGACGAGCCTCGACCGGTCCCGGCGACCGCCGTGGTCACGCCCAGCGCGCCCGCGCCGGCGCCGACCCCGCTGCGCGGCGTGGTCACGCTCGCGGTCGGCCGGGTCGCGCTCGACCGCGCGGCGTCGCCGACCGAGGTCATGGCTGGCCCGGTCGCGGTCGGCAGCGCGCTGACCACGACCGACGGTCGGGTCGCGGTGCAGTTCGGCGAGGCCTCGAGCTTCGCCCTCGGGCCGCGCTCCACGGTCACCGTGCGGCGCTTCGACGCCGCCGCGATCGAGCTCGCGATCGTCGGCGACGGCGAGCTCGCGATCGAGGTCGCGCCGCGCGCCCCCGGCCAGCGCTTCACCGTCGACGTCGGCGATCGCACCGTCGAGGTGCGCGGCACCGCGTTCGAGGTCCGCCACCGCGATGGCGCGACCGAGGTCGCCTGTGCCCACGGCCTGGTCGCGCTCATCGACGATCGCACCGGCAACGAGGTCCTCGTCGGCAAGGCCCAGACGCTCACGGTCGCGGATCGCGCGCCGCTGGCCGGCCAGTCGGCGGTCGCGCTCGACGCGAGCGGCGTCGCGGCGCTCACCGCGGAGCTCGGGCCGCGCCTGCCGGGCTGGACCGATGCGAGCGGCATCGATCGCACGAGCGCGCCGCTCGCGGTGCGCGCGCCGGTCGGCCGCGCGGTGCGCGTCGACGGCGTGGTCGTGGGTGCCGGCGAGATCGCGCTGCGCGTGATGGCCGGCCGCCACCTGATCGAGACCGAGGTCAGCGCCGGTCGGTTCGGCGCGGGCGAGTGGGTCACGACCGCGACCGGCGCGCTCACGCGCGTCGAGCCGCCGCCCGAGCCGGTGGTGCCGCCGAGCGGCGCGCGGGTGCGGCGCGCCGAGCTGGCGAGCGCGGTCGACCACGGCCAGATCGCGGCCTGCATCCGGTCGCTGGCGAAGCAGGGCATCGGCGATACCCACCTCGAGCTCGAGGTGGGCGTCGACGCGAGCGGCGCGCTCGGCTTCCTCAACGTCGTCGACACCGATCTGCCGGCGTCGATGGCGGCGTGCGTGCGGGACACGGTCGCGGCGATCCAGTTCCGGCCGGGCCAGGCCGCGACCTTCCGCTACCGCTTCAACTTCTGACCCGCGTTTCGCGCGGCGCGCGGACGCGGATCAGACTCGATCGAAGGGAACGTGCCGTTCCCCGCGCCGGGGGCAAGCCCCGACGAGCCTCCCCTTCGCTTTCGGCGCCGGTCACTCGGCCTGCGGCCTCGATCGGACGCACGCTGAGCCGAGCGTTCGTGCCGAGCCCCGCCGCGCTCGCCTGACGGTCAGGCCGGCATCGGCGCGATGTCGACGCGCAGGTCGCGCGCGACCATCACCACGCTGCCGGCGGGCACTTCCTCGAAGCCCTCCGCCAGGCTCGCCGCGCGCGAGACCAGCAGCACGCCGCGGAACGCCTCGTCGCGCGCGGTCTTCTCGCCCTGGATCGAGAGCCGCCGCAGCCACAGCGGATCGCCGTCGACGGCGCGCGCGACCAGCATCGTGCGCCCGTTCGAGACCGCGGCGTTGCCGAGCACGCCGGTCGCGCCGGCCTTGGTGAGCGCGGCGCGGAGCAGCGTCTGCGACGCCGCGAACACGTCGCGCGTGGTCGCGAGCGGCACGTTCGGATCATCGAGGCCGCCCTGATCGTGCAGCATCGCGAGCATCACGTGGAACGCGGCCTCGGCGGCCGTGCGGCCGCGCATGTTGCGGCGCACGAACTCCGGCAGCGTCTCGACCGCGGCGCCGAGCCCCGGCCACGCATCGCCGGGCGCGGGGTGACGCGCGGCCTGCGCGTACATCCACCGGCGGAAGCGGAACGGCGGCGTGTTGTCGTTGCCGCCGACGCCGCCCGCGTCGGCCTCGGCGATGGCCTGGCCGATCACGCAGTCGGAGGAGATCTCGCCGATCGCGGCGTACATGTCGACGTCGGCGGCGGGCTTGGGCGTGCGGGCGAGCAGCACCTCGCCGCCCTGGTGCGAGCCCAGGCCCCAGCGCGCGATCGGACCCGACGCCACCAGCGCGGCGCGCGCGGGCGCGAGGGCGCGAGCCAGATGCTGGGGCTGATTGCACATGCAGGCGAAGAACGTCATGGCGCGGACTCCATCGGGTCCCGGTGAGCGCACGCGGCGCCCCTCACGGGACCAGCCAACGGGCATCGGCTCAAGGAGCGACCGCCGCGCCAGAGCGCGGCGATTCGTGTGTTGAGTATAGAGGCACGGCTGCCGACGACAAGGGCCGTCGTCGCGCCACGCGGGAGCGCGGTGTGATCTGCCGCAAGCCATGCCATCGGTCACCCGAGGCGAGCGACGCGAGCCGGTTCAGGATCCGGATGAGATCGGGACCGTCGTCCTCGACGGGGCCGATCGATCGAACAAGAGCCAGGAGGCGAAGCCGCACAGGCTCTGACGTGGGTGGAGGCAGGACGCCGCGTCACGCTAGCGGCGCCGATCGAGGGTCGCCGCTACCCCAGGTGCTTGCCGAGGTAGTCGGTCAAGAGCCCGAAGACGCGGCCGCGATCGACCTCGTTGAACACCTCGTGCTTGAGGCCGACGAGATCGTGGAACTCGCTCGGCGCGGTGATCCGGGCCTGGACCGCGCGGCTGCGGGCCGGATCGGCGATGGGATCGTCGCCGCCGACCAGCCAGACCGTGGGCAGGCTGATCGTGCTGGCGTTCGCGTACACGTGCTCCTGTGCGGCGGTCGCCTCGGTGAACCAGCGCGCGGTGGCGACCGAGTGGCACAACGTGTCCTTGCGCCGCTCCTCCTGCTTGCCGGCGTCGGCGGTGAGATCCTCGACCCGCAGCGCGTTCGGCTGCGCGAACGACGGGTAGATCTTCGACGCGATGCGGCCGGCGAGCACCTTGATGGCGGGCACCTTGAGGCGCAGCGCCAGGAACGGCGACGCGACCGCCACCGCGCGCACGTCGGGGCGGCGGCGATCGTCGGTGAGCGCGCGCAGCGCGATCAGGCTGCCGTTGGAGTGCGCGACGAGCACGCGCGGCAGGTCGCCCGCGAAGCTGCGCGCCTTCGCGGTCGCCGCCTCGAGGTCGTCGAGGTACTCGCTGAAGTGCTGGACGTGGCCGCGCTTGCCCGCGGCCTGGCCGTGGCCGCGCATGTCGTAGCCGAAGGCCGAGATCCCGGCCTTCACCAGCGCGTGCGCGACCTCGCGGTACCGACCGCAGTGCTCGGCGTAGCCGTGGACCATGATCGCGAGGCCGCGCGGCGACGGCGCCGCGAACCACTCGCCGTACAGCGCGGTGCCGTCGGCGGACGGGAAGGTCATGGACTGGGTCGGAGTGAGCGGGCCGGGCAGGGCGGTCATCGCCCTCCTCTATATCAGGAGGTGGCGCGGCGCGGCGATCCCCCCTGCCGGGCGCGGTGCCGCGGGGCGGCTCTGGGTCGAACGTTCGTTGACAGCCGGCGGAGCGCTGCGTTACGGTCCAGCCGCTTGTCGGGTAATCCATCAAAATCGCTGCTATTTTCTCCGAGCGCTGTGCTTGCGCTCGCGGCGATCGCGATGCTTTCCGGCTGCCCCTCCGTCGAGCAGAACCCGAAGAAGAGCAACGATCGCCTCGATATCGCCAAGGACTTCCTCTCGAAGCACCAGCTCGAGGCGGCCGAGAACGAGGCGAACAAGGCCATCGCGTTCCTGCAGAGCAACGACGAGGCCTTCTACGTGCGCGGCGCGGTCAACTACGTCCGCGCCGGCGACGCCAAGAAGCAGCTCGAGATCGACGGCTGCCTGACCGGCGTCGACGCCGAGGCGATCGCCCGCGAGATGGACGAGCGCCTGGTCGCCGCCAACAAGGACTTCGTGCACGCGACCGAGCTGGCGCCGACCCTCAGCGAGGCCTGGGCGATCCAGGGCGTGGTCGCCACCCTCCAGGGCGCGTCCGACGACGCGATCCGCCTGTTCGGCAAGGCGCTCGAGAACCCCGCGCGGCTGACGAGCGTCGGGCTGACCCGCGCGAACCTCGGCTGGGCCTATTTCCAGAAGGGCGACATGGTCGCGGCGGCCAAGGAGCTGCTGCTGGCCGTGCAGTTTCAGCCCGGCATGTGCGTCGCCACTTATCGGCTCGGCAGGGTTTACTTTGAGCGGAAAGAGTGGGAAAAAGCAGCCGAACAGTTTCAGGATGTTAGAGACCAACCCGATTGCCAAGCAGCGGCCCAAAGCTCCCTGCAGCAGGAAGCCAGGCTCTACCTCATGAAGACCAGGATCGAGCAGGGACTGACAGGCGACGCACGCGCCGCGCGTGACGCATGTCTCTCGATCCTTCCCAAGAGCTGTTTCGCGGCACAGTGCCGGAGCGAGGGCGCATCCCTCGGTTCGGACGCGGAGTGAGCGCAAGACCCATGGACCGCCGGGGAAAATCCGCAACCGAAGGACGTCGCTCGGTCGAGGCCCAGCGGGACGAGGCGGCTGTTGCCGCCGCGCGCGGCGGTTTCGCCGCGTGGCTGCGCGCTGGTCGCGCGGCGCGTCAGCTGACGGTCGAGGATGTGGCGCGCGTCACCCGCATCCAGCAGCGCGCGCTCGAGCGCCTCGAGTCGGGGCAGTTCGAAGAGCTGCCCGCCGAGGTCTTCGTGCGCGGCTTCGTCCGCAACTACGCGCGCTGCGTCGGCCTCGACGAGGACGAGGCGCTCGCGCGCTACACCGAGTGCGGCCTCGCGCCGGCGCCGGTGTCGTCGCCGCAGGCCCAGGCGCTGCTCGACTCGATGTCGAGCCTGGCGCCGGACGCGGCGCGGAGCTCGTCGCCGCGCGTGCTGCGCACCCGCGCCACCGGCTCGATGCCGGCCGCGTCGCCGCGCACGACGGGATCGTTCCCGGTGGTCGCGCCGCGCACGACGGGATCGTTCCCGGCGATCGCGGTGCCGCCCTCGCCATCGATCGAGGAGCCGATCCTCGCGACGTCGAGCGCGTCGCTGCCGGTCGCGCCCGCCGAGCCCGAGATCGTCATCGCGCCGGCGGCGGAGATCGTGGCCGCGCCGATCGCGCCCGAGCCGATCCCGGCTGCGCCGGTCGAGATCGTCGCCGCGCCCGTCGAGATCGTCGCCGCGCCGGTCGAGATCGCCGCTGCGCCGGTCGAGATCCCCGGTGCGACCGGTGGTCGTGGCGGCAAGGGTCGCCGGCGCAAGGGCGGCACGGACGCCGCCCCCGCGCGCCGCGGCAAGCGCAACCGCAAGGGCCAGCCGATGGCCGCGGCGGTCGCGACGCCAGCTCCGGTCGTCGCTGCTGCGCCGGCCGCCGCTGCGCCGGTCGTCGCCGAGCCCGTCACTGCCCCGGTGGTCGCGCCGATCGTCGCCGAGGTCGCTGCGCCTGCGCCCGTCGCCGCGCCGGTCGAGATCGTCGTCGCGCCGGTCGTGACGTCGACGCACGTCGACGACGACCTCGAGATCGAGGTCATCATCGGCGCCGAGGCGAGCGCGTCGATCGCGCTGCCGGTCGCCGCGCTGCCGATCGCCGCCCCGCCGATCGCCGCCTCCCAGGCCGCGACCACGACCCAGCCGCTCGAGATCGTCCCGACCCGCGCCCCGGCGCGGCCGCGGACCTCGGCGCAGATGTCGTCGCCCGCGATCGTGCTCGTCATCGACGACGCGGATCCCGAGCAGGCGGAGCGGGCGCGTGAGGAGCGCGAGGTCAAGGAGCCGACCCGCCGCAGCTTCCTGCCGCCGATCCTGATGGACGACGAGCGCTCGGGCCGCCAGGGCGGCCTGACCCTCGCCGTGATCATCCTGCTGATCGTCGCGACGCTGACGCTCTCGTACCTCATGCGCCGCCCGAACTCGTCGGGCGAGGGCGTGACGGCGCGCGAGATCCCGACCCGCGCGATCGCCTGACCCGCGATCGATCGTCGGGCGCATCGCGCGCGATGCGCCATAGTGGTCCCGCGTGACCACCGATGGCCTGCTGCTGCGCTCGACGCCGTTCGGCGAGGCCGACGCGGTCGTGCAGCTGTTCACGCGCGAGCACGGCCGGGTCTCGGCCCTCGCGCGCGGCGCGCGCTCGTCGAAGCGCCGCTTCGCCGGCGCGCTCGGCCTGCTCGTGCTCTCCGACTTCGAGCTCAAGCACCGGCCGCGCGCCGATCTCTGGTCGCTCGAGTCCGCGCTCATCCGCCGCGACTGGACCGCGCTGGCCGGCGACGTCGTCGCGGTCGCGCACCTGAGCTACGCGCTCGAGGTCGTGCGCGAGCTCTCGCCGATCGGCATCGCCGAGCCGCGCCTGCTCGACCTGCTCGTCGAGCTGCACGAGGTGATGGCCGAGCGCGGCCCGTCGCCGCCGGTCCTGCGCGCGCTCGAGCTCGCGGTCCTCGAGACCCTCGGTCACGCGCCGGTCCTCGACGCCTGCGCGGCGTGCGGCGGCGAGCTCGGCGCCGGCGTGCTGTTCGACCCGGGGCGGGGCGGGGCGCTGTGCGCCGGCTGCGCCGCGCAGAGCCGCGGCATCGGGGTGCGCGGCTTCGCCGAGGGCGCGCGCCAGCTCTTGCGCGCCGCGCGCTCGGTCGAGCGCCTCGTCGACGCGATCGCCGCGACCGCCGCCTTCGACGACAGCGACCGCGCGGCGGCGCGCGACGCGATGGTCGGCATGATCGTGGCTCAGGTCGGCCGGCCGCTCCGCTCGGTCGAGTTCATCGCCAAGCTCGGCCACCGCCGCGGATAGCCACGGGCCGAACGGCGGGCCCTGGCGCGATGCGCGGTGCGCGCGGTTCGGCTATCCTCGCGCCATGGATCCTGTCGCGATCGGGAGACGCGCTGGCCGCGCCGTGGGCGCGCTGGCGGCGCTGTTCGTCGTCCTCCATGCGGTGCCGGTCCGCGCGCAGCCGGTGGAGGACCCGAAGACCAAGGAGGAGGCCAAGAAGCTGCTCTCCGGGGGCGACGCGTTCCTCAAGCGCGGCGACTACCTCACCAACAAGGGCAAGGCGGAGCAGGCCAAGGAGCAGTACGCGCGCGCGCTCGCCGCCTACCAGAAGGCCTACGATCTGGTGGCGAATCCCCAGATCTACTTCGCGATCGCCGGCGCCGAGGAGAAGCTCGGCCGCTACCTCGACGCCGCGAGCCACTACAAGAAGGTCCTCGCCGAGGCGACCAACATCAAGCCCGAGCTCGCGACCGCCGCGACCGAGAAGCTCGAGGCCACCAAGCTCCACCTCGGGCAGCTGACGCTGACGATCGTGCCCGACGGCACCGCGATCACCGTCAACGGCAACGACGTCGGCGCGTCGCCGCTCGCCGAGCCGCTGCTGCTCGATCCCGGCGAGTACACGATGTCGTTCACCGCCGACGGCTACACGCCGATGGAGCAGAAGATGACCGTCGAGGCCGGGTCCGAGTCCGAGCGCAAGTTCGAGCTCGAGCACGTCCCGGTCGTGGTCGAGCCGCCGCGCCCGCCGCCGCCGCCGCCGCCGCCGCCGCCCCTGCCGGCGGTGTCGAAGCTGCCGCTCTACGTCGGTGGCGGCGTGACCGGCGCGTTCGTCGTGTCGGCCGCGGTCAACGGCTTCCTCGCGATCGGCAAGCACGGCACGTTCACCGACACCGGCGCGAGCGCGCAGGAGCGCGCCGACGCGCGCAGCGCCGGCAAGACCTTCGCGCTCATCACGGATCTGTCGATCGTCGGCGCGGTCGGCGCCGGCGGCTTCACCGCGTGGTGGTACTTCACGAAGTACCGGCCAAAGGTCGCGCGCCGCGCGGCGATGGAGCGCGAGCAGCAGCAGGCGCCGGCGTTCAGCGCGATCGACGCCGGACCCAAGTGGATGCTCGCGCCGCTGGTCTCACCGGGTAGCGCCGGCGTGGCCGTCACAGGTTGGTTCTGGTAGCCTCGATCCTCTCGTCGCGCGTTGGGAATCACCATGCAACAACAGGGCTATCCTCAGGGTTTTCCGCCTCCGAACGCACCGCCGCCGGCGCACGCGGCGCCGCCACCGGCGAAGCCCAAGAAGAAGGGCACGTCCAAGGCCGTGCCGCTGGTGATGTCGGCGGGGCTCGCGGTGGGCACGTTCTTCGGCCTGCTGTTCGGCGTCGGTGACGGTTCCACGACCGCGGTCGCCGCGTCGGGGTCCGGCAGCGGATCGGCGAAGGGTTCGGGCAGCGCGGCGCCGGCGAAGCCCGGCTCGGGCAGCGCCGTCGCGGCGGGCTCGGGCAGCGGCAGCGCGGCGGGCTCGGGCAGCGGTTCCGGATCGGGCTCGGGCAGCGGCTCCGCCGTCGCGGCCGGATCCGGCTCGGGTTCGGGCAGCGGGTCGGGCTCGGGCAGCGCGGTCGCCGCGGGCTCGGGCAGCGGCTCGGGCTCGGGCGGCAAGGTCGCCGTCGCCACCCCCGACGCCAAGCCGGCGAAGGCGGTCCTGAAGGTGACGACGATCCCGCCGAACGCGAAGGTGACCGTCAACGGCACGGTCGTGGCCGACGGCACGGTCGAGATCACCCTCGACAAGGGCAAGAAGGAGGTGACCGTCGTGGTCTCGGCCTCCGGCTATCGTGACGTCAGCAAGAAGTTCTCGGTCACCGGCGACATGGAGTACCCGGTGCGCCTGCAGAAGCGCTCCAGCACGCCGCCGACCAACCCGCACACCCCGCACAAGCCGCCCGGCGGCCTGATCGATCTGTAGCGCGGGGCCGATGTCCGGATCCCGGACATCGCGTGGTGGCGGCGCCGCGCAGCGAGGTCGCCGCGGCGCCCCTCAGGTCACGGCGTGATCGTGACGTCGAGCTTGTAGACGTTGTTGACCGTCGCGGTCGCGCCGAACACGATCACGATGTAGTCGCCGGCCGCGAGCTGCGGGCACGACGGGCTGGTCCCGGTCGGGTTCGGGCAGACGATGCCCTCGTCGTCGTCGAAGCTGCGCGACTCCGCGATGGTGTTGAGCCCGGTCGAGTCCTTGAGGCTCATGTCCAGATCGCCGGCGCCGCCGCGATTCTTGAACAGCACCTTGAAGTCGAGGGTCTGGGTCCCGGTGAGCGTGACCTTGTAGAAGTCCTTCTCGCCCGACGGACAGATCGCCGCGTACCGCGCCTCGCCGGTGGTGATCACCTGCGCCGTCGTTGGATCGTCGTTGGGCTCGAGCACCCCGCACGGATCCGGGACCAGCATCGCGTCGTCAGGGGGCGCATCCGAGGGCCCCGCGTCGGTGTGATCCTCGAAGTCGAGGATCAGCGAACAGCCGCTCGTCGCGACCATCGTGCCCAGGCACGCCAGGGCGCCAACGGCGCGCCCTCTCCACGGCCGAAAAACCATGTCCGGACGCTAGCTGCGCCGCGAGGCAATTTCAAGGGATCGCAAGGGTTTAGGATGAGGGGCGCGCCTTGACCAGGACGGGGCCCGACGTTATGGTGCGCCGCCTTCGACGGGCCCACCATGTACCTGCAAGATCTCATCTTCGAGCTTCAGCGCTTCTGGGCAGATCGCGGCTGCGTCATCGAGCAGCCGGTCGACGTCGAGGTAGGCGCTGGTACCTTCCACCCCGCGACCTTCCTCCGCGTCCTCGGACCCGAGCCGTGGAACGCCGCGTTCGCGCAGTTCTGCCGCCGCCCCACCGACGGGCGCTACGGCGAGAACCCGAACCGGCTGGGCGCCTACTACCAGTTCCAGGTCGGGCTCAAGCCCGCGCCCAAGAACGTCCAGCAGCTCTACCTCGACAGCCTCGAGCGCATCGGCCTCGATCCGGGCGCGCACGACATCCGCTTCGTCGAGGACGACTGGGAGTCGCCGACCCTCGGCGCGTGGGGCCTCGGCTGGGAGGTCTGGGCCGACGGCATGGAGGTCACGCAGTTCACGTACTTCCAGCAGGCCGGCGGCATCGATCTGCGCCCGGTCACCGCCGAGCTGACCTACGGCATCGAGCGGATCGCGATGTACCTGCAGAACGTCGACTCGATCTTCGACATCAAGTGGGACAAGCGCGTCACGTACCGCCAGCTCCGCCACCCGTGGGAGGTCGAGTACTCGCGCTACCAGTTCGAGGAGCTCGACGCCGCGTTCTTCTTCGAGCTGTTCACCAAGTACGAGAGCGAGTGCCAGCGCCTGCTCACCCGTGGGCTGGTGCTGCCGGCCTACGAGATGTGCATGAAGAGCTCGCACGCGTTCAACTCGCTCGACGCGCGCGGCGCGATCAGCGTGACCGAGCGCCAGCGCTTCATCGGGCGCGTGCGCGGCCTCGCGCGCGCGTGCGCCGAGGCCTACGTCAAGAGCCGGGCCGCGCTCGGCTTCCCGCTGCTCGCCGACGAGCAGGGCCGGATCGCCGCCGAGGCCTTCGCCGGTGCGGCCGAGGCCGGCGTCAACGCGCAGGCGCTGGCCGCCGCGCGCGCGGTCGCGCCCGCCGCCGACGCCGAGGAGGCCGCCCATGTCTGACACGACGGAACTGCTGCTCGAGATCGGCTGCGAGGAGATCCCCGCGGCGTTCCTGACCCGCGCGCTGGCCGAGCTGCCGGCGATGATCACGTCGCGGCTCGCGACCGCGCGCCTCGCGCACGGCGCGGTGAGCGCGCTCGGCGCGCCGCGCCGCCTCGCGGTGATCGTCAAGGACGTCGTCGTCCGCCAGCCCGATCTGCGCGAGCGCGTCGTCGGGCCGCCGGTGGGCGCCGCGTTCGGCGCCGATGGCGCGCCGACCAAGGCCGCGATCGGCTTCGCGCAGAAGAACGGCGTCGATCCCGCGACGCTCGAGCGCGCCGCGGTGCCCGGCAAGAAGGGCGAGTACGCGATCGCGGTGCGCGAGGTCACCGGCCAGGACGCGATGGCGGTCCTGCCCGCGCTCCTCGCGGAGCTGATCGCGCAGTTCCCGTGGCCCAAGTCGATGCGCTGGGGCTGGGGCGAGGCCGCGTTCGTGCGGCCGGTGCACTGGATCGTCGCGCTCTTCGGCGATGCGATCGTCCCGTTCGGGTTCGCCGGCGTCCCCACCGGGCGCGCGACCCGCGGCCACCGCTTCCTCGCGCCGCAGCCGATCGTGCTCGCCAACCCCGGCGAGTACGAGGCCGCGCTGCGCCGCGCGCACGTCGAGGTCGATGTCCTGCGCCGCCGCGAGCGGGTCCGGGCCGAGCTCGCGCGCATCGGCGCCGAAGAGGGCGGCGTGGTCCGTGATGACCAGGCGCTCGTCGACGAGGTCGCCAACCTCAGCGAGTGGCCGACCGGCGTGTGCGGCAACTTCGCGGCGGCGTACCTCGAGGTCCCCGAGGAGATCATCGTCACCGCGCTGCGCACCCACCAGCGCTACTTCACGATCGCCGATCACCACGGCAAGCTGATGCCGAAGTTCGTCACGATGGCCGGCACGATCGTCCGCGATCCGGCCGTGGTCGCGCGCGGCAACGAGCGCGCCGCGGTGCCCCGCCTGGCCGACGCCCGCTACTTCGTCGGCGAGGATCGCAAGCACCCGCTCGAGCACTTCGCGGCCAAGGTCGCCGACCGCGTGTTCCTCGCCAAGTTCGGCGCGAAGGCCCACACCTACGGCCACAAGATCGAGCGCATCGTCGGCATCGTGCGCGCGCTCGCGGCCGAGCCCGCGATCGCGGCGACGACCGATGCCGCCACCGCGATCACCGCAGCGCGCCTGTGCAAGGCGGATCTCGCGACCAGCGTGGTCGGCGAGTTCCCCGAGCTGCAGGGCGTGATGGGCATGCACTACGCGGTGGCCGCGCACGGCCAGGCGGTCGGGACCGCGATCGCCGAGCACTACATGCCCAAGGGCGCGGGCGCCGAGCTGCCGACGAGCGGCGAGGGCGCGCTGGTCGCGCTCGCCGATCGCATCGACACGCTGGTCGGCTGCTTCGCCGCGAGCCTCGAGCCGTCGGGCTCGGCCGATCCGTATGGCCTGCGCCGCGCGGCGATCGGCATCCTGCAGATCCTGCTCGCGCGCGCGAGCTGGGGCCTCACGATCGATCGGCTGATCGAGGTCGCCGCCCAGCAGTATTCGGGCGCGCTCGAGGTCACGGACACCGACTGCGGCGAGCTGACCGAGTTCTTCCGCGGCCGCCTGCGCGGCATCCTCGCCGACGAGGGCATCCCGGCGCTCGACGCCGACGCCGCGCTCGGCGCCGACTTCCAGTACCCGTTCGACGCCCGCGCCCGGGCCCGCGCGCTCGCGGTCGTGCCGGCCGGCGCGCGCGAGGTCTTCAAGCGCATCGCCAACATCCTCGACGACGCCGCGGGCAAGGGCCTGACCGTCGCGGGCACCGTCGACGCCGGCAAGTTCGTCGCCGACGTCGAGCGCAACCTGTGGGCGGCGTTCGCGCCGGTCGCGCCGCGCATCCTTGCGGCCCGCCGCCGCTACGCCTACGACGAGGTCTTCGCGCTGCTGGTCGAGCTGCAGCCGCTGGTCGCCGCGTTCTTCGACAAGGGTGGCGTCATGGTGATGGATCCCGATCCCGCGCTCCGCGACAACCGGCTGGCGCTGCTCCACGAGATCCGCCAGCCGTTCGCCGACGTCGCCGACTTCCGCGCGATCAGCGCGGCCGGGAGCGCGTCATGACCGCGTGGGTGCACGGGTTCGGTGGTGGCGTTGTCAGCTCCGATGCCGACAAGGCCACCCTCGGCGGCAAGGGGTTCAACCTCGCCGTCATGGCCGGCCTCGGCATCCCGGTGCCGCCGGGCTTCACGCTCACCACCGACGTCTGCCGCCACACGATCGCCCACGCCGGCGCGTACCCCGACGGCGTCCGCGCCGAGGTCGACGCCGCGCTGCGCGTGGTCGAGGCCGCGACCGGCACCCGCTTCGGCGACGCGCAGAACCCGCTCCTGGTCTCGGTGCGCTCGGGCGCGCCGATCTCGATGCCGGGCATGATGGACACGGTCCTCAACCTCGGCCTCAACGACACCACCGTCGCCGCGCTCGCCGCCGCGACCGGCAGCCCGCGGTTCGCGTGGGACTGCTACCGCCGGTTCGTCGCGATGTACGCCGATGTTGTCCTCGGCGTGGTCGCGCCCGACGACCACTCGGCGTCGCCGTTCGAGCGCCTGCTCGAGGACGCGCGCAGCCACCACGGCGTCGACAAGGACAGCGACCTGCCCGAGAGCGCGCTGCGCGAGCTGGTCACGGCCTACAAGGCCGAGGTCAAGACGGCGACCGGCCACGCGTTCCCCGAGGACGTCACCGATCAGCTGTGGGGCGCGATCGGCGCGGTCTTCCGGTCGTGGGGCAACCCGCGCGCCGAGACCTACCGCCGTATCAACGGCATCTCGTCGGCGATGGGCACCGCCGTCACCGTCCAGGCGATGGTGTTCGGCAACCTCGGCGAGGACTGCGCCACCGGCGTCGCGTTCACCCGCGATCCCGCCCTCGGCACCCGCGCGCTGTACGGCGAGTTCCTGGTCAACGCCCAGGGCGAGGATGTCGTCGCCGGCATCCGCACGCCCGAGTCGATCGACACGCTCGCGACCGTCATGCCCGCGGCCCACGCCGAGCTGACCGCGGTGTGCGCGCGGCTCGAGGCCCACTTCGGCGACATGCAGGACGTGGAGTTCACGATCCAGCGCGGCACGCTGTGGATGCTGCAGACCCGCACCGGCAAGCGCACCGCGCGCGCGATGATCAAGGTCGCGGTCGATCTCGTGAACGAGGGCGTGCTCGATCGCGCCGCCGCGATCCGCCGCATCGATCCGGCGCGCCTCGACGAGGTGCTACACCCGACGATCGATCCCAAGGCGCGGCCCAAGGCGATCGGCAAGGGCCTGCCGGCGTCGCCCGGCGCCACGATCGGCCGCGTCGTGTTCTCCGCCGATGACGCCCAGGCCTGGCAGGCCAAGGGCGAGCGCGTGCTGCTGGTCCGCACCGAGACCTCGCCCGAGGACATCCACGGCATGAAGGCCGCGGACGGCATCCTCACCGCGCGCGGCGGGATGACCTCGCACGCCGCGGTCGTGGCGCGCGGCATGGGCAAGTGCTGCATCACCGGCTGCTCGGGGCTGCGCGTCGATGGCGCGCGCCAGCGCATGACCCTCGGCGACCTCACGATCAAGCAGGGCGACACGCTCACCCTCGACGGCTCGACCGGCGAGGTGTTCCTCGGCGCGGCGCCGCTCATCCCGGCCAAGGTCTCGGGCGAGCTCGCCGAGCTCATGACCTGGGTCGACGAGGTCCGGCGGCTGCGCATCCGCACCAACGCCGACACCCCGACCGACGCGATCACCGCGCGCGCGTTCGGCGCCGAGGGCATCGGGCTGTGCCGCACCGAGCACATGTTCTTCCAGCCCGAGCGCATCCTCGCCGTGCGCCAGATGATCCTCGCCAAGGACGAGGCCGGGCGCCGGGCCGCGCTGGTCAAGATCCTGCCGATGCAGCGCGACGACTTCGCGGCGATCTTCCGCGCGATGGACGGCCTGCCGGTCACGATCCGCCTGCTCGATCCGCCGCTCCACGAGTTCCTGCCCCACACCGATCACGACATGGCCGAGGTCGCCGCCGAGCTGGGCGAGTCGATCGAGAACCTGCGCGCGACGGTGGTCGAGCTGACCGAGGCCAACCCGATGCTCGGGCACCGCGGCTGCCGGCTGGCGATCACGTTCCCCGAGATCTACGAGGTCCAGGCCCAGGCGATCGCCGAGGCCGCGGCGCTGGTCGCGGCCGAGGGCGTGGTCGTGCACCCCGAGATCATGATCCCGTTCGTGTTCACGCCGAAGGAGCTGGCCCGCCTGCGCGGCCAGGTCGCCGCGGTCGTCGATCGCGTGCTCGGCGCCGCCGGCGCGACCATCCCGTACCTCGTCGGCACGATGATCGAGCTGCCGCGCGCCTGCCTGGTCGCCGATCAGATCGCGCACCACGCCGACTTCTTCTCGTTCGGCACCAACGATCTCACCCAGACCACCTTCGGCCTGTCGCGCGACGACGTCGCGTCGTTCTTGCCGACCTACCTCGAGACCGACCTGATCCCGAGCGACCCGTTCGTCGCGCTCGATCAGGAGGGCGTCGGCCAGCTGATCAAGATCGGCGTCGAGCGCGGTCGCGCCACCAAGCCCGGCCTCAAGGTCGGCATCTGCGGCGAGCACGGCGGCGAGCCATCGTCGATCGCGTTCTGCCACCGGATCGGCCTCGACTACGTGTCGTGCTCGCCGTTCCGGGTGCCCATCGCGCGGGTCGCTGCGGCCCGCGCCGCTCTCGACGGAGGTACGCCGTGATCGCCCGCACGTTCTGGCATCGGAGCTCGATGCCCACCTCCGCTCGCGCCCGGGCAACCGCTGGCGGCCCGGCCCGGTCGAACCGGCCACCCATGCGCCTCTCCGCCTGGCCTGCCGTGCTGTCGGTGGCCGTCCTCACCGCGTGCACCGCCTCCTCGAACGAGGTGGAGCCGCCCGAGGCTCAGCTGTTCTTCCCGACCGGCATGGCGCTCAGCCCCGACGAGTCGCGGCTGTTCATCGCCAACGCCAACTCCGACCTCCACTTCAACTCCGGCTCGATCAACGTCATCGATCTGGAGAAGGTCTCGGTCACCGCCGATGCCTGGATCCACCGGACCGGCAAGGACGCGCCCGCCGGGTGCACGCAGGACACCGACTTCAGCGAGACCGCGTTCTGCGATGCGTCGCAGTACATCGACGCCGCCGCCGGCGTCCGCACCGGCAGCTTCGCGACGGCGATCGGCGTCCAGGACAAGGGCGACGGCAACCTGCGCCTGCTGGTCCCGGTCCGCGGCGACCCGTCGATCACCTGGATCGAGTACGACAAGGCCTCGAGCTCGCTGCGCTGCAGCGCCGACACCACGGGCTTCGCGCTGTGCGACGACGCCCACCGCCTGCTGCAGCTGCGCAACGACTCGTCGCTGCCGGCGCTGCCGTCCGAGCCCTACGACATCCACGTCGACTCGGGCAACCAGTTCGCGATCGTCACGCACCTGACCTCGGGCACGGTGTCGCTGGTCGACACGCCGGCCAACGGCACGCCCGTCCTCGCCGACGCGATCAGCGGCCTGTTCAACGCGGACCCCGACACCAACGTCGTCGGCGCGACCGCCGTCGGCGGCCGGACGCCGGGTGATCCCGACGGGCTGGTCTACGTCGCTAGCCGCTCGGAGAACCGGATCCAGACCTTCGGCGTCGTCCGCCAGCGCGACGAGCTCCCGGTGCTGGTGCCGACCACGTTCTTCTTCCTCGACGGCGTCGGCCTCAACGCCGGCCAGTCGCGCGACTCGCGCGGCATCGCGTTCGGGGACGGCGGCGACCGGATGTACGCCATCAACCGCCGGCCGCCGAGCCTGCAGGTGATCGACACCTCGATCGGCGCCGATGGCACGCCCCGGCACGAGACGCTGCGCGCCACCGACATCTGCCGCCAGGCCTCGAAGCTGGTGCTCGCCGACGCGGGCGCCGGCGACCACGCCTACGTCTCGTGCTTCGGCGACGGCTCGGTGTTCGTGATCGATCCGCGCAGCGACCTGATGGTCCAGCGGATCGTGACCGTGGGCCGCGGGCCCTACGACGTCGTCGCGGCGCCCAGCCGGCGGCTGCTGTTCGTGAGCAACTACCTGGAGAACACGATCGCCGTGATCGATCTGACGCCGGGCGCGCCGACCGAGAACCAGGTCGTGCTGCGCCTCGGGGAGCCGAAGAAGAAATGACGACGCGCAGCCTGTCCCTCGTGCTCGCCGCCGCCGCCGCCTCGTCCGCGGCGTGCGGCTCGAGCACCAGCTCGACTTCGACGCAGCTCAACCTCAACGCGCCAACCGACGTCGTGTTCGGCTGCTACGGCGGGCTGCGGATCAACGGCGGGACCCAGCCGGGCACCGCCGCTGACCCGGTCACCGAGACCGCCGTGCCGATCGCCCTCTGCGACGCGTACGCCGACTTCAAGACCAACGTGAACCCGGCCGCGCTGCCGCTCGGCCAGGAGGTCCTCCCGGATCCCGATGGCACGGGGCCGCTGGCCGCGCCGACGCCGCTGTCGGTCGACTACTACGCATTCATCCTGCAGACCGAGCCGGGGACGATCGCGCTCGCGAAGTTCCGCACGGTCCAGCCCAGCTCGCCGGTCGCGGCCAGCTGCACGATCGTCGACAGCGTCGCGTCGGGGTGCATCGAGGGCTGGTCCTGCGAGGTGTCCGACTACCCGGACATGCCGGAGACCGGCAAGACCTACTACGGCACGTGCAAGCTGCCCGAGAATGTCTCGGCCCCGCCGGTCGTCAGCCCGGGCGACGCGACCGTGCTCGATCTCGATCCGCTGACCCCGGGCGCCAACGGCGTCAGCGTCGGCTCGCTGCCGGTCGGGCTCGCGATGGACGCCAGCGGCTGCTACGTGGTCACCGCCAACGCCGGCAGCTGCGACCTCTCGGTCGTCGACGTCGCGAGCGTCGCCTCGTTCAAGCCCGATCCGATCGTGAACCGGCTCGACGTCACCAACGCCAGCGGTGACCTGGTCAGCGCGCGGCCGGCGGCGATGATCGCCGCCAACGGCGCGGCGCCGATCGGCGTCGCGTGCCCCGAGGCGCCCGTCGGCCTGGTCTGGATCGCGTACCCCGACTGCCACCTGGTGGCGGCGGTCGATCCCGCGACCGGCACGGTCAAGGCCGGCGTCACGTTCGCGGCCGACGGCACCGCCACCATCACCGATGGCGCGGTCTCGTGCCCGGCGGAGTGCGGCGGCGGCGGCACGCTCACCGACGGCTTCCGTCCGACCACGCTCGATCTCGCCAGCGACGCGCGCGTCGGCACGCGCCGGCTCGCGATCGGCGGCAGCGGCAGCAGCAAGGTGACCGTCGTCGACCTCGACGCGACCTTCCTGCCCACGACGCTCGAGCAGGTCACGCTGTCGGGCGGCGTCGACGTCACCGACGTCGCGATCACGCCGCAGATCGGCATGGGCGGCCAGGAGGGCCAGCTCGAGGACGACGGCACCATCGGCGGGCAGTCGCAGTTCGTCTACGCGGTCGCGTCCGACGGCACCGTGCGCGTCGCCGACGTGCTCGATCTCGACGCCGAGTGCGATACCCAGGTCGATCCGAGCGCGCTGCTCGCCGAGACCGACGTGCATCGCCTGAGCTGCCTGCCGGTCGGCGACATCAACACGCCGCCGCGGCGCGCGACCGCGGTCGGGCCCGGCATCCAGCTCACCAACCACGGCAAGCCGACCGCGGTGTCGATCATCCACGCGACGCCGGCCAAGCACTTCGACGTCAAGCCCGATCCCGCCACGCTGATGGGCTGGTTCGCGGTGGTGTCCGCGACCGCGGGCGACGTGTACATCGTCAACATCGACGACGACAACTACCCCGACGTCGCGGATCCGTCGGCGCCGTTCGCGGTGACGCTGCCGATCGCGCTGCCGCACCAGCTGCGCGACGCGGTGTCGCAGCGCGACGCGCTGGCCCAGACCACGGACGACCAGGGCGTGACCAATCCGGTCTGCACGACCGTGTCGCAGAACAGCATCGCGACCACCGACGCCGCCACGGGCGGGCCGCACATGACCGTGGTCCGCGAAGGCAGCTCGATCCGCGAGCAGGCGCTCGCCAACTCGCAGATCGCGAGCGCGAAGGCCGGCGAGCTGCCCGACCTGCGCCAGGTCGCGTGCAACGGCAGCGACGTCTCGACGCCGGTGCCGGTCTACGAGACCTCGTTCGCCGCGCCCGTGGACGTGCGCGCCGCGACCTTCCCCGATCTGCGGACGATGCCGTTCGACGAGTTCTGGACCGCGACGTGGGAGGGCCTGCTGTCCAACGACGACAGCGGCTCCGTGATCGATGGCCCGCGCATCCGCAGCGGCCTGACCATCGTCGACGGCACCGGCATGCGGATGGTCGAGTCCGGCGCGCCGTACTGCGGCGCTGGCGTCGAGCCCTACGACATCGTCCAGCTCGCCGGCTGCAACCCGGCCAACAACAACCTCGACTGCGACATCGGCCACACCTGCTATTCGCACCCCGACTCGTCGACGGGTGTCGGCGCGTGCTTCCCGAACGCGCAGGTCGAGGCCCTGGCCAGCGCGTGCCGCGACTACCTCGTCTCGGACCGCACCTACGCCGCGACCAAGGTGGCGTCGGGCGAGCTGCGGTTGATCGGCCGGCGGCGCGTGCTGCGCACCACGCCGGTCGACGGCTGCACCTCGGCGCAGCAGTGCAGCGACCTCGAGACCGTCGCGGCCCGCCTCCCGTCGGCGCTCGATCCCGGCTCGGATACCACCGCGCCGACGCCCCACACCTGGGCGTGCGAGGCCGATCCGTCGCGCGCGCCCGGCATCGATCGCTGCGTGATGACCTGCCAGGTCGAGGCGGACTGCAGTGCCGGCTCGGTGTGCGAGGCCGGCCGCTGCGTCGAGGGCGTCGTGCCGCCGCTGCAGTGCGCGCTGGGGATCCAGCGCTACGACCTGCGCACCAGCGAGGCGTTCACCGTGATCGGATCGCGCACCGGATACCAGCACCCGTGGATCGCGGGTCCCGGTGACACGTGCATCAAGAACCCGGCGGCGCCGCCGACGCTCGTCGGGCGCATCCCGCTGCGCGCGCCGCCGTGCGCCGCGACCGGGCCCTCGCCCAACCCGTGCGAGGAGTCGACCACGGACTTCGAGCGCGTCCCCACGTACGACGCCGGCACGTGCAAGCTGACGTCGACCGTGACGTACGCCGAGCGACCGGCGACCGCGCTGCGGTTCACCAACCCGCAGCTGACGCTGCGGCTGGTCGATCCGACGTACCCGGGTGACGCGACCTGCATCGGCGATCGCGGCGGCAACCTGGTCAACATTCCGATCGTGTTCCCGGGCTACGCGGTCACGATCCGGATCCAGGCCGGCTTCCTCGCCAAGCGCGTGCCGGTGCCGGCGGCGGTGGCGATGGCCGCCAACGTGGTGCGCGGCCCGAACGACAGCATCTGGGTCGTGGATCAGGGCGACCTCCTGACCTCGAATGGCTCGACCCGCGGCGCGGTGTTCCGCCTCGAGTCGACCTCGCTGACCACGACGTCGACCCTGCGCTAGCTTCGCGGAAGCGGGCGGGGCGGGGCGAAAAGTTGCCCCGCCCGGGGCGCGGCGGGATCGTCGGCGGAGGGGCCCTCGCCCCCGCAGGTCGCCATGTCCCGTTCCGAGCCCGAGCTCTACAAAGACAAGATCGAGGTCAGCCTCGACGGTCGCCAGATCTTCTACCTGTTCTTCGGCGGTGCCGTGATCGCCTGCCTGGTGTTCGTGCTGGGCGTGCTGGTCGGCAAGCGCGTCGAGGCGCGCGCCCACGTCGACCGGCCGGGCACCACGGCGGCGCGCGATCCGCTCGCCGCGATCGATGCGCTCGACGCGCAGGGCAAGCCAGGCGCGCCCGCGCCGGGCCCGACCGCGCGGGCGATCGGCGAGCTGGAGCAGGGCGCGCGTGCGGCGCGCGCCGCGGCGCCGGCGGTGCGCGACGAGGACGACGCGCCGCGCGACAAGAGCGACAGGTCCGTCGCCGACAAGGCCGCGGACAAGGCCGACAAGGCCGCGGACAAGAGCGACAAGGCGGAGAAGGCCGACAAGGCCAAGGCCGACAAGGCGGCGGACAAGAGCGACAAGGCGGAGAAAGCCGACAAGGCCGCGGACAAGTCGGACAAGTCGGACAAGAGCGACAAGGCCAAGGCCGACAAGACCGACAAGGCCCGGGACAAGGACAAGGCCGATCCCGACGCCGATCACGCCGACAGCGATGACGCCCCGGCCGCGCACCCCGACGAGCACGCCGCGGCCAAGAAGCGCTACACGCTCCAGCTCTCGTCGTTCCGCGACAAGGCCGAGGCCGAGAGCTTCCTCAGCTCGGTCAAGGACGCCGGGTACTCGCCGTACCTCGTCGTCGCCGACGTCGACGGCAAGGGCACGTTCTACCGGGTGCGCCTCGGCTCGTACGCCTCGTCGGATGCCGCCAACGACGCCAAGGAGGCGTTCGAGGCCAAGGCCAAGAAGAGCGCATACGTCACGAAGCTGTAGACGCGATCGATCCGCGAGGCACGGCGAGCAGGAACGGGATCGTTCCTGCTCGCGGCCGTTTCGGGGCCCGGTGCCTCGCGCGCGTCAGACCGACGCGCTACATCCGCGTCCCGTGGCGCGTCAGAAGCCGGCCGACACGCCGCTCATGCGGCAGTTCCTCGAGATCAAGGAACGCTATCCCGACGCGATCGTGTTCTTCCGGCTCGGCGACTTCTACGAGATGTTCTTCGACGACGCCGTCGTCGCCGCCGGCCTGCTCGACCTGACGCTCACGACCCGCGACAAGGGCAAGGACGACGCGGTCCCGATGTGCGGCGTGCCACACCACGCGTCGCGCGGCTACATCGCGCGCCTCACCGAGCACGGCCGCACGGTCGTGGTCTGCGAGCAGACCGAGGACCCCAAGCTCGCGAAGGGCCTGGTCAAGCGCGAGGTCGTCCGGGTGGTCACGCCCGGCATCACGCTCGATGACGAGGTCCTCGATCCGCGCCAGGCGCGCTACCTCGCGTGCGTCGTGCCCGGCGGCGCCAAGCCCGACGCGCCGTGGGGCCTGGCCTACCTCGACGTGACGACCGGCGAGTTCCGCGCCGCGACGATCACCGGCGCCGCCGCGCTCGCCGACGAGCTGGCCCGGGTCGCGCCGCGCGAGGTGCTCGCGACCGCCGCCGATCTCGAGGGCGCGGCCGCGCCGGTGCGCGCGCGCTGGCGGGTGCCGTGGACCGCGATCGAGCTGCCCGCGGCCAAGGACGCGCGCGCCGCGCTCGACGCCGAGCTCGCCACCGGCAAGCTGCTCGCCGATCATCCCCACGCCGCGGTCGCCGCCGCGGCGGTGCTGGCGTACGCGCGCGCGACCCAGCCCGCGGGCGTGCTGCCGGTCGTGCGGCTCGCGCTCTACGATCCGGCCGCGACCGTCGTGCTCGACGAGACCGCGATCGCCAACCTCGAGCTGGTGCAGACCCTGATCGGCGCGCGCACCCAGGGCTCGCTGCTCGCGGTGCTCGACGACACCCGCACCGCGCCGGGCGCGCGGCTGATGCGCCGCTGGCTGCTCTATCCGCTGACCGACGTGCCGCAGATCCGCCGCCGCCACGACGCGGTCGAGTGGCTCACGCGCCGGCCGCACCTGCGCGCCGAGCTGCGCCGCGCGCTCGCCGACACCGGCGATCTCGAGCGGCTCGCCGGCAAGGCCACGCTCGGCGTCGCCACGCCGCGCGATCTGGGCCGGCTGCGCGACTCGCTGCTCGGCCTGCCGGACCTGGTCGCGCTGGTCCAGCGCGGCGCCGAGGCCATCGATCCGGTGCCCGAGCTCGTCGAGCTCGCGCCGATCGCCGCGCCCGCGCTGGCCGCGCTGGGCGCGCGCCTGACCGCAGCCTTGGTCGAGCAGCCGCCGGCGATGACCAAGGACGGCGGCGTGATCCGCGGCGGTCATGATGCCATCGTCGACGAGAGCCGCGCGCTCACCGACGGCGGCAAGGAGGCGGTGCTGGCGATCGAGGTGCGCGAGCGCGAGCGCTCGGGCATTGGCAGCCTGCGCGTCCGCTACAACCGGGTCTTCGGCTACTACCTCGAGATCACCAAGAGCCACCTCGCGCGCGTGCCCGCGGACTACATCCGCAAGCAGACGGTGGCGACCGGCGAGCGCTACGTGACGCCCGAGCTGGCCGAGCTCGAGAGCAAGATCCTCACCGCGCAGGAGACCTTGATCGCGCGCGAGACCGAGCTGTTCCGCGGCCTGGTCGGCGAGGTCGCGGCGCTGGCCGCGGCCCTCGGCCAGGCCGGCGCGGCGCTGGCGGTGCTCGATGTCGTCACCGGCCTCGCCGAGGTCGCGCAGCGCCAGGGCTACGTCCGCCCGACCGTCGACGACGGCCTGCTGATCGATCTCGAGGACAGCCGCCACCCGGTGATCGAGGCGGCGAACCCGGCCGGCAGCTTCGTGCCCAACGACTGCCGCCTCGATCCGGCGCGCGAGCAGCTCGTGCTCATCACCGGGCCCAACATGGCCGGCAAGTCGACGTACATGCGCCAGGTCGCGCACGCCGCGCTGATGGCGCAGCTGGGCAGCTTCGTCGCTGCGAAACGCGCGCACATCGGCGTCTGCGATCGGGTCTTCACGCGGGTCGGCGCCGCCGACGATCTCTCGCGCGGCGAGTCGACCTTCATGGTCGAGATGCGCGAGTCGGCGGCGATCCTCGCCGGCGCGACCCGGCGCTCGCTGGTCGTGCTCGACGAGGTCGGCCGCGGCACGTCGACCTTCGACGGCGTGTCGATCGCGTGGGCGGTCGCCGAGTACCTGCACGACGCGATCGGCGCGCGCACGCTGTTCGCGACCCACTACCACGAGCTGTGCGCGCTCGCCGAGACCCGGCCGCGGGTCAAGAACGTCTCGGTCGCGGTGCGCGAGCACCAGGGCGAGGTCGTGTTCCTGCGCCGCGTGATCGCCGGCGCCGCGTCGCGCAGCTACGGCATCGACGTCGCGCGGCTCGCCGGCCTGCCGCGCACGGTGATCGCGCGCGCCCGGCAGATCCTCGCGCAGCTCGAGGGCGGCGCGCACCTGGGCGCGTCGCCGCAGCTGTCGCTGATGCCGCTGATCGCGCCGGCGCCGACCGACCCGGGCACCGCGGTGCTCGCGCGGCTGCGCGCGATCGATCCCGATCACCTCACGCCCATGGAGGCGCTGGCGACCCTGGCCGCGCTGCGTGCAGAGAGTTTGTGAAACAAACTCGTTCCGGATAGGCGCAGCGAGACGTTCCTCGTCGAGCAAGCCGATCAACGGCGCGTGGGAAGGGCATCCTTCCCACGTGCCGAGCTCGGCCGGGCGTAGCGGGCGTGCGACGCGGCGCCGCGTCGGTGGTTCTGCCGCTCGTCGGGAGCGGTTGTGCTAGCGTGAGGTATGGACGCGCCGCCGCGGTCTTCCGACGCCGCGTCCGGACCCGGATCGGCAGGGGCGGACGACAGCTCGGCATCGCTGCCGATGACCGATCTGTCGGCGACGCCGGGCACCAACGACGGTGACCCGTTCCTGGTGGCGGTGGCGCGCGCGCCCTCGGCGCCGCCGCCGCGCGAGCTCGAGGCCGGCGCGATCGTCGGCCACGGCTTCCGGATCGAGCGCCGGCTCGGCGCCGGCGGCATGGGCGTGGTCTACCTCGCGACCGACCTCACGCTCGGGCGCGAGGTCGCGCTCAAGGTCCATCGCGCGCATGGCGGCGTCGATCGGCTGCAGCGCGAGGCGATGGCGATGGCGCGCCTCGCCCATCCCAACGTCATCACGGTCCACGAGATCGGCCGCGTCGAGGATCGCCTGTTCGTGGCGATGGAGTACGTCGCCGGGCGCACGCTGCGCGACTGGATCAAGGAAGGCCACTCGTGGCGCGAGATCCTCGCGATGATGCGCGAGGTCGGGCGCGGCCTGATCGCCGCCCACGCCGCTGGCCTGGTCCATCGCGACTTCAAGCCCGAGAACGTCCTGGTCGGCCCCGAGGGCCGGCCGCGGGTCGGCGACTTCGGGCTTGTGCGCGTGGTCGCGGGGCCGCCGAGCCTGCCCGGGGACGTGCCACCCCCGGCGCCGGACGCGGGCTTCGCGATCACCGTGCGGGTCGACCCCGAGCTCGTGGCCCGGGCCGACGATCCGACCCGGCCCGGTGATCGCGCCGGTCACGCCGCGGTCGCCGCCGACGCCGATCGCGACGCGAAGACGGCGCCGATGGCGCCGCAGGTCGAGGCCGGCATCTCGTCGGATGAATCCTCGGCCCCGGCCGGGCCCTCGCCGCGCCGGCGCGCCGGCCCCGAGTCCGCCACGCTCCTGCCCGCCGAGATCTCGACGGCCGATCCGGATCCCGATCGCCTCACCGCGACCGGCGCGGTGCTCGGCACGCCGGCGTACATGGCGCCCGAGCAGTTCGCGGGCGAGGTCGTCGACGCGCGCGCCGATCAGTTCGCGTTCTGCGTCGCGCTGTTCGAGGCGCTCTACGGCACGCGCCCGTTCGCCGGGCGGGCCCACGGCGAGATCCTGCGCGCGATCGAGGCCCGCCAGATCCGCGCCGGGACGCGGCGCGGCCCGCGCTGGCTGCGCCGGGTCGTCGAGCGCGGGCTCGAGGCCAACCCCGATCTGCGGTTCGCCTCGATGGCCGCGCTGCAGCGCGCGATCGATCGCGGCTTGCGCCGGCGCTCGGCGCTGGCGATCGGCGCCGGCGTCTCGGTCGGCGCGGTCGCCGCGGTCGCGATCGCAGTCGCGACCGGGGCCAGCACGCGCCCGCGCGAACCGGACTGCCTGGCCGCAGGCGCCGAGATGGATGCGCTGTGGTCGCCGGCCAGCCGCGCGCAGCTGCGTCTCGCCGCGGCGCGCGCCGACGCCGAGGTCGGCCCGCAGATCATCGATCGGCTCGCGCTCCGCCTCGACTCGGTCGCGGCGGCGTACCGCGGCATGGCCACGCAGGCCTGCCAGGCGCACGATCTCGAGCGGCGCTGGACCGACGAGGATCTCGGGCGCACGCGGAGCTGCCTCGATCAGACCCTGGCGGCCGTCCGCGACGTCGTCGCGTCGCCGCTGCGCACCCGGCTGGAGCTGGGGCGCCTGTCGACCCACGTCGCGCAGGTGCCGGACCCCGAGCGCTGCCGCGATCCGGCGCTGCTCGCGTCGTTGCCGCATCCCGCCAACGGCCTCGTCCACGGCATGGTCGCGCAGGCCGCGCTCCGCGCGCTGACCGAGCTGCGCGCGGGATCGCGCGTCGTGGCCGGGCCCACCGGCAAGCTCGATCGCGTCCGCGCGCTCGCCGCGACGCTGGGCGATCCGGTGCTCGACGTCCGCGTCGGCATCGCGCGCGCGGGCCTCGCGCTGACCCGCGGCGAGGACGCGGAGGCCGAGCGCCTCGCGACCGACAGCTACCGCGCGGCCCGGTCGCTCGGCGACGACGACGCCGCGGTCGAGGCCAGCATCGTCGTCATCAACGCGCAGGTCTCGGTGCGCCGCCAGTTCACCGAGGCCCGGGCCTGGGTCGACATCGTGCGCGGCGACCTCGCGCGCGCGCCGGCGCGCGGCGCCGACTTCCATGGCGCGGTCGCGACCCTCGCCGAGCGCGACGCCCGCTTCGACGAGGCGATCGCCGAGCGGCGCGCGGCGCTCGACGACTACGAGCGCCGCGGCGACCTCGGCGGCCTCGACTACGCCCGCGCGCTCGAGCAGCTCGCCACCGCGCTCGACGCCGGCGGCGCCAGCGCCGACGCGATCCCGCTGTTCGACAAGTCGATCGCGCTCATCAAGGGGCTGGTCGGCGCCGACGCGCCGGACCTGTACTCGCCGACCAGCAACAAGCTGGTCGCGCTGGTCCGGCAGCGGCGCTTCCCCGAGGCGATCGCGACCGGCCGCGAGGCCCTCACGCTGGTCGCGCACTGGCGCGAGCTCCTGCCGGTCGAGTACGTGCCGGGCGCGTACCTGAATCTCGGCTATGCCTGCGATGCCTCGGGCGACGCGATCGGCGCCGAGGCCAGCTACCTCACGGCGCGCGCCGGCTTCCAGGCGCTGCCCGGCGACCACCGCGAGTCGCTGATGCAGCTCGACTACAACCTCGCGTCGACCTATCGCAAGACCGGCCGCCTCGCCGAGGCGCTCCAGCTGCTCGACCGCGGCGATGGGCTGCGCGCGGCGCTCGCGATCGGCGACTCGCTCGAGACCGCGAACACGCTCATCGAGCGCGCCGAGGTGCTGGCTGCCCTGGGGCGGTGCCCCGAGGCGGTCCCCGTGTACGCCCGGGGCATCGCGATGGCCCGCGCCATCGCGCCCACCCAGGGTGACTGGGCCCTCGGCGTGGTGTCGGAGGAGGACTGCCTGATCGCGGTCGGCCACATCGATCAGGCCCAGGCGGCGCTCGAGGATGCCCACCAGCACGGCCAGCCCCTGGCGCCGATCTACCGGGCGATGGTCGCCGGCCGGCTGGCGGAGCTCATCCACGACCGCCGGGTCGATCCGGCCCGGGCGCGCGCGCTCCTGCTCGAGGCCGAGGCCGCGTATCGCGAAGATGGCGCCACGGACGCCGATCTCGAGGCCGTCCACGCCGCGCTGAAGACCTGGCCGTAGTAGATTCGAGGCCGCATGAGCGCCCCGGCCGACACCGACGACGAACTGGTCGCAAGCCGCACGGCCGCCGAGGAGCGGGTGCGCGAGCTGCTCGGCAAGGACGACGTCCGCGGCGCCGCCACCGTCGCGCTCGAGACCTACGGCCCCGAGCTCTATGGCTTCCTGCACGCGCTGGCCCGCGAGGACGACCTCGCCGCCGAGGCGTTCGCGACCTTCAGCGAGGACCTCTGGAAGGGCCTCGCCAAGTTCCGCTGGGAGTCGTCGCTGCGGACGTGGTCATACGCGCTGGCCAAGAACGCGCTCTGGCGCCTGCGCCGCGATCCCCGCCGCCGCCCCGAGCACAACGTCGAGCTCGACTCCGGCGTCGCGGACGTCGTCGCCCAGGTCCGCACCCAGACGGTCCCGTACCTGCGCACGACCGTGAAGGACGAGCTGTCGAAGCTGCGCGACGAGCTCGACCCCGACGACCACGCGCTCCTGATCCTCCGCATCGATCGCCGCCTGTCGTGGCGCGACATCGCGCGCGCGCTGCCGGGCGAGGGCGAGGTCGAGGTCGACAAGCGCGCCGCGACCCTGCGCAAGCGCTTCGAGCGCGCCAAGTCGCTGCTCCGCGACCTCGCGACCGCACGCGGCATCATCCCCAAAGACTGATCCCTCAATCCCCGCAACGACAGAGCCCCCGGATCCGCGCTCCACCGTGAGGAGCGCGCGGCGCGCCCAGCGCGGGTCCCTTCGGAGAGCGAGCGGAGGGCGCGGGGTACCCCAGCGGCGTCGGCGCGAAGCGCCAAACGCCGCGGGCTCACCGGTCGCGCGAGCACACCGCGCACGATCTCCGGTCGCTCGCAGCGGAGCAGCGAAGCCCGGGGTTGCGCCCGACGCGGAGCGGGTCCGAAGGGTTCCCGCGCGCCAGGCAGCCGCGCGCGCTCTGCCCAACCGCTTCAATTGGCCGCGGGGGCTTGCCGCCCCCAAACGCCAACCCCCAGCGGTTTGCCGACCACGCCGATCTCGCGGCTAACCGCCCGAGATGGTTCGACTCGCGACTGGCGCGGTGCTTGCTCTAAGGCTTTCTCACGAAAACCAAGGAGGCCGTCGTGCACCGCATCCGCCAGGGCATCGCACTCACTCAAATCGTCGGCGCCGTCGTCGCCGCCGGCACCATCGGCGCCTGCGGTGGTTCCGACTCCGGACCACTGGATGGCGTCGACGCCATCGTCTTTCTCCAGCGCCCCAAGCGCAACGAGATGGGCGACATCTTCCAGTACACCTCGTACAAGTCGACCGCGCACATCATGAAGCTGTCGCCGCCGACGGCGGACGGCGTGCTGACCCCGATCTGCTGCGATCAGGCGGGGCCCGACTTCGCGAACATCGACATCTCGAGCTACGACCTGGCGTTCGACGCCAAGTCGATCGTCTTCTCGGGCAAGCTCACCGCCGACCAGCGGTACGGGCTGTTCGAGGTCACCCTCGACGACGGCAAGGTCCGCCAGCTCGCGACCGACCCGACCCGCGACTACACGTATCCGGTCTACGTGCCGGGCGACAAGATCATCTTCATGACGAACAACGTCGTGGAGGAGGGCGCCCCGCAGCACCGCGACGAGTACGAGCGCGGCGAGACCGTGCAGATCGGCAGCATCAACCGCGACGGCACCGGCGAGCAGCTCGGGCCCCGCAACCTCTCGCACCGCGTCTTCCCGACGGTGCTCTCCGACGGCCGCGTGATGATCACGCAGTGGGAGCACCTCGGCGGCACGAACGAGGGTGACCTCAAGATCCTCAACCCCGACATGACCCAGGTCCGCGAGGGCTTCGGCCGCGAGGGCACCGGCGTCGCGAACTCGTACCTGAAGGCGCGCGAGATCAGCCCGGGCCGCGTCATCGCGATCGCGACCGCGCGCAACCGCACGATCCAGTCGGGCTCGCTCGTCGACATCCGCCTCGGCAAGGTCTCGAAGTCCGATGGCATCGTGAAGGCGGACACCGAGATGTCCGAGGCCAACGCCACCTACAACGTGCTGACCCCGCTCGTGCCGCTCGGCAACGACCCGTCGGCGCCGACGGTCGGTCGCTACTACGACGCGTACCCGCTCAACGCCGCGGACAAGCCGGCGCTGCTGGTGTCGTGGGCCGATGGCCCGGTCGAGTCGTCGTCGCTCGGCGCGGCCGGCCTCTCGGCGGACTTCGGCATCTACCTCTACGACTCGGCCAACCAGGCCCGCCGCCCGATCTTCAACGACCCCGAGATGTGGGACGTGCTGGCCCAGCCGCTCGCGCCGCGCACCGCGCCGCCCGAGATCCAGTCGAACGGCTCGAACCAGTTCAGCGACAAGGCCGTGCTCATCGGCTCGATGGACGTCAGCCGCTCGACGCTGTTCACGATCGACAAGGCCGCCGTCTACGGCGTCCGCGTGATGGAGGGCTTCTCGTCGGAGGAGGGCTTCCCCGAGATGTTCGGCTCGTCGCGCCAGGAGGGCCACGCCCAGCTCGGCATCGCGAAGAAGCAGGACGACGGCTCGTGGCTCGCGCTCGTGCCGCCGAACATCCCGATCCACCTCCAGGCCATCGACAACTACGGCATGTCGGTCGCGACCGAGCCGGTCTGGTTCTCGGGCCGCGCCGGTGAGTCGCGCGTCTGCGGCGGTTGCCACGAGAGCCGCACCGACACCACGGTCATCAACCCCGGCATCACCCAGGCGTTCGCGGTCGGCCCGAACGACCTCATGAGCAAGACCCCGCGCGCCGCCCGCGAGTCGACGACCTACACCCGCGACGGCATCGTCGGCGTGCCCTGGGACAAGGCGCTGCAGCCGGTGTTCGA
Source organism: Deltaproteobacteria bacterium (assembly GCA_021413675.1). Classification (GTDB taxonomy): domain Bacteria; phylum Myxococcota_A; class Polyangia; order Haliangiales; family Haliangiaceae; genus JAIOQA01. The sequence goes on along the minus strand of JAIOQA010000549.1, from coordinate 1,161 downwards.
CGCGAAGTGCGTCAGCTGCCACAACGGCGTCGAGGGCCCGGCCAACCCGTCGTACACGATCACCGACCCGGTCACCGGCAAGTCGGCGAAGTGGGTCTTCAACCTGAAGGGCGACGCGGTCGCGCTCTCGGTCGGCAACTTCATGATGGACGGCTACTCGGCGTCGTACCTGTCGCTCGCCGGTCCCGACATGGAGGCCATCGACAAGGCCAACGTCGTCGTCACCGGCAACCTCAAGGTCTACATCGAGCCGCTCTCGGCCAAGACCTCGCTGCTCATGCAGAAGCTCAACCCGCCTCAGCAGTTCCCGACGCAGGATCTGGCGAAGCGCGCGTGGCCGGTCGGCACCAACCCGCCGCACGCCCTCGCGGTCGGCCAGGAGCTCACCGCCGACGAGTACTACCGGATGATCCTCGCGGCCGACATGGGCGGCAACTTCTACTCGCGCGAGAACCGCACCGGCGAGCCCTACACCAACTGATTCTCACCCCGAGAACGAACCCTCGCTCTCGATCCCAAGGAGGAACGTCATGTTCGCTCACACTCGCACTCTCCTCGTCACGTGCGCGCTGCTCCTCGCGGGCGCCACGGCTCACGCGGGTACCGGCGGCAGCGCCGACCGCATCCGCAACGCGGTCGCCAGCGGCTCGCAGGAGTCCATCCTCGCGGAAGTCGAGCGCGCCGAGTACCTCATGTGCCCCGACTGCGTCGGCGTGGTCACCGACCTGCTCGACGACGAGCGGGCCGAGGTCCGCGAGGTCGCGGCCTGGTGGTTCGCGCGCCGGCCGTCGGTGGCGGCCAGCTTCATCGATCGCTCGATGACCGACCTCACCGGGTCGGACACCAAGCTGGCGCGCAACGCCGCCGACTTCCTCGGCGTGTTCCGCAACGCCAAGCACGTCGCGCCGCTCGCGGCCGCGCTGGCGCGCACCGACCTCGGCAGCGAGGCCCGCGCCCACGCCGCGATCGCCCTCGGCCGCATCGGCACCAAGGGCGCCGACCCGGCGCTGGCGTCGGCGATGTCGACCGGCGACGCGACCGTGAAGGTCGCCGCGATCCAGGCCTGGCTCGCGATCCGCAACCAGACCGGCGCCGCGCCGGTCGCGGCCCTGGTCCAGGACGCCGACGTCGCCGTCCGCGCCGAGGCGACGGGCGCGGTCG
>JAIOQA010000548.1 GCA_021413675.1 Deltaproteobacteria bacterium | reverse complement strand
AACGGCCATCGGCGCGGCGCCGGGGCGCACCACGACGCGATCGACCGCGGCGGCTCGCTGGCGAGCGCGCGGCGCAGGGCGCGCGGCGCGTGCAACCCCGCCTGCGCGAGGGTGCGTTGCCACAGCGCCGCGAACGCGCGGGCGTCCTGCGCGCTCGTCGGTCGCGCGCCGGCCAGCGCCGCCAGCCCGTGATCGACGATCGTCACGCGCGCACCATCGATCGCGACGCTGGCGGCGGTGAGCGCGCCGTGCGCATCGCCGGCGGCGTGCAGCGCCGCGAGCCGGACCGCGAGCGCGCGGAACACGGCGGCGACCTCGCGCGCGCTGCGCCCGGGCGCGCACGCCCAGCGGGTCAGCGGCTCGCCGGCGACGGGCTCGAACACCGCGACCCAGGCGTCACCGTCGCGCACGACCTCGTGCAGGCTCGCGATGCCGTCGAGCGCGCTGGTCGCGGGCAGCACCTCGCGGCGGAGCGCGGCGGCGTCCGGCGGCGGATCGAAGCGGCGCACCACCACCTCGCGCCCGAGCGTCGGATCCCGCGCCAGGCCGGCGTCGCCGTCGAGCATCGCGATGATCGTGAACCGACCGATCGTCTCGCCAGGCTCCACCTCAGGCTCCCTTCACCGCGACCAGCAGCCGGCCGTCATGGGTGATCGCCGCGGTCGCGATCACCTCGCCGGGCGCCGCGCGATGGATCTCGCTCGGCGCCGCGCGGGGACGCCAGCGCCAGATCGCGCGCGCGCCCACGAGCACGACGTCGCCGCGATCGAGGATCGCGGCGCGCCACGCGACCGCCGGCGCGCCCAGCCCGCGGGTCGCGCCCGCGTGCCAGCGCACGAGCGCGCCGTCCGGCGCCGCGATCAGCACGCCCTCGGCATCCGCGTCGAGCACGCGACCCGGCGCGAGCCGCGTGGGCGGCGCGCTGTCGGTGGTCGCGACGACGTAGACCGCGGTCGCGCCATCGGCGCCCCGCCGCGTGAACACGACGTGCGTCGGATCGAGCCACGCCGGATCGCGATCATCGCCCTCGGTGAGCCGCTCGGTCAGGCCCATCGCGCGCGGCACGATATAGATCCCGCGGGTCGCCGCCGTGGTCGACGCGAACGCGATCACGTCGCCCGCCGGCGAGAAGGCGGGGCTCGCGGGTTCGAGGCCCGGCGTCGCGAGCTCGCGCGTGCCGCCGTCGTCGAGCATCAGCGCGGCGTGGGCGTCGCGCCGGGTCGTCCAGATCAGGGCGGGTCGCGCCGCCGGCGGGCTCGCGTCGACCTCGAGAACCTCGCGCGCGATCGGCGCCGCGGGCGCAGCGGGATCGATCAACCGCGCGCAGCCCGCGCACCCGGCCACGGCCGGGACCGGCGCGCGATCGGTCGCCGCGCCGGCCATCAGCGCGATCGCCGCGACCGCCGCGGCGCTGGCGGCGACCAGCGCCGGCGCGAGCCGACGCGTGCGCGACCCTGGAGTGCGCGCGGCGCGCAGCGCGTCCAGGAGCGCGTCCATCGACGGGAACCGCGCCGCGGGCGCCGCCGCGAGGCCGCGCACCAGCACCGCGCGGATCGCCGACGGGACCGCGCTGGCGGCGGGCGCCTCGCGCAGCCGACCCTCGACCACGCTGTCCATCAGCTCGCCGTAGCGATCGCCGGCGAACGGCGGCTCGCCGTACAGCGCGGCGTACAGCGCGACGCAGAACCCGAACTGATCGGCGGCGGCCGCGACCGGCTGGCCGAGGAACTGCTCGGGCGCCATGTAGCGCGGCGTGCCGACGATCGCGCCCGTGTGGGTGATCGCGAGCGCGAGCGGATCGATGCGATCGTCATCGCGCGCCAGCGCCTCGCCCGACGCGCACGCGAGCCCGAAGTCGGTGACCCGGACCTCGCCCGAGGCCGCGACCAGCACGTTGTCGGGCTTGAAGTCGCGGTGCACCAGCCCGGCCGCGTGCGCGGCGGCGAGCCCGGCACCGGCGGCGGCGAACACGTCGAGGATCGCGGCGGGCGTGCGCGGCGCGCGCAGCCACTCGACGAGCGAGCGGCCGAGGACCAGCTCCATCACGACGAACAGCTGATCGCCATCGCGCGCGAGCTCGTGCACCCGCACCACGTTCGGGTGGGTGAGGCGCGCCATCGCCTGGGCCTCGCGCAACAGCCGCGCCCGCGCCTCGTCGCCGCGCAGGCCCGCCATGACCTCGCGGTGCAACACCTTCACGGCGACCCGCCGCCCGAGCTGCGGATCGTCGGCGGCGAACACGACGCCCATCCCGCCGGACCCGAGCTCGGTCGCGAGCTCGAACCGGCCGAGTCGCCGCGCCGGCGCACCGTCCGAAGCCATCCCCATCTCGCGGCCATCGTATCGCGTCCAGGCATGTCTGCGTGGACTGCACGCCGCATGCCGCTACTTGCGGGTCAGCGTGTGCAGGCGGCTGATCATGCTGGTCCGCGGAATGCCCAGCTCCTGCGCGGCGCGCGCGACCACGCCGTCGTGCTGCGCGAGGGTCTGGTTGAGCAGCTCGCGCTCGCGGCGATCGATCTCCGCGCGATCGGCGACCAGCTGCGCGTAGCTGCTCGCGACGCCGGTCGCGGCGACCGGCGCGATCGCCGGCGGTGGGCTGCGCGGCGCGATCGCGGCGCTCGGCGGGCCCGGGGTGAGCTCGACATGGGCCAGCTCGAGGACGCGCGCGTCGCGATCCCGCGCGAGCGCCCGCAGCCGTGCGCGCATCACCGTCGCCTCGAGCTGGCGCAGGTTGCCCGACCACGCCAGCGTCGGCGACAGCAGCGCCCGGCGCAGCTCGACGTCGAGCGACCACGCGCGCGCGGGATCGATGCGCCGCAGGATGCCCTCGGCCAGCGCCGGGATCTCGTCGCGGCGCGCGCGCAGCGGCGGCAGCTCGAGCGCGATCACCGACAGCCGGTGATAGAGGTCCTCGCGGAACTTGCCGACGGCGATCGCGGCGTGGAGATCGCCGTTGGTCGCGGCCACGATGCGCGCGTCGGAGGTCTTGGGCTCGGCCGAGGTCCAGCCCAGCGGTCGGTAGGTGCCGAACTGCACGAAGTCGAGCAGCAGCTGCTGGGCGTGCGGCGGCAGGTTCAGGACCTCGTCGAGGATGATCACGCCACCGTGCGCGAACTCGACCAGGCCCGTGCGCCGGGTCGCGGCGCCCGAGTACGAGCCGCGCTCGTGACCGAACAGCTCCGACGTGATCGTGTTGAGGTCGTCGGCGAGCCCGAGCGTGGTGCGCACCACCGGATCGCGGCCGCTGGCCTCGGCGATCGCGCGCGCGAGCATGGTCTTGCCGGTCCCCGACTCGCCGGTCAACAGGATCGGCAGGTCGCTGTGCAAGCACACGGCGAGCTCGTCGCGCAGCCGGGCCATCGACGGCGGCGCCAGCAGATCGTCGAGTGAGGGGTTGCGGGGCCCGGGCGAGGTCGCGCGCGCGGCCCGCAGATCCTCGCGCGTGAGCTCGAGGCGCTGGCGCTGGTCGATCATGATCGACATCAGATCGGCGGCGGCCTGGAGGAACTCGACGTGAGCCGGGCTGACCCGGGCCTTGCGATCGCGGAAGTCGAGATAGATGACGCCGGTGCCCGGACGGGTGTTGGCGTTGAGCGTGATCGGCCGCAGCGGCGCGGCGATCGCGGCGACGATGCCGAGCGCCATCATGCTGCGCGAGGCCGTGGCCGCCAGATCGCCGTCCCAGACCAGCGGGCGGTTGGTGCGCAGGACCTCGGCGATCAGCGTGCGGCTGATCTCCTCGCGCTCGAGCTCCGAGAGCCGGCGCCCGCTGGTCCGGGCGTGCAGCACGACGCTCGCGCCGAGCGAATCCGCGAGCAGCACGACCCCGCGATCGGCGCCGAGCGCGTCGATCAGCACGTCGAGGCAATCGTCGTGCAGCGCGTCGCGATCGACCGCGGCGACGATGCGCCCGATCAGCTCGAGCGCGCGCGGCCACATCGTGGTCTGGTCCAGTGCCCCCGGTGCCATCGAGCGACGGTCGCGGGGATCGGCAGGGGCGTCAAGCACACGCGCCGCGAGAGAGCACGTCGCGTGCCGGCCGGGGGCGGCGCCAGCGCGCGCCGGAGGCGCCACTGGTCGACCGGATCTCGACCGGATCTCGACCGGATCTCGACGGATCGCGCGCGAATGGCCTGCGTCGGCGTCGGCGGCGCCACCGACGGCGTCCGTCATCGCGACGACGACACGTCGTCACTTCGGCGATCGGCGGGCGAGGCGGGACCGCATTTCGCGTGGTTCGCGCTGGCACGGCGGTCGCTATTCCGCGGCGCATGACCACCGCGCTGATCTCCGGCCAGGACGCCACGCACTGGCTTCGCACCACCGTGTTGCCCCCGCTGCTCGAGCCCGGCGAGCAGATCGGGGTGATCGGCTACACCCCCGAGCTCCACGATTTTCCGGTCATGCCGCCCGGCACGAAGGGCATGGCCAACGCGATGTGGTGGTTCTCGTCGCTGCGCGATCGCAACGGCAAGGCGCTGTCTGGCAGACAGCCGGCGTTCGTGGTCCTGACCTCGAGCCGGGTCCTGTTCCTCCCGGGCGGGACGTACATCTGGCGCAACAGCCAGAGCAACTCCATCTACGGCGCGATCGCGATCCGCTGGTCGGCGGTGGCCGAGGTCTACGTGCCGAAGAAGGTGGTCCAGAAGCACTTCCTCAACCTGGCCGTGCGCAACCCCAACCAACCCGATCAGCTCACCGCGATCAAGCTCTACTACTGGCACAAGGAGAAGGGCATCTCGAGCCAGGAGGACTTCGTCGCGCGAGCGCCCGCCATGGCGCAGGAGCGGTGCGCCGCCGCCCGGGCCGCGGGGCTCACGCCGCCACCGCTGTTCTTCGACGTGCTCCCGGTCCACGCCCAGCACGATCGCCCCGACCTCGTCGCCGCGGGCGACGCGCGCCGGGAGGCCGCGAAGACGATCTCCAGCGGCGCCGCGACCGTGTACGGCGTGATCGCCGCCGGCGCCGCGATCCCCGGCGCGTGGCTCCTGTACGTCGGGCTCAAGAACAGCAACGCCGCCGGCCTCGGGCTCGGCGCCGGCTGCATGCTCGTCGCGTTCGCGCTCGGGAAGCAGGCGCGCAAGCCGCAGCGCGCGTGAACGCGGGGGAGTGGGGCGAGCGCAGCTGTGGCACCGCGAGCGGGCGCCGCGGAACGCGCGCGATGGCACGGGCGCAGAGGTGCGCGACGGATGGACGCCGCCCGGGGAATCGGAATCGGGCACGGACTCGGAATCGGAATCGGAATCGGAATCGGAATCGGGCACTGTCGCGCTTCACGACGCCACCGCCGCGGTGCTGTTCACGCGGAGCTTCACGGCGACGACACTGGAAGGCCCGAGCGCGCTCATCGAGCGGATCTTCGACGAGGCCCCGCACCTGCGACGCCACCGCCCGCGCGCTGCGCTCGTGATCGTCCAGGGCGCGGGACCGCGGGTTCCGATCGGCAGGGGCGTGACCGAGGGCGCATGCACAGCCCACAGCCCCAATCTGGATCCCCGCAGCGCTGGCTCCGGGATTGCCGCCCTTGTGCAAGCGGAGACATCGCTGACAGTCAGACCGGAGACATCGCTGACACTCGGGTGGAACGTTCGCGCCGGAGGTCCGGCTTGGGACGGATGAGTCCGTACTGGGGTTGATGGGTGTCGATCAGGCCGAGGAGCAGGTTG
>JAIOQA010000108.1 GCA_021413675.1 Deltaproteobacteria bacterium | reverse complement strand
GATGCCATCATCAGGCGCGCCGATCCACCGGGGCCTGCCGGTGCCCGGGATCGCCGCGCCCGGGCGCCCGGTGAGCGCGAGGCCCGCGGCGATCGGGATCCACACCATCGCCGTGCCGACCGCCGGGATGACCGAGAACATGAGCGTCAGGAGCCCGAGCGCGTACGGTTGCGGCACCCCGAGCACGACGTAGATGATCGTCGCGACGATCGCCTGGGCCAGGCCCGCGCCCGCGATGCCCACGAACAGCCCGTGGCCGGTCTCGACGAACGCGTCGGCGAACCGCCGCAGCACCGCCGGCGACACCGGCGCGTGGCGCTCGATCCACGCGTACCAGCGGTCGCCGTCGACGAGCATCGCGTAGGTCCCGGCGACGAGGATCAGGATGCCGATGACCACGTTCGCGGCGGTGCCCGCGATCTCCTGCGCGATGCCCCACGCGCGCTCGCCCTGCCGCAGCACCAGCCCGACCAGATCGGTCGCGCCATCCCCGGCGCGATCATCCCCCGACGCCAGCCGGCGCAGCACCTCCTGCGCGCGGTCCGAGGCCATCAAGCGATCGACGAGATCGATGGCATCGACCACCAGCGAGGTCACAGGATCACGACCGGCACGACCACCAGCGCGACCGAGACGATGGTCAGGACCGCCGCCGCCCGTGGTCGCCCGCCCAGGCCGCGCGTGAGCGGGCGGTGCATCCGTCGCGCGGACACCGCGAGCCAGGTCGCGAGCAGCACCCACGGCCCGAACGGCCAGAGCAACACGCCGGACGCGAGCACCAGCGCGAGGGCGATCCAACCAGCGGTGCGGTACTCGACTTGGACAGGGGAGGGCACCCCCGGAACAGATGCATCAGCGATGCCATCATCAGGCGCGCCGATCCACCGGGGCCTGCCGGTGCCCGGGATCGCCGCGCGCTACGGCCGCGGCTCGCCGTAGTAGACGTCATCGAAGATGACGACGTCCTGGTTGCCCGCGGGCATGTCGCTGGCGGCGGTGTCGACCGGGAGCTCGCCCGACACGACCCGCACGTGCGCGATGCGCGCGTCGTGATCGATGTAGCCGGCGAACGAGAACGGGATCTTGTTCGCCGCCAGCGGCCCGGCGACCGGGAACGGCCCGGGCGACTGCACCGGCGCGTAGACCCGCGCGATGCTCCGCTCCTGCTCGTCGAAGAACTCGACGTACGTGGTCTGCGGCTTGTCGACGCTCGTGAACACGATGCCGAGCCCATCGACGACCGCGGGCTTCGACGAGGCCGCGACGTGGAAGGTGATGTCGACGGTCGTGGTGCCGAGCGGCGCGAAGCTCGCGCTCTGGGTGAAGGACAGCAGGTCGCCGGCGAACGCCGGGTTGTGGTTCGAGAAGTCGCCGCCGAGCGACGCGTTCTGGTTGGTGGGCGGACCGACCGTGGTCGGATCGGGGGTGGCGCCGTCGAGCGCGTCGTTGACCTCGAGGCCGGTGCCGCTGGCGGCGGTGAAGATGATGCCGCCCTGCACGCCGGCGGCGGCGCCCGCCTGGCGATCGAAGAACGCGGGGTTGAACGTGCCCTTGTTGCGCAGCGCCTCGGGCACGCCGTCCCACACGACCTCGCGGTGGCCGGTCGAGAGCGGCCCGGCCGGCCCCTTGATGCCGTTGACGATGTCGGCGTTGTTGTTGTGATCGTCCTCGACCTGGGTCGGCGCCGGCGGGCTGCCCTGCTTGCGTTCGAGCACGGTGCCGAACATGTCGGCGACGTTGCTCTCGTCGCTGTCGTGGTTCTCGAGGTCGCCGGCGGTCACGAACACGTGCGGATCGATCACCATCGTCAGCGTCGCGGGCGCGCTCAGCACGCCGTTGGTCTTGGTCGCGATCAGCACGGTGTACGGGCCGTGCACGGCGTCGAGCGCCGCGACGAGATCGAGCGCGAGCAGCGTGTTGCCGTCGGCGGGCACCGCGAAGTAGCCGGGCTTGCCGTCGATGGCGACGATGATCGCGTCGTACGGGAGATCCTGCGCGACGAACACCGGCTTGGGCGGGGTGCCCGGCAGCGCCGAGACGACCGTGTTGGACAGCCGGGGCGGCGACGCGTGGCCGTACGGCGGCGTGGCGCTGGGCACGAAGGTCCCGACGATGCCGGCGCTCACGCTGGCGCCCGGCAGCGACGTGATCGCGACCTGCGCGAGCGTATCGCTGCGGGTCGCGGTGTGCGCGTCGGGGGTCTCGCCGCCGTCACCGGGGTTCCCGGTGGGGGCCGGCGTGCAGCCCGCGGAGGCCGCGAGCGCGATCGAGAGCAGGAGCCTGGACATTGAAGCGCGGCGTGACATCGGCGACCTCCACGGGGCGTTAGCGCGGGCTGCACCGTGGACCTTCAGCAAGCCGCGCGCCGCTGCCCGGGCGGGCCGCGACCCGCGAACGCGGTGCGCCTACGAGGCGAAGATCGCGGCAGTTCTGCGCGCCGACCCGCCGGGACCTCGCCCGCGCGCACATGGGGAATCGCGGCCCGGGGTGCTGGCTGCCGCCGACAAGCGCGGTTCACAGGAGCGGCGGGCGCACGTCGAACGCCGGCGCCAGGCCGGGATCGTGCGCGCGGCGCGCGACCACGAGGTCGCTGACGCCTCCGGCGATCGCCACCGCGTACTGCGGCGCTCCCGGCGAGACGTCGCCCGAGGCGAGCTGCGCGGCGCCGCCGACCGCCTCGAGCGACTGGTCATCGAGGCGGAGCCGCGCGATCCCGCCGGCGACGCCGAGGCCGACCCCGATCTCGGCCGGGCGACGGATGCCGAGGTGGCTGGCGCCGCCGGCGATCCGGATCGGCGCGACCGCGGCCGGTCGCGGCAAATCGAGCATCACGTGGCTGCAGCCGCCGCCGATCTCGATCCGCGCCACCGCGCCGGCGGCCAGCTCGAGCTCGACGCCCGACAGGCCACCGCGGATCGCGAGCGTCCATTCGACCGCGGGGTGGAGGATGATCGCGAGGTCGCCCGTGCCGGGCGTGAGTACCTCGCGCAGCCAGTCGCCCAGCGAGCGCCGCCAGCGCAGCGCGAGCTCGCCGTCGGCGAGGTGGATCCGAGGGCGCGGGTGATCGCCGCCCACGATCGCGAGCAGGTCGCGCGCCGCGGGATCGATCACGATGCGCGCGTCCGCGAGCCCCGACGCGATCGCCAGGCGCATCCGCGGCTGGCCGTCGTAGGGCACGCGCGCGGCGTCGGGATCGACCGCGCGCGGCGCGGCCGCGGTGCGGTACGGGTGGTCGGTTGCCGGCTCGGTGATCATGTAGGTCGGGTCGATCATCATGGATGCCTCCTTGGCGGATCGGCGTTCGCGGGCTACCGTGAAACGCGCTCCGTAACTATCTCGCCTGATTAATACCTTAGTAACTAAGATATCTCCGTCAAGGGGGGATCTGGTGACTGCATGCCCGCTGCGCGCAAACCCGAACGAATCCGACCGCTCGCGCGCGCGCTGATCCGCGCGTCGGACGCCGATCGCCGCCTGCGGCTGGCCATCGCCGAGCGGCTGGGCGTCAGCGCCTCCGACTTCGACGCGCTCCTCCTGATCGACACCGCCGGCCCGCTCACCGCCGGGCGGATCGCCGTGGCGATGGCGGTCACGACCGGCGCGGTCACGGGGCTGATCGATCGGCTCGAGCGCGCCGGCTGGGTCCAGCGGACGCGCCACGAGGCCGATCGCCGGCAGGTGCTGATCGAGCTCGCGCCCGCGCGCCGCGACGCGCTCGACGCGCACTGGGCCGAGCGCGAGCGCATCGTGCTCGAGGCGACCAGCGAGGTCGACGACGCGACGCTCGCGGCGTGCACCGGCTTCCTCGAGGGCGTCGCCGATCGGCTGACCGCGGGGATCGCCGCGCGCGCGGACGACGAGGCCGCGGCGCGCGCCGACGACGGCGACGGCGATCGCGCGCCGCTCGGCGAGCTCGAGCGCGGCCGGCTGCGGTTCCCGTCGGGCGCCTCGCGGCTCGCGCTGCGCGGCGCGCGCATCAAGGACCTCTATCGCGCGACGTTCCGCGGCCGACGCCCGCAGATCGCGGTCGAGGACGGCACGGTCGCCGTGCAGTACAAGGGCTTCTCCTGGTTCGGCGTGCGCGACGTCGGCGCCGAGCTGACGCTGACCACCGCGGTGCCGTGGACGATCGAGATCCGGCGCGGCGTCTCGCACCTGGCCGCGGATCTGCGCGAGCTCCAGCTCGCCGCGGTCGAGATCACCGGTGGCGTGAGCGAGTCCGAGCTATCGCTGCCCCGGCCGCGCGGCACTGCGACCGTGCGGATCGCGGGCGGCGCCAGCCGGCTCACCGTCAAGCGACCGCGCGGCACCGCGGCCCAGGTGATCGTGCGCGGCGGCGCGAGCAACTTTGTCTTCGACGCCCAGCGCCTCGGCGCCGTCGGCTCGGCCACCCGGCTGGCGACGCCCGGGTGGGAGAGCGCGCCGGATCGCTGGTCGATCGAGCTCACCGGCGGCGCCAGCGAGCTGTCGGTGATCGAGCTCTGACCTCGCCGGCGCCGGCGTGTGCCGCGATGGTCGCACGTGTGCCGTTTCACGCGCCGCTGCGACCGCGGGTTCACGATCGGACGCCTCACGCCGGCGCGCGGCGCGTCGCGATGTGATCCACGCCGTGCCCGCGCGCGTGGCGCACCCGTTGCAAACCGCGGAGGCAGATGCGCCCATCTCCTCGACTTGCTTCGATCTCCCCTCGTTCACTCGTCTCCCTCGGTTCGCTCGGTTCGCTCGGGTGCCTCGCCCTGTCGCTCGCCGCGTGCGGCGGTGACGGCGGCGGCGGCGCCACACCCGACGGCGGCGGCCCCGCGTGTCAGCCCGCGGCCGCGGTCGCGGTCGCGCCGACCGGCACGCTCCTCGGCGTCGGCTTCGAGGGTGGTGCGCCGCGCGCGCTGATCGCCCGCGATGGCGCCAGCCCTGACCTCGTGCTGGTCGACGCCGCCGGCGCCGCTCGCGTGCTGTGGACCGGCGCGATCGCCGGCGCCGCGCTCGATCCCGCGCCTGACGGCGCGCTGTGCGCGGCGTGGGTCGGCGTCGATCGCTCGTTCCACAGCGCGTGCGCGCCGGGCTGGGCGGTGACCACGCCGTCGTTCGCGATCGAGCAGTCCGAGGGCGAGCTCGCGTTCGCGCACCCGACCCGGGCGTGCGGCTTCGGCCAGTGCGTCGATGCGCCCTCGGCCGTCGTGCTGTACTCGGACATCGCGATCGGCGCGGTCGTCGACGAGGGCAGCGGCTGGGTCGATCAGGAGCTGTACACCTCGTCGATCTCGGCGTTCGGCGAGGCCACGGTCGCGGGCGGGCTGCCCTGGGCCTGCTTCCTGGGCCCGACCAACGAGCTGAGCGTGCTCGGCTCGAATCGCTTCGGCGAGCTGCGCGGCCTCGCGACCGACACGACGATCGGCGCGCCGTACGCCTGCCGGATCGCGACCGCCGGGCCGCGGGTGTACATCGCCGCGCGCGGCTCGGCCGGCGGCGTGCTCGACTGGTTCGACTGGTCGGTCGGCAGCACCGAGGATCCGCGGCCCACGCTCCAGTCGGTAGCGCTGCCCGCGGCGGTGGTCGAGGCGCGGGCGCAGCTCGCGGTCGTCGGTCGCGACGGCGCGGACCCCGGCGTCGACGTGCTGTTCACGACCGACGCCGCGGTCCAGCAGGCCCACTTCTCGTCGGCGAGCGGCGCGTTCGGGCCGGTGTCGCCGGTCGCCGCGCTGGCCGGCGTCGCCTCGCCGCAGAAGCTCGCGGCGCGCCGCGCCGGCGGTGCCACCGCGATCGCGGTGCAGGCCGCATCCGGCGTGTACCTCGCCCAGACCTGCGAGTAGCACCGACGCGTCGCCGGGCGACCGGTCGCGCGATCGCCTTGCCCTGCGGCTGGCACCTCGGGTTCGGCGCGGGCGCCGCGCTCGAGCCGCGCCGCAAGGCCGCGCTCATGCTCACGCGCACCCGACGCGTCACCCACACCAGGGGCGAGGTCGACTCGATGCGCGCGGGCGGCTGGGAGCTGCGCGGCGATCTCGATCTGCCGTGGCCGTCGTGGCGCCTCACCGGCATCGCGCGCACCGCGACCGCCGACGTCGTCTACGAGCGCACGCCCGGCTCCGGCGTGCTCGATGGCGAGGGCGGGCGCACCTACGGCCTCGCCGGCGGGCTCACGCGCTACTGGCCGGGCAACACCTCGACCTGGTACCTGACCGTCGGGCCGACGCTCGAGACCTGGGCGCTGCCCGGCGCCACCGACTACCAGGCACTCGGCGGCGAGGTCCGGCTGGCGTGGAGCTTCGATCGGATCACGACGCTGCTCGATCTGTGCGACACGCGCTGCATGCAGGAGCTGGCCGCGCACCAGCCGGTTGGCGCCAGCGACGGCGACCACTCGGTGTTCAGCGCGATCTACTCGGTCAAGGCGCCAACGCCCCCGTCGCGCGAGTGCACGCGCGATCGCTGGGGTGGCGTCAGCTGCCACTGAGCGCGCGCGATCCGGTCGTCCGGGTTGCCGACGGCAGCTACGACAGCATCAGCGCGCGATCCCACGCCGGCTCGGTCGCGGTGGTCGCCGCGATCAGCGCGAGCGCGACCCCGGCCCCGCCGGTCAGGAATCCCGGCGGGCTGCGCCATCCGAGCCGGTGCCGGCGATCGGGGTCGAGCGCGCGGAAGCCCGCGAACCCGGCGCCCGGCGTGCGCATCGCGAGGGCCCTCGCGAACCAGCGGCGCGCGGCGGTCGCGAAGCGCTCGTCGCCGGTCGTGCGAAACAGCCGGTGAAACACGTGCGCGACGCCAGCGGCGCCGTGGCAGAGCCCGGCGTCGACGGCGCCCGCGCGAGCGAAGGGCCGCGCGGCGGCGCGGAGCGCGATGGAGATCGCGGCCCGTTGCCACGCCCGCGTGCGCGTGGCGCGCGCCGCGACGAGCAGCGCCGCCGCGATGCCGAGATCGCCGGAGCACCAGGCGATGCGGGTCGGCCCGCGCGCCGCCGTCGGCGCGTTGCCGTGATGGGGAAAGGCGCTGGGCGCGCCGCGGGGATTGGCCTGCGCGAGCAGCCAGGCGACGGCCTGCTCGACGAGGGTCCGCGCGGTCTGCCGCGTCCGATCGTCGACCTCGGCGACCGCGGCGCGGCCGAGCAAGGCGATCACCCCGGCGGTCCCGTGGGCGACGCCGAGGCCCCACTCCTGATCGCGCGGGCGCGCCACGCGCGGGTCGCACGAGATCCACGCCGGATCCGATCGCCACGCGACCCCGGGCGCCTGGGGCTGCGCGGTCGTCGCGAGCCGCTCGACGACGAGCGCGAGCAGCGCCTTCGCCGATGGGCTCGGCAGCCGCTCGAGCGCATAGACCCCGATGCCCGCGAGCCCGTACACGGCGTCGAAGCGATCCATCGCCGGCGGTCGGCTGATGACCTGGGTGAGCGCGCCATCGATCGCCGCGAACAGGTGATCCTGGATCGGCGCCTCCTCGGCGGGATCCATGACATGCGCCGCGACCCAGCCGAGCCCCGCGAGCCCGAGGTGGAGCCCCGGGTCGACGTGCTCGCGGCCCAGTCGGTCGATGGCGCGATGTAGCGCGTGCTCCGCGCGGGCCGCGTGGCCTGCGCCGGGGAACACCGGATCGAGCGCGGCGTGGGCGAGCACCACGCCGGACAGGCCGTCGGCGAGCGAGACGTCGCGCACGGCCGACGGCCTGAGGAGGAGGAAGCGCGCGGACAGCTCCGCGAGCGCGGCGCGCGCCTCGGTCAGGACGCGACCGCGGAGAAGAGGCTGCATGGGTGTTCCGCTCCGAGGTCGGGTGGGCGCCGCGATCAGCAGACGTTGGTCGCGCAGGCCTTGCAGCAGATGCAGTCGGTCCGCGGGTTCAAGTTCATCATCCCGCCGACGGCGTGGGCCAGCATGCTGGCGCTGAGGTCCTTCAGCTTCTCCTTCTTGAGCGAGATGCGCGGCGAGGCGGTCGTGGCAGCGGTCTTCTTCATGGCGTGATCCTTGGTTGGTGCGGCGAAGGTCGCCGCACCCTGAAGACGGGGAGCACGCGACCTGTGACGGCCCGGTGATCGATTTTCGTGGGCCCGGTCGCAGCCCCGGCGCGCCGGCGCCGCGGATCGAGCCTGCGCGCGCCCGGTCGTCAACCGGGCGCGAACCGAGCGAGCAGCAGCTCGAGCTGGCGCGAGGTGAGGCGCGGCGAACCCAGGGCGAGGCGCCCCAGCCAGGCGCCATAGCCCCAGTGCGCGAGGGTCGAGGCGTCGGCCTTCGACCAGCCCAGCTGGTGGAGCAGGCGCGCGAGGTACGCGAGGCGCCGCCGATCCACACGCCGGACGGCGGTGGCGACGGCGCTGTTCGTGGTGGCCCACGCGCGCACGGCCAGGGCGAGGCGCTCCTCGGTGTCGCGCACCGCCCGCAGGAGCGCGCGCAGGCGCGCGGTCGCGTCGCCGCCCGCCGCCTCGACGCGCGCGATGAGGCGCCGCGTCCGGGTCGTCTCCCACTCGGCGAGCAGCGCGGCCTGGTATCCGGCCAGGTCGCGGAAGTGCCAGTAGAAGCTGCCCTTCGTCACACCCAGCTGCTGCGCGATCGCCATGACGCGCAGGCCCGCGGGGCCGTGCGCCGCGACCGCCTGGAGGCCCGCGTCCAGCCAGCGCTGCCGGTCGAGGCGGCCCCCGGGCGGCGCAGGGTTGACACGGGGAGGTCGCGACTTCACCATCTCCATACCGTAGGGTATGGAGACCGACACATGTCAATCGTCGTCGCGTGGTTGTTGTTCGGGTTGGGGGTGGCGCACGTCGCGTTCGGGCTGGTGAAGTTCAAAGCCCCGCTCGCCGCGGCCGCGTCGGCGGGCTTCGTCGGGCAGTTCCAGGTGCCCGAGGTGCGGCGCACGGCGTTCTGGTTCACCCTGTTCGGGCTGCCGCTGATGCTGGCGGGCCACATCGCCGTGCACGCCGTCGGCGTCCGCGATCACGCGCTGCTCAAGGTCATCGGGGGCTACGTGCTCCTCACTTCCTTGATCGGCGTCCTGGCGATCCCCCGGTCGCCGTTCTGGGCCCCGCTCGTGCTCGGGCCGTTGCTGCTGGCGGCCGGCTACGGCTGGCTGCCGCGGTAGCGATCCTCCAGCGGATCACCCGTGGAGCCGCGCGACCCAGAACACGAGCGCCGGGTACGCCGCGAGCCATGCCCACAGGAAGCGGTTGAGGCCGAACACGATCGCGTTGGTCAGATGGAAGCCCGCGCCGAACGCGAGGAGCGCGAGGCAGACCGTGCGATCGGTGAGCGCGAGCGGGAACCCGCACTCGAACGCGAGCATCGCCCACGCCGCCACCCGCGTGATGACGGGGCGCGAGAGCAGCGCCTGCGCGGCGGCGGCCACCTGGTACTGCGGGAGCCGGACCACGATCCGCAGCGCGGTACCGCGCCGCCAGGCGGGATCCGCGAGCTTGGCGACGCCGGCGATGAAGTACGACAGCACGAGCTGCGCGGCCGCGTAGCCCAGGGCGGCCAGCGCGAGTCGCGAGTCGGGCGCGCTGCGGGCGAGGGCGACCGCGAGGGCGACGACGAGGAGCATCGCGTCGCTGCCCCCGTTGTAGGCGCCGCGGAACCGGATCGCGATCGCCAGCGAGGTGGCGAACACGATCCACGCGGGCGCCGGGTGATCGATCCACGGCAGCGCGAGCGCGGCGGCGAGCTGGAGCGCGAGCACCGCGAGCGTGCCGCGGTACGACAGCACGGCGTCCGCGACGGCGCGGACCCCGCGGGGCGCCCCGGCGAGCTCGCGGCGCAGCACGGGCCAGGCGAACACGCCGGTGTCGGCGAGGGCGCGGCGGACGCGCAGCAGCTCGAGCGCGGCGACCGCGGCGGCGAGCGCGAGGCCGCGGGCCATCCAGGCGACGGCGTCGTCGACAGTCACGCGGCGATCACCGGTGACTGCAGGTAGTCGTGCGGCGTCGGCTCGCCGGGGACGATCACCTTCCACTGGAAGCGCGCGCGGGCGGGGACGTGCGCGCGCGCGATGCGAGTCACGAGCTCGTACGACACCAGCCCGACCACCGCCGGATCGGTGTCGATCGCGTCATCGGCGGCGTCGCCGTCGGTGGTTTCGAGCTCGCCGAGCTCGGTGACGAGCTGCTCGACCGCGGCCTGGTAGGCGAGCGCGAGGTTGCGCTCGGGGGCGATCAGCCAGCCGAGCGCGCGGTGGTGGGGCGCGCGGTCGATCGCGGCCCACGCGCCCAGCTCGCCGTCGCCGCTCGCGAACCGGACGAGCAGGGCGGGCGATGCCGTCGCGCGATCGAAGAACCGCCAGGCCGGGAACAGCGCGCGGAACCGGCTCAGCGCGACGCTGTTCACCGCGCGGCGCGCTTGCAGCGCCACCACGATGACGACCGCGAGCGCGAGCGCGACGAGCACGCGCCATGGTCGCGCGGATCGATCCACGTAGCCAGCGAGCTATGGCGGGACGATCCGGTAGGCCCGACACGCGCCGGTCGTGGTCGTGAACTGGCACGTGCGCTGACAGTCGCGGGTCTCGTCCTTGTCGTCGATGAACAGCGCCGTGGGCTCGCGCGCGAGGACCGCGGCCAGCCCGGCGCAGCGCGCGCCGAGCGCGTCGGCCGGGACCGTCTCGAGGATCTCGTTGTCGAGGTCGGCGCCGTAGATCGGCAACACCATGCCCTCGGCGACGCCGTCGATGATCACGAACCGCCCGTGGATGTCGGGGAAGGGCACGAAGGTCTGGTCCGCGTAGGGGCTGCTGGCGATGTTGAGGCGCGGCGAGAACCCGCCGCGGTGGATCGCGAGCAGGTCGACCTCGGGCCGGCAGCCGTGGGCGAGCAGCACCACGCTCGCGAACCAGAACAGCGCGCGATGGCGCCGGCCGCCCTCGAGCAGCGCCGGCATCGCCCGGCCGATCACCACCACCAGCGCGACCACGAGCGTGTACGCGTACCGCGGGATCGCGAAGTCGTGGGCCAGCACCGAGACCACCACGCAGCCCACGACCAGCCAGCGCTCGACCCGCGTCGCGCGCCGCACGAAGGTCGGGAGCAGCGGCGCGGCGACCCACGCGACGAAGCCGCCGCCCTGCTCGCGAGAGTCGAAGAACCCGATCTTCGGCCATCGCCCGAGCCAGATCCAGCCGCGGATCGCCGCCCGACCGAGCTCGAGCAGGCTGCCGTCGTGAACGCCACCGGCCCGCATGTGCTCGAGCGCGGGCTTGCCGTTGCCGATCGTGATGCCGAGCACCGCGAACTGGAGCGGATACGTCGGAGTCCCGTAGTGCACGAAGCGGTAGATCTGCAGCGCGATCATCGGCGCCGCGCCGAGCGCGATGGCCGCCAGCGCTCGCCACAGCCCGCGCCGATCCGCGACCGTCACCCGCCACCGCGTGCGCTGGCAGAAGCTCGGGTAGATCAGGCACGGCGTCAGGACCACGACGATGTACAGCGCGTGGACCCGCGACATCGTGACCAGCACGGTGGCGACGACGACGCGGACGAACGACCACCCCGGGCGGGTCGTCGTCCGCAGGCGGAGCACCGCATAGACGAAGTAGGCGATCAGCGCCGCGAGGATGAAGTCGATGTAGCCCGCGTACGGCTGCTGGTTGACCATGGGCAGCGCGGCGTACGCGATCGCGCCGAACGTGGCCGAGCGCGGATCGCCGGTCAGCTCGCGTCCACAGGCGTAGACCGCGTAGACACACAGCGGGTACACGACCAGCGGAACACCGATGTAGAGCCCGCGCAGCTTGAACACATAGAGGAATGGCAGGTTGGCGAGCTCGAGGAACGGCAGGTGGCCGACGAACGCCCACTGGTTGAACCTGGTCATCCCGAAGTCGCCGTGCTGGACCAGCTCGACCACCGGTGGCAATCGGTAGGTGAACCCGTCCCACGACGGAAACCCGATGACGAAGTAGTGCAGCACGAAGGCGTGCACGGTCGTCAGGGCCAGGAGCGTCCAGCGCTGCCGATAGAGAAGGGCGGTGAATCGCTCGGCGCGCACGGGTCGCGCGGAGACAGAAGCACACAAGCGTCCGCGCTGAAGGGTGCAGCCGGGGCCTGTAGTTCGACCCTGTGACGCGGGGCACTTCCGCACCCATGCGGTACGGCACTTCGCGGCACGCCGTGGCACCCGCTACGGCAGGAACGCCGCCGAGTCGCACGGCTTGAGCTGGTCGAGCGTCGCCGACACGTGCGCCACGACGGTGCTGTCCTTCACCTCGTAGGAGTCGGCGATGAAGCCGTCCGAGCCGATCGCGCCACCCAGCCAGCTGAGCGCGAGGGTCATGCCGCGGTGGACGCCGTCCTTGCTGCCGCGGTTGATGATGACGGTGCTGGTGGCGCCGCCTGGATCCTGGGTCCTCGAGACGATCTCGCCGTAGACCATCTCCGCGGTGGAGCGGGTTCCGCTGGGTGACAGCTGGACCGCGGTGATCGGATCCGCCGACGCCGCGGTGATCCCGCCGCGGAGCAGGTCGCCGGCGGGTCGGCCGGCGACGACGCGATCGGCCACCGCGTCCGCGTGCTGCTCGTAGACATCGCCGGACGCGCCGAGGCCGCCCTTGAGTGACACGCCCTGCCGCTGCTGCACCACGTGCGCGGCCTCGTGGGCCGCGGTGTGCAGATCGGGAGTTCCGGCGAACGCCACCGCGTTTCCGGTGGCGTAGGCGTTCGCGCCGAGATCCTGCGCCGCCGCGGCGGCGGCGCCGCCGGTGTGTGCCGCGATGCCGCGCACGGTGTCGGCGTGCGCGGGTCCGAAGCTCGCCGCGATGACGTCGGCGAAGGGCAGCGCGCCGCCGGGGCCGGTCACACCGCGGGCGGCCGTCGTGTGCGCGTCCTCGCCGGCAGGTGCCGCACGCACCACGGCGCGGAGCTGGAGCGCCTCGGTGAGCGTGCGCTTCCCAGGCACTGGCGTCTCACCCGATCTGCTCGCGGCTGCGTCGGCGCCGCGGACACCGCCGTACAAGCGGCTCATCGAAGGACCTGCTGGAGTGACGTCCTGCTGGCAGGATGTGCCTTGTGCATGGAGCCACCATGCGGTCGCGAGGCGCGCATCGCCACGCCAACCGCAGTCCGTTTCGCGACAGCGAAGCCTACTGCTTCAGCCAGCCCGCGACCGCGTCGCCAAACGCCTCTGGCTCGTCCCGCTGCGGGTAATGCCCACTTCGCTCGAATGCCCGGTACGTCGCGGTCGGCAGCTTCTCGAGCTCACCGGCCCAGGCGTGCGGCGGCGCGGCGAAGTCGAACACGCCCTGGCCGATGAACAGCGGGGCGACGATGTTCGGTAGATTCGCCGCGGGGTCGAACGCGCCGAACTGTCCCTGTGGCCCCCAGAAGCGGCCGAAGAGGCGGTCGGAGATCTGCTCGTGTCCTTCCCAGAGCGGCGTGCAGTCGTAGGTCGGATCGGCGAAGAACATCGGCCCGTTCGCCGCGTACGGCACGATGATCCGCTCACTCGGTGTCAGCCGCGCCAGGACCTCTTCGGTCAGCCGGGCCCGGTTCTCCGCGAGGATGCGCTTGCGCTCGGAGGAGGCGACCAGTTCCCAGTACAGCGCGGTCTGCGCCGCCCGCGCCGCGCTGATGCCCGGCGCGCCCGCGATCGCCAGGACGTGCGAGGTCATCTGCGGATATCGCGCCGCATAGGCCAGCGCGAGCATCGCGTGGGCCGAGTGCCCGAGCACCGCGACTCGACCCAGGTCCAGCGCGCGCCGCACACCCTCCAGATCGTCGACCATCCCGTCGAAGGTGAGCGCGTCGATGTCGCCGGTCGCGGTGCGATTCCCGCGCAGCTCGACGAAGACCAGCTGCATCACGTCCTGGAGTGCTGGCGTGAAGGTCCGCTCGTAGATGGGTGTCCCGGCGAGACTGGGCACGAGGCAGGTCGGCCCCGCACCGGTGATCGTATAGAAGACATCGACGTGCCGCGCGAACAGCCCGACGGTGACGACGCCCGCGAGCTGTCCGAGATCGAGCTCGGTGGCGACCGGATCGGTGAGGCGCAGATCGTGGACATCGAGGATGTGGTTGCCGTTGTCGGTGACGAAGCCCTCGCGCCAGACCGGGCGGCCGCCGCGGGCGCGGAGCTGACGCGCGATCAGGCTCCGCGCCATCGGGATGACCTCGACGGGCAGCGGGAAGGCGCCGAGCACGTCGACCCGCTTGGCCGGATCGATGATGCACACGAACGTGGCGGCGGCCGCGGCCAGGATCTTCTCGCGGGTGAGCGCGCCGCCGCCGCCCTTGACGAGGCGCAGCGCGCCGTCGCACTCGTCGGCGCCGTCGACGTAGAGCGACAGGTCATCGACCTCGTTGAGGTCGATGACGCGGATGCCGCGCTCGCCGAGGAACCGGGCCGATCGCTCCGAGCTCGCCACCGCGCCGCGCACGCGCCGCTCGACGAGCGCCTCGATGAAGAAGGCGACGGTTGACCCCGTGCCGACGCCGACGATGGTGTCGTCAGCGACGAAGCGCAGCGCCGCGCGCGCGGCCCGTCGTTTCTCGTCGTCGCGTGACATCGCGCCGGAGTATCACGCGAAAACGGCGGCTAGAACGTCATCGGGAGATCGAACTGGACCGCGGTAGTGTGGGCGGTGAGCAACGGCGCATCGAGTCCGCGCCGGTCGAGGCCGCGGAGATACGCCAGGCCGGGGCGGATCCAGGTGTCCTTGCCCACCCGGAACTGCATCCGCACGCCGACCGCGGCCGTGAGCGTGTCCTCGTAGTGGAGGTCCGCGCCGACGGCGACGTGCCATCCCACGAGGTACCCCAGGTGCGCGCCGACCGCCGCGCGGGTCCGCGTCGCCGTGGCCATCGCGGGTCCTCGCACGCGAACCGACTGCACCAGCGTCGCCTCGGCTTGCGCGGTGAAGCCGCGACGGACATAGGCGACGTCGACCCCGGCGATCGCGGCCATCGCATCGACATCGAACATCGCGCGATCCGAGGGGAGGGCCGTCATCGAGGCCGCGTGGGTCCTCGCGTTGCCGGTCCCGACGGGGAGCGTCGCGGCGCCGAACAGCGCGAGCCGATGGCTGCGGCCCAGCCGGCGGGTGTAGGTCGCCCCCACCAGCGGATTCGCGAAGGCGCTGCCGTCGAGGGCGGCGCCCGGCGCGTTGTTGCCGACCAGGCCGAGCCGCACCATCGGCGCCCACGCGTCCGACAGCCGGTACGTGCCTGTCCACGTGGTGGCGATGGCGAGGTCCAGGTTGCCATTGCCGTCGTTGAACGCGGCGGCCGCGCTGGCGATCCGGGCGAGGTTGCGGTTCGTCACCGGCCGCAGCTGCCACGCGAGTGACGCGTCGTCGTCGTCGTCGGCGGCGTCGGCGACGTCGGCGAGCGCGACCGCGGGGAGCAGGAGCAGGACGAGCGCGAGGAGAGGTGTCTTGATACGGGTCATCGTGATCTCCTGTCTCAGGGCAGCAGTTCGAGGATGGTGTCCACGACCACGTCGGGACGATCGAGCTGGATGTAGTGGCCCGCGCCGCGGACGATGACCTGCGCGCCGTCGTCGGCCTCCGCGGCCAGCGACCCGAGCATCGATTCCCACAGCGCCTCGCGCGCCGGCGAGACCGGGTGTTCGGTCGCCGTGAGCACGCGAACCGGGTAATCGCCAAACGGCCCGGCCGCCTCGATCTGCGCGGTCGCGGCGGCGAACGCGCGGTACTCGGCGATCACCGCAGGCGGTTGCGTCACCAGGAGCGCGTCAGGGATCCCGCACTGGTCGAGCGCGGCGGCCTCGCAGGTCGCGAGGAAATCGCGCGGCCGCGGATCGACCAGCACCACGCCGACGACCTCGTCGGGGTACGCCTTCGCGAACAGCTCCATGTACGTCCCGCCCATCGAGTGCCCGACGAGCAGGTACGGCGGCGCGTATCCCTCGTCGGCGAGCAGCGCGCGCAGCTCGAGGACGATGCGCGCCGGATCGCGCGGCGGCGTCGCTGGGTCGCTGGCGCCATAGCCCGGACGCGAGTACGCGAAGACGCGCGCGTGCGCGGCGACCTCGCTGGCGACCTGGTCCCACGGCGTCCAGTCGCTGCCCAGCCCGGCCTCGAAGACGACCGTCGCGGCGCCGGCGCCGGCGGTCGCGATCTCGACCTGGTGATCGCCGATGGTCACGACCTGCGCAGGCACCGTGCTGCCGCAAGCCGCGACGAGCACGAGGCCCAGAACGTGTTGTGCGTGGTTCATGCCTCCAGGGGTAAGGCATGCCGCGGCCGCGCACTTGAACGGAGCGGCTACATCACGCGCAGCGAGTCCGCCGCGATGCCGAACATGCGGCGGAAGGTCCGGCTGAGGTGCGACGAGTCGGAGAAGCCCGCGCCATGCGCCGCGTCCGTGAGCGAGGCCCCGCTCGAGAACATCTCGACGGCCCTCGTCAGGCGCTGCCACAGCAGGTAGGTGCGAAAGGGCAGGCCGGTCTGCTCGACGAAGAGGTGGCGCGCGCGGCCGCTCGAGAGCCCCACGTGCGCCGCCGCATCGACGAGGCTCACTGGCGTATCGAGCCGTCCCGCCGCCCAGGTCGACATCCTGCGCACGCGAGCGTCGGGCCGGAGATCGCGGTCGCCCTCGGGGGCGAGCAGCGTGAGCACGGCGCGGCCGAGCTCGACAAACGTCGCGTCCGCGCGGCGGGGCGCGTCGAACGCCGCGGCCAGCCGGTCCGTGAGGTCGCGCAGCGGTGCCGAGGGGATCGCGACCAGCGGCGCGCTCGCGAACAACGCGCGACGGAGCTCGCGGCCCGACCGCCCCTCGGGATCGATGAACAGATGCGCGATCGCGCCGTGGGCCTCGAACGCGTGCTCGGTGTCGGGCGCGACCGCCGCCGCGGGCCCGGGCACGCGCAGGTCGCCCGCCTCCAGGGTGAAGCCGCCGCGCAGGCTCAGCGTGACCTGGACCGCGTGATGGGAGTGCGGGTGGGTCTTGGGATACGGCGCGTCTCCGGGTCGCGTGCCGAGCACCCACATGCTGGCGCCCTCCCAGAAGACCATGCGGCCGTGTGCCCTCGCAGCCATCGGTGGATTTTCGCGTGCGTAGCCCTTTCGTTCAAGCCACGAGCGGCCGCGGCCGGGCGCGGCCAGGATCCCCGGGCGCACCACCGTCGCAGCCCTTTCGTTCAATCGCGCAGCCGCCGCCGTCGCTAGGTTGGTCTCATGATGAACACCGAACCGACCCCGATGACCGCTCCCTCGCCCGACGCGCTCATGTCCGCCATCGTTCAAGACCGGTACGGCTCGGCCGACGTGCTGCAGCTCCGCGCGATCGAGCGCCCGCGGCCGCGTCCCGATGAGGTGATCGTCCGCGTCCACGCCGCGGGCGTCGACTTCGGCGTGTGGCACCTCATGGAGGGCATGCCCTACGCTGTGCGCCTCGCCACCGGCCTCCGTCGTCCGCGCAACCCCGTGCGCGGCCTCGAGCTCGCCGGGGTGGTCGCGGAGGTCGGCGCGAAGGTGACGGGGTTCGCGCCCGGCGACGCGGTCTTCGGCACCGGCGCCGGCTCGTTCGCCGAGTACGCGCGGGCCACCCAGTCCACGCTCGTGCCCATGCCGTCGAACCTCGGGTTCGAGGCGGCCGCCGTCGTGCCCGTGTCCGCGACGACCGCCCTCGTCGGGCTGCGCGCCGCGAACCTCCAGGCCGGGCAGACCGTGCTGATCACCGGCGCGGGCGGCGGGGTCGGCTCGTATGCCGTGCAGCTCGCGCGCGCGATGGGCGCCGAGGTGACCGCCGTGTGCAGTACCTCCAAGCTGGACTTCGTCCGCGCGCTCGGCGCGGCGCACGCCATCGACTACACCCGCGACGACTTCACCACCGGCGATCGTACGTACGACGCGATCATCGATCTCGCCGGCAGCCGCGGCGTGTCCACCCTGCGACGCGCGCTCGCCCCGACCGGCACGCTCGTGCTCGTCGGGGGCGAGGGCGGCGGCAAGTGGCTCGGCATGGGGCGGCAGGTCTGGTCCAAGATCGTCGGCGTCGCGACCCGCCAGAAGTTCCGCTCGCCGCTCGCGCTGGTGAACCAGGCCGACCTGCGCATCCTCAAGGACATGCTCGAGGCCGGGACGCTCACGCCGGTCGTCGAGCGGCGCTATCCGCTGCACGAGGTGCCGACCGCGATCCGCGCGCTGGCCGCGGGGCACTCGCGCGGGAAGGCGGTGATCACCGTCAGCTGAACCCGTCGGCGAGCCGCGCTCCGCGTCGCCAGATCGCGCGCAGGTTCAGCGAGTCGTCGATCGTCACGGTCGGATCGCCATCGACGAGCACGAGGTCGGCGCGCAACCCCGGCGCGATGCGACCGCGATCGAGCAACCCGAACCGGCGCGCGGTGAGCGCTGTCGCTGCACGCAGCGCCTCGCACGGCGACAGGCCCGCCGCGACCAGGTGCGCGAGCTCGCGGTGGACGCTCGCACCATGCGCCAGCCCGCCGAGAAAGGGCAGGGGCATCGACACGTCGGTGCCGACGAGGAGGTCGACCCCGGCCGCGTGCAGCGCGCGCACCGTCGCGAGGACGTCGTCGATCCGACCCTGCGGATAGTGGCCGAAGCTCGCCCGCAACGTCCGGTCCCACGCCGCGTCGAGCCGTCGCGCGACCCGCGGATCGTCCGCGAGGTCCTCGCCCGTGATGCCGATCATCGAGGCGTCGAGCGTCACGCAGGGCACGACGAACGCGCCCGAACGGGCGATCAACTCGACGATCTCGGGCGTGTGCGGGCGATCGCAGAACAGGTGCGCGAGGCCGTCGATCCCGGCCTCGATCGCCATGCGCGTCGCCTCGAGCGTCAGCGTGTGCGCGATCGTCAGCATGCCGTGCTTGTGCGCCTCGCGGACCCCGGCGACCAGCGTCGCCTCGTCGAGCATCGGCAGCCCCGGATGGCCCTCGACGCTGCCGTCGTCGATCATGAACTTGATGTAGTCCGACCCGGACGCGACGAGCTTCGGGATCAGCGCGATCGCTTCCTCCGGGCTCGTGACCTCGCCATGCACGATCGGGCTCGTGCGCGGCCGGCGATCGCCGCCGCCACCGGCGGTGCGTGGGTCGAAGTCCGGGGGAAACAGCTCGCTGGGGTGGCCGCCCGGTGGCGTCAGCCCGAAGCCCGCAGACCGGACGTCGGCGAGCGCATCGTCGTGCGTGACGTGCGCGCGGTCGTGCTTCGTGTGGGTGCCCTGCATCTCGAGCTCGGTGGTCACGCCGAACCGGAGCGCGAGCGCCAGCGACGCCGGGCTCGTGTGCACGTGGGCATCGATGAGCCCCGGTAGCAGCGTCGCGCCGGCGCCGTCGAGGACCTCGACCCCGGGCGGGGGCGTTCCGCCAACGGCGCGGATGCGGTCCCCGACGACCTCGACGGTCGTCGCCGCGATGACGGTCTCGCCGTCGAAGATCCGCACGTTTTCGATCGCGAAGTGCGTGTTCATAGCATGCTATGTATAGCAGCATAGGTTGCTATGCAAGCCCGATCGGCCCCCTGGGACTCGGAACGCTTCCTCGCGTTCTGGATCAACCACACGTCGCGCAAGCTGCTGCGGATGCACGACGCGAGGTTGCGCGAGCTCGGCATCGGCATGGCCTACATCCCGGTGCTCATGGCGCTCGACGAGCGCGGACCGCTCTCGCAGAAGGACCTGGTCGCGGCGGCGCGGGTCGAGCAACCGACGATGGTGCAGTTGCTCGCGCGCATGGAGCGCGATGGCCTGATCCGTCGTCCCGAGGTGCAGCGTGGTGGGTTGTTCGAGCTGACCCGCCTCGCACGCACCCGCGTCGCCCAGGCGCGCGACGTGCTCGTGCGCGGCGAGCAGCAGGTCGTCCGTGGCATCTCGGAGGAGGAGAAGGCCACGTTGATCGCGCTGCTCAAGCGCGTGGCCGCGAACACCGATGGCCTGGATAGCTAGCCCGCGCCTGTTCGTGTATCCTATACGCTATGAGCTCAGGCGAGATCGCCGTCGAGGTCAGCCGCGCGCTCGATTCGCTGGTCGGGCTCTCGGTCGGCGACGCGCTCGGCCAGTCGTTCCTGCTGCTCGGGGCGGCCGCCGAGCCCTTGCTGGCCCGTCGCGCCGTCCGGAAGGAGCGGCCCTGGCGCTGGACCGACGACACCGCGATGGCGATCTCGATCGTCCGCCACCTGAATGCGTACGGGACGCTCGATCCCGACGAGCTCGCGCCGGCGTTCGCGGATCGCTACATGGCCGAGCCGCATCGTGGTTACGGCGGCGCGGCGCGGACCGTGCTCACGCGGATCGCCGCCGGCGCGCCCTGGCGTCGCGAGGCCGCACGGCTGTTCGACGGCGAAGGCTCGATGGGCAACGGTGCCGCGATGCGCGCCGCACCCATCGGCGCGTACTTCGCGGCGGATCTGAAACGCACGTGCGACCAGGCGCTGCGCTCCGCCGCCCCGACGCACGCGCACCCCGATGGCGCCGCGGGCGCGGTCGCGGTGGCCGTCGCCGCCGCGGTCGCCGCCGACATGGCCGCCCATGGCGCGCTCGACGGCGACGCGCTGCTCGCCGCCGTCCACGAGCACACGCCGGCCGGACCGACGCGTGCCGGCATCGCGTCGGCGCGCAGCCTCGGCCTCGCCGCCGACCCTGCGGAGGCCGCCCGCCGCCTCGGCAGCGGCGCGCAGGTGATCGCGGCGGACACCGTTCCGTTCTGTGTCTGGGTCGCCGCGCGTCACCTCGACTCGTACGAGGAAGCCGTCTGGACCGCGATCACGCCGCCCGGCGATCGGGACACCACCGGCGCGATCGTCGGCGGCATCGTCGCCCTGTCCGCGGGCGTCGACTCGATCCCCGCCGAGTGGCGCCGCGCGCGCGAACCGCTCACCTGACAAGAGGGTCACAGCGCTGCGCGGCTGACTCGACCCGCGGTGCAACCCACCGTGCTCTTCGAATCGCGCCGACTCGCCGCGATCGACCTTCACCGCGAGCGAATCTACTACCTCGAAGCGGATCCCGCGATCGCGCCGAAGGAGGGCTTCGCGGAGTTGCGGGAGCCGACCGCGCGCTGGTGGCTATGCACGGGCGACCCGGTCAGCGGCGCGGTCCAGCGCGTCCTCGACCAGCGGCTACCCGGCGGCAAGCTCCATGTCGACGATTCCGGGATGGTGCTGCTCAGCAAGAAGACCTTGCTCGCACGGGACGGCGCGCCGTTCGAACCCGCGGCGGTCGACATACAGGCTCACTCGGCGGTCGTGACATGCGACCACGTCATCGGCGCCCTCGCCACGGGTGACGGGATCGTCCGCATCGCCCGTGCAACCGGGGCGGTCGAGCGGATCACGCTGCGCGGTTGGAACGACTCGGCGTCCGCGCTGGCGGCCGACGAGCACCGCCTGGTCTGGGCCGCCTCGCAGGCCTCTGGCGGTCTCGCGCTCATGGTCGCGTCGCATGCCGCGCTGGCGCGGCCGACGCGCATCCCGCTCGAGATTCCCGTCTCGGGTGTGCGGCTCTTCGCGGGGGCGCGCCGCATCGTCGCGGAGACCCGCGCGCTCCACGTCCTCGATGGCGATGGGATACGCGTCGTCAAGCACGTCCCGTCCGCCCTTCGCATGTGGACGCGGACGCCGCGCTGGGTGGTCGCGGTCCGTGGGCACTCGAGTCTGGGTGAGAGCCGCACGGAGCACTACTTCGGAGGCGTCGCGAGGTTCGACGATCGCGTCGAGTTGATCTACGCGACGCCGCCGCACGAGCGCGTCGGGCCTTTCGGGATGCACGAGGGCTGCGACGTGCTCTGGGTTGGCCTCCACGGCGACACGATCGTCTTTCTCGAGCGGGGCGCGAACGTGGACCGCGTGATGACGATCCCCTTCGACGCGCCGGTGGTCTCGCGCACGTCCCGCGTGGAGCACGACGACGAGCACTGACCCATCGCCGGACGACATCCGCGGGATCGGCACCGCCCTGTCGGAGCTCGAGGTGCACGGCCTCCGCATGGACGCCGACAACATGAAGAGCGTCGCGGGCTGATCGTCGCGGTCGCCGCGTTCCAGTGGTCGGGGGCCGACCGGCGATGGGAGCCAGCCGCCGGAGCGATCCCGGGTGCGCCCGAGCAGGCCGAGTCCTGCTGCAGGCGACCCGATCGCGCGCCCCGAAAATGACGAAGCGCCCGGGTGGGCGCTGGGTGGTCCGGGTGGACCGTCGTCGTTTCGTGACCCCAAAGGCGCGAGTGCGAAGTTGCACGAGAAAACCACCTTCGATTTCGTGGCGTTGCGCGGGTGCGCTGTCGGCGAGGACCCAGGAACATCGGTCAGGCTCGCTAGAATGTAATCGTCGTTCACATGTATCGGATGCCGGTTCCACCGCGCTCGATCGCGAGGCGTACTTGGCCGCCCGCCCACGGCGCCTGTGGGACCGGCGGCGGTGCCACCTTCATGCCTCACGTGATCCGCCGTCGTCGGCATCGTCGGTTGCCGGGGCCTGCGAATCGGTGGGATCCTCTTCCCTGTCAGAAGTCTCGTCTTCATCCTCGGGATTCCGACGGCCGTCGAGACATGGAACCCCGCGTTCCTCCGCGCGACAGTCGAGCTGCGCCGGTGGCTGTGGCCTCACACGACCCCTACGAGCGCCAGCCGATTGGGTGCAGAGCCGCGTGCAACCTGCGCCCAGCGCGACGGCTACTTGGTCGTCGCGCGCGTCCTTCGCATGGTGGCGAACGCCGCGCAGGGTAAAGGCGCGATCTGCGCGAAGCTCGGTGAAGCTATTCGTCGTCGCGGTGCTTGGCGGCTTCGCGCACCGCGTCCCTGATGTATTCGGCGGCGAGTTCTCGGAGCGCGTCTGCGACGCGGTGGAATCCTCGAGTGGCGAGGCTATCGGCCTGAGCGGTGTACTTGGCTGCGAGCGCACGTTCACCGTTGCCGGCGTCGACGACGTGGACACCGCGTTGGTTGAATAGCTCGAGGGTGAATCCGCGGCGCATGTGCTTGCGAGCGGCGACGTTCAGGACGCGTCCGATTGCATCCGGCCATTGGTCTTCCGCTGCGTGCGGTGCGTGCGCCAGAATCTTGCCGATGTACTGCTGGCCGAGTTCCGTGTGGCCGGACTCGCCACAACTTGCCAGGGCACGCTCCACCCAGTCCGTCAGTTCGGATTCATTGATCTCGCGATCGTGCTGGCCTGGAACCGTTCCCCAGTCCTGGAGAAGACGGTATGCGTTCATCGCGCGGTTTCGCTCTTCATTCGTCGGATTCTCCTTGGGCTCGCCCCGCAAGCGCTCGGAGCGGAAGACGAGGCGCAAGAGCTGGCAGAACAACTGGGGGTCGGTGCTGAGTTCCTCCTCGAGAGTCTTGGGAGGTGTACGGTGCGGGTCACCGAGGAGCGGGAGATACATCCATTCGAGTTCGAGTAGTGCGCGACGACTATACTCATGTTTCTGCAGAAACTCGATGAGTCCCACGAGGATGCGTGCGTCCGGAGGGCGCGGGTCGGTGCTCGGTTTGGCTGCGGCGCGAAGCACTTCCTCGACCTGCTCTGGATCGGGCGCGTCGTCACGGTGTGCCTGCACCTCCAGGCACCAGGCTGCCGCGTTCGGCCGTCCACATGCGAGAAGTCGCCTGGCGGCCGCTCCCAGTCCGGTGCGGGTCTCGTGGGGCACCGCGGGTGTGTTTCCCCAGTAGGCGGCTTGGTCGTCAGCGCCGAGTTGCTCGACGAAGTCCCACACCGGTGGCTGAAAGGGGAGCCACGTGAGCAGGCGTAGGCGCTCCTCGCGGGCCCAGGTACCGATGCCCAACTCTGTGAGCCAGGCGACACCGAGACGAAGAAACCGTGCGCGTGCATAGCCGTTGAGGAAGTGAACGATCGCTGTATCCTCTGCTCCGACTTCAAAGCGGAGCAAGTCGGCGTCGCTATCGACCGACGCACCATTCCCTGACGCGACGCCAAGTTTCCACGGAGACTCGACCATGCGTGCCATCGAGAGTACGCCGGAAATTCCCTCGGCCGTGTGAATACTCTCCACCGCAGCCTCACGCCTGCTTGCGAGCCGCTGCTCCTGAACGTGGAAATCACCGTCGTCATCGTGGAGATCGTGTTCGCGGTTAGTAAACAGGTGGCGATAGCGGTAGCGTGCGCTCGTTGGGGCCAAGGCTGCAGCAAGCTGCGCAAGCGTCTCGACGCGGTGACTCTTGAGTGCCCAGGTCGCATCCCGGAACGCCCTGTGTTCGCGGACCATGTGCTCGAGTGACTCCCAGAGCCGGCTTCGAACTTCCTCTGGGAGCGAGACAGTTTCCGGCCTCCCAAGGAAGGAGCAGACCTTGTCGAACGCTTCCGGCGGGAGGTCGTTCAGGCGTTCGATGAGTTCAGTCAGCCGATTCGGGCTATCGGCGGCAAGTTCGAGCAGGAGGTCGGTGTACGCTTTCACGGCGGCTGCGAACTCTGTGCCGCTGGTCCGATCGGGATAGTCGGGCGGGATCCACTCGCGCCAGGACGGTCGGTGCGACCCCATGGTGAACATCTGTGTATGCGGCAGGAGCGACTTCAGTAGGTCCCAGGCCTGTACCGGATGTTCGCCCGCTAGCGCCCGCAGCGCCGTCACGCGTTGCGCGAGTGACGCGACAGTCTGGGATCGCCAGGGCAGGAAGATCGTCGTCAGCGAAGGCAAAGGGCGATTGCCCCAGCGCCCCCCAGGATCACGCGCAGCTAGCCGCGCGAGCGTGATGGTCACACGTGTCAAGAGCGTCGGTTCCCACGCCATGGTTTCCAGCGCCCAAAGAATACCGGTCATCACCGTGCTCTCGCCGAAGCGTTTTCCCTCTTGCGCGAACATGGTGTCGATCGCCGACGGGACACGGTCGATTGCCCCATCGAGCGCATCGAGAAACTCTCGGGGGGACGCTTCGGCGAGAAGTGGCAGCAACCTGTCAAGACTTGCCCAGATGACCCAGTCGGCGTTTTCGAGCAGGTCGCGCACCGCGAGCGCGGCGACGGTCGCTGCCTTGTTCGGCGTCGCGTTGGGCAGAGCGTCGCCGTGCGTGGCCAGAAGGGCGAGGGTCTCGGCGAGCCCCATTCGTAGGGCTCCGGAGTGGGTCAGCACATGTCCGAACACTGCCGCTGCGGATCTGTCGGCAACGGGAAGATCGAACTGCGGGTCGCGCTCGCCCAGCACACGGATAGTGGTCGCCGCCAGCCGGTCGAGGACATCGTCGAAGACTTGAGGTCCGAGTGTGTTCCATCCCTCGAAGCGTGGGCCGAAGGTCCAGGTCGGGGCACGATGCTCGAGGGGAGTGGCGCGCCGCGCCGCGAACTCACGGATCGAGTGGATCCACTCCCCGTACGGTTTTCCCGCGACAAGTTCGACCTCCTCCCGGTCGCCGGACACGTCCTCGCGCCACCGGCCGATCAAGTTGGCGATGACTACGTCGGCGTGGGGCGATGGAACGCTCCATTCCGGGTAGAGCGACAACCCCAGCAGGATCCGGCGTAGCGAGGACAACTGGCCACCACACTTGGTGGCAAGATCGCGCGCCCGTTGGGTGTTGTAGCCGGAGGATTCGAGCGCGGTACGCAATTCGTGCTCGCGTGGACGAGGAACTGAGACGCGATATGGGTGATCCGGGCCACCAGGTAGTGCGGCGTAGATGACCCTGTGGTTTCGGTTTCGGGCGCGCTGGTGGAGTTCTGGAGTGAATTCCTCGAGCGGGAAGTTGACGATCAAGACGTGTGCATCCAACCCGAGGGCTCGCTTGAAGTCGCCAGGGCTCCCTACAATCAGGCAGCGACCGCCGGCGCTTTGCAGTGGAGGCGGCCGTGATGCCAGGTAGGCGGCGACAAGCCAGACGTGCTCGCCAACCTCTCGCGTCTCCAGACGCAGCTCGGGGATCTCCCCAGAGAACAGCTTGTTTAGCTGCTCCAGCGTGGCGGCCCGCCCAGCCAGAAATACCTCCGGGTGGAGCGGGGGCGGGCTGCCGATGGTTCGAAGCGTGGCCCATTCAAGCTCGGGGGTGCTAGTTGCATCGCCGGCGATGCCGAGTTGGTCGGCGAGCCATCGGTCGACCGCGGGCAGCCGTGTGAGCCACGTGACGAGCATGCTGCCATCAAGGACGCGAATGTCCTTCCACTGGTTCGCGGCGCGTCGTTTGGCGATCCACCGGTCGCGCTGCGCCGATCGGAATGTTTGGGTCGTCCGCTGATCCGAGAGTGGCGTGACGAAGACAAACGTCGCCGAACGTCTCTCGTTCGATGGTGTCGTGCGCGTGCGCTTCCTGTAGTCTTCCGTGGCCTTTGCAAGCGGCTTGAGATTCGTGCCGATCTCCCAGAAACTGGGCCCCGCGGGTACGAACGGTGGATGGGCCTCCGCCGCGTCCAAGTAGCAGTCTTCGCCTGGTTGGCCACTCGCCTCACCGCGTGGGAACCGGATGCTGCGAGGTGTGGCCACCGTGGAGGTGACTAGCTTGTGCAACAGGTCGACGATGACGGTGCGGCTGTCGACGCCTCTCCGGCGCACGAAGTCGTCGAGGTGCGACTCAGTGACCAGGGAGCGATGCGAGAGGCCCGCGTCGGGGGAGGGCGTCGAGTCAGCGCTGGGCTGAGGGGTGGCAGTGGCCTTGGTGGCCCTGGTGGGCTTGGTAGGCTTGGTGGGCTTGGTGGGCTTGGTGGGCTTGGTGGGCTTGGCGGGCTTGGCGGGCTTGGCGGGCTTGGTGGGCTTGGTGGGCTTGGTGGGCTTGGTGGGCTTGGTGGGCTTGGTGGGCTTGGTGGGCTTGGTGGGCTTGGTGGCCTTAGGTTTCGGTCGCTGCGCGTACTGCTTGGCGTCGGGTTGGGTAGGTGACACGAGGCGCTCCTGGGCAGACGATCAGCGTCGCGCTGTCGCCGGAATGAGCGGGCTGGGTGGCGGGGTTCTCGCCGAAGGAACGATGCACCTGGCTCGCATCGTGCTCGATGGGATCGATGTATACAAGATTGCTGGGGACCGGTTGGACGGGCGATAGTGTCCTGTACCGAGGTGCCGTGCGGTGGGGATTCGGACCGTCTGCACCTGTGGGCCCGGACCGACGAGGCGATCTATGGTTCTCCACCAGACTTAGTGGGTGGATTCTAACCGCACCGTGATCGACCGGCGGATGCTCGGGCATGGAGCCCGTCGCGCTCGGTGGCCTTCGCGGTCGAGTTGGCCTCGGAGTCGAGCGAGCTCGCGTTCCACAAGAGCGCTGATGCCCACTCGAATGACGCTACTTGCGTCGCCACTCCTGGTTCTCGCTCGTCTGGCCCCGCACGTTCTGGCTGGGAACCCTGCGCGTAGGTTCGATCGTGTCGATTCCCAGCAGGCGCTGGCCGATCGACGCGTGGAGCTGCTGGATCGGATCGTCGCTCGCGACGAACGAGTAGAGGTCCATCGTGTAGAGTTGTGGATGCCGCTGCATCGCCTGGATGATCAGCGCGTGACTGTCGAACACCGGGGGCATTGTCTGCACGAGTTCGCGCAGCAGGTCCTTCGTGATCGCGTAGTCCTTCATCATCTTCTCCTTCGTTGTTCAGACTTGGCGTCCCGCTGGCGATTCGATGACGTGCGTTCGTCCGGAGGACGCGCCTCGCAAAATGCTCCTATGTCTAGGGTGCGCTATTGAATGAGAAACGGCTTTCGCCACACGTAGACGGTCATTGGCGCGTCGACCGGTAGGCTTGCGATTCTTATGTTGTCCCTCATTAATTCGTCCAACGGAACGTTTACTGCGCTCGATGAGCGGAACTCAGACCATCCGCTGTCGCACGGTTCGGGATCTAGGCATATCATCAGTGTCCGGGTGGCGTGATCGGAGGTGAGTCGTGCGAACGAAAGGCTGATGGCCGGCGTTGGCGCTAAGTCGGAGTTGGACCGCACCTCGAGCAACTCCGCCTCGCGGGCGTGCACCATTTCTGCGAGCCCAGGCGCAAGTTGGACAAACGCCATCGCTCGTTCTCTTGAGGAAAATATTGGGGCGAGCAGCAGGTCCTCGATTACGAGGGTAATGGGAATTGGGAGTGCGACCATGATGTTTGGGCGTTCATCGTGCGCAAGTCTCCCCGGTGGCGGGACGGCTGTTGTCCACGCATTCGCGCAGAGGTCCGCGAGCATCGCATTTAGTCCCTGGTATATGCCCGTTCCGACATCATCGACTGTGGTCTTGTCGTTGTATGTCCAATCATATGGTCGACTACGCCCGGTGAGTGATGCGCGGTCCGGCACGAGCAGTGCATTCATTTCTGGCACCTCGCTCGCTTGGCGACCATCGCTGTCGAAGTGCCCGCTTCCGTGCGCCCATCCTCGGTGAAAGAACGTATTGCGGTAGGCGTTTAGTAGGTCGAACCAGTCACGGTGGCTGCGTAGTCGGTGAATCTCGGGCTTGTCCTCTGACGAGCCAGGGACAACTAGATCTCGGAAGATCGGAACGGCTTCCCAGTCTCGTTGGTCATGGGACTTCGCGATCAAAGATAGTAGCTGGTCCACCAAGAGCCGTGCCGCTCCTGCGAGCGCCTGCAACTCATAGTGCATCGTTGATACGGCCGCATCAAAGAATACGTCGCCGGGCGCCCACGCGCGAATCTCATCGAGCCTCTGCCGCTGCATTCGGAATCGTTGGAAGTGATAGTCGGCGCGGCCAATCGCGTGCGCGATCGATTCGACGAGCGCCTGAAGTTGAGGCTCGGGGATCCGGGTGAAGGCCGCAGAAGAAGCGAGGCACCGGACCTGCCGCGCGACGTCGAGTTCAGCGAACCCTAGGCCGTGGGATGGCTCGACGCGGTACATCAGCGCGCCCGGCATCACGGCGAAGAGCTGCGGGCGATGCATTTGTGGCATGCGCTATTGTCGTGGGATCTGAAGCGAGCGCAACGGGGTCGCCTTCACCTCGAGTCGACGCGGTGCGGCGTGGGTCGCGACGTCGTTCGACACGAAGCGCGCGTTTGACCTGCTGTGCGAGCCCACGAACAAGATGATTGCGTCGTGCGCGACCTGCGCGACGCAAAAGAGATCGATCCGATCGCTATGCGCGATCGAGCGGGACCCATGCGCCTGCGCGCCGCCGCCAGGCACGGACCGCACGAGCCGGTGGGCGATGCGCGACGCGCACAGGCGGGCTGGGCCACGGACTCCGAGTGCCATCTCCGTCGCCTGCGGACGGTGCCTTGCATATCACCCCACAGGGGTGATGTCGGATGCCGAGCGCCAACCACGGCCCACCGTTGAGCGCGGTTTCCAGTACGGTCGCCGGCTTGGCGTTGCATGCGGCTTTGCTTGCTCGCTTCCCACCCCCGCGTGTAGCGTCCGACGAGATGATGTATCGGCGGTGGTGGATGGGCGTGGTCACCGGGCTGTGGGCGTGTTCGCTCTCGTCGCAGCTTGGCGGTCATAGCGTTTCAACGTCGGGTGCCGGCCCGACCTCGAGCGAGGATCCTGGCGTCTTCACGGTGCCCGACCTCTTCGCGATGTCGCGGGCGGACGCGGTGGCCGCGCTCCAGCGCGCCGGCCACCGCGGCACGGTCGAGGACGACACCCACAACTCGTGCGGCAGCGCGGTCGATGGCACGGTCATCGAGCTCGGCCACGTCTGTCGCCAGCAACCGGCTGCGGGCGGCCGCATGACCGCGAGCCTTCCGATGACGCTCCTCGTACAGTCCGAGGACCCGAGGCAGGGGCGCCTGGGTGAGACGATGGAGTGGCACCTCATGCCGGACGTCGTCGGCATGCCCGCCGATCGCGCGCTGGCAGCGCTACGCCAGGCGGGGTTCACCGGGCCGGAGGCCGACAACTTCCGCGAGGTCGCGGACTCAGATTGCCAACCTGGGATCGTCTGCCGGCAGTTCCCGGCGCCGTTGACCCGGGCGCTGCTGCGCAGCGGCCACTCGTTCACGATGGGCGCCTTGCCCAAGCCGGAGGCGCCGCCTGCCCAGGCGGGCGTCGACGCCGGTGTGCCGACGCCGTCGGACGCAGGCACAGCGGACCCCGGCAGTCTCTTCTGATCGCCACGCGGCGGGATAGGTGATGGAGATGAAGCGCGCGTTGTTCGCTGCCCTCGTGGCAGTCGTGGTTCTTTTCGCGATCAAGGTTGGCTACGCCGATGACGAGTCGGATCGGCAGTCGCTGATCCGCGACATCGACGGGATGCTGCGCGACGCGGCGAGCTCGCTCGATGGCGCGGTCTCAGACTCGAGCGCCAGCGACATCGAGTCGGCACGCAGCAAGGTGCGCGACGTGCGGTCAAAGGTGTCGTCGCTCGAGCGCGTCAAGGGCGATGACTCGCTCGCCAATAAGTACGTTTCCTCCTATCCGCGCTACTGCGACGACTTCGATCGCGCGTCGCAGAACCTGGTGCAGCTCAAGAACGACCAGCGCAGCGTCGCCGAGCTGCCGCGTCGCTGCCAGGACCTCGACAAGCAGCTGGTCGAGCAGGCCGAGCAGTTCGAGCGCGCCAAGGATGGCACGCGGATCGAGGAGCTGCGCCGGCTCGCCCTCGACGTGGGCGGCAAGGCCGAGGACTGGTTTCGCGACGCCGACCGCAAGAAGGACGAGATGCAGCGTTGGGCCGGCGAGGCCGCGCGCTTCTCGATCTCCGACGAGCAATGGTCGTACGTCTCGAGCAAGCTGCAGTCGGATACGCGCGAGATCCTCGATGCGTGGCAGCGCGACTACACGCAGGCGGACGCCGCCTGCAAGGACCTGCGCCAGCGCGACCGGCACCCGGTCGTCGACCGCGTGCTGCGCAACCTGGCGAACACCGCGCAGGGCAAGGACGCGATCTACGCGAAGCTCGACGAGAAGCTCAAGCGCATCGAGTCCCTCGTGAAGGACGTCGTCGGCGCGAGCGATCCTGGCAAGATGGACGAGGCCCTGTCGACGATGAGCGAGATCGCCAGCCTGGTGACCGAGGTCGACAGCATCAAGGGCACCGATCGCAAGGCCACCGCGATCGCGGAGCAGTGGCCCGAGTACGTGCGCAGCTTCGAGCCGGCCGCGCGGTCGTTGCGGGCGCTCAAAGTCTCGCATCACGGGCTCGACCCCGCGGACGACGCCTGCAAGGCCGACGCGGTCGCCCTCGGCGAGATGATGAAGGCCGCGCTCGAGGCGCACGATCCCGACGGACTCACCGAGGTCCCCGCCAAGGCGCGCGAGCGGGGCGAGCACTACCGGACCGCCCTCACCGCGATGGACCAGTTCCGCTCGACCATGACCGGCCTCAAGTCGACCGTGGAGGCCTTCGACCCGCGCGACGAACGATGGCGCAACCTCAAGGATGTGCTGCGCGGGTCGGCCGCCGCGATCTACGAGTACTGGGACAAGCAGGCCCAGCTGACGCACAGCGAGTGCGATGATCTCGCGAAGGGCGACCGCAACCCTGCCGTCGAGCGCTTCCTGAACGACCTGGGCAACACCACGTCCAACGAACTGGCGACCTACCAGAAGGAGGCAGGGGACTGGGAGGCCAAGGCACGAGGTGTCTACATTCTGGACTGCAAGGACATGCAGGAGCTGTGGGATGCGTGGTGCTCCGTCGAGTTCGAACCCAACGAAGAACCAGAGGACAGCGTCGTCGAGCAGAAGACCGCGGAGGTCATCGAACGCGAGCGCGCAACGATCGCCGACCTGATCGGCGATTCGTACACGACTCTCGCGGCGACGGGGAAGCGACTCCAGACCAAGGCGAAGTACGCGGCGGCCGCTGGCGAGGTCCTCAAGGAGCTGGAGAAACAGAAGCGCCGGCTCGAGAAGCTCCAGGACAAGAACAAGGAGTGGAAGGGGACCAACAACCCCGCGGTCGCGTTCGTGACCGCCTTTGGCAAGCAGCAACACGACCGGATGAACGGCGAGTTCAGCTGCAACCTCTACGACAAGTCTGGGTTCCCCGGCCTCAGCCGGCAGCGCCCTGACTGCGTCGTCGTGAACGGCAAGGGGGAGTGCTGGATCTACGAGTTCAAGCCGCGGGGTGTGAACGGCGACGATCAGGCCGAGACCTATCGCGTCGCGGTTCAGCGCTACTACCAGGAGAAGATGCGGGCCGAGGCGGACGCCGATTCGAACCTGGGCGGGCATGAGTTCCAGACGCTGGTCGAAGCGAACTGTCGCGAGGGGAGGGACGCCGACAAGACCAAAGACACGCTCCTCTTCAAGGCGACCACCAAGCCCTACGATCGATGCGCGCGACGGTACGAGTGCGAGCAATGAGCGTGGGAGCCGGCGCGTTCGTGTACTTCGGCGCCGATCCGGCGGGCGCAGCGGGCCTGGTAGAGGCTGCGGTAGAGGTACTGGAGTCCGGGCTGGGACTCACGAAGCTCAGCCAGATGTCGCTGTACCGGATGCCGTTCCATCAGGGCAAGTGGCGCGGGTACGCGCGCAAGGCGGTCGATGAAGCCCTGGCCAATGCCGACGTGGCCGTCATCAACCTGCGCGTCGGGTCCCCGGACAGTCCGGACATGGTTGCCAAGCTCCAGGTTCGTTCCGATCCGGATCCGCACCGTGCCCCCACCGGGCCGCGTTCGATCGGGTTCGTGTGCGAAACGAGGGCCTGGACGCCCGATGTCGTGGTCGCCGTGGGCCGCCAGCTACTTGAGGCCGCTGCGCGCCTCGGGTCGCCCATCTCCGGTGGCGTGTTTCGGGCGCCGACCTTTCATCAGGGTCATTGCGAGATCGGCGACACGATCGACTACGACCCCGAAGCGCCCGCGTTCCGGGATCGCATGTCCTTCGACCGCAAGGACTACCTCCGCTGGGAGAAGGCCCGCCGCCTCTACCCCGTCACTCTCCTCGGCCCGAAGCTGGCGAGCCAGGTCACCGCTGACCAGGCGACCGCCGCCGGCGCGATCGCCGTGCAGGAGATCAACGGGAGCCTCCTGATTGATGCCTACCCAACCATCGTCGAGACCTGGGACCCCGAGTTCCTCCGCGCGACACTCGAGCTGCGCCGCTGGTTGTGGCCGAACACGATCCAGAACCCAGCGGATAACGTTGGCCTCGGGTTCAAGACCCGAAGGTAGCGCCGCGCGGCCAACGGCCGCCGAAGCCGGCGCCTCATCCTCGCGTCCTATCAGTCATCGTAAGACGTGGAAAGTCCCAATGAGCGCTTGTCCCAACGCGCGCTCTGCGCGGTCCATGTTCCGAATCAAGATGTCGAGCACATGGTCCGATTAGAGCTCGGCCGGTACTAGGGAATCTCTGCGCACAAGGAAGCACCTGCTATATAGTTTAGTGAGTCCTCGCACATCTCACGCGTCGGAAAGATGTACGCGCTTCCATTGGCAGTGCTCGCAAACGCCGAGGTGCTGGCCTCGCAGTCGGCTACATCCGAGTAGTCGGAGTCAGCGGCCAGACTGTCGTGCTTGGCGGCGCACTCTTCCTGCGACCGGAGGCATGTCCCACCGAGCGTGCCCCAGGTCAGGCATAGCCAGCCGCTGCCTCTAGGTATGACCTTTCGATCGAGCTTTGAACCCGATGTCATGCCCACGACCGTGCAACTGGATAGCTTCGTGTTGTCGTCGCCCTTTTGCACCAGGTACGCGCGGAACTTCTTGCACTCAGATACAGCGCGCGTAGCGGTCCATCCCCAGCGGTCGAGCATTACTAGCCAATAGGTGAGCACCGCCGTCTTGGGTTGAGGCAGGCATCGGCTATCTTCAGTCTCAGCGCCCTTCCAATGGTCATGGCGGGCTATCTCGCACGAGTTCTTGGTTCTGGAACATGCACCCATCCCACCGCCCGGGATCTCAAAGCAGTACCAGCCACTGCCCGGCGGCAACACGCCCACCTTTGCGCCGCCGGCAACTCCCACCCGGACGGAGAGCACAACGGCGGCTACCACGAATATTGCGGCGAGGGAACGGCGCCTCATGCCGTGCGATAGGCGCGGTCGCGTTGCAACGCCCACCTCGAAGTCGAGACACGCGTATGCTCGGGAGACGCTGGCGTCCACACCTAGGGCCGAGGAGCGAACCCGGCTCGTGTCGCGGCTGGACACGCCGTCCCCGATTGGCGTGCCGCCGGGGGCAGGCGCATCAGCCCCAATCCCGCCCGCGCCGAATCTGTCGAAGGCTCCAGACCCGGACAGCCCCGCCGCTTCATCGGCTCCCCGCTTCAGCGCGGCTTCGGTCTCGTCGGTGAGGCTCTCCATCGCAGTGAGCCTAGCACGTCGTCCGCGCGGCCACATGTAGGGCTCCGGTTGATTGGGTGCTAGCTCCGCGGTCTGGCGCGGAACGAGCCTGCCGCGCGGGCCCCATGTGCTACCCCAGCTTCGTAGTGTCGCCGTACGGATCGCGGACCGTGACATCCTGCGCCAGTCGGGTGGCGGTTATTGCCCTTGTTGCGGCCGCCACCAGAGCGTCCGCGTTCACTGGCAAGTCGGACTCGCCTTCGACGCGCGCGGTGTGCAGTCGCTGAAGCTGTGACAGAAATGCAGACCTGTGTTGCCACCAGTAGGCTCCGCTGCACCCGTGCAGGTGCCCCCCGGCGCCTGTGTCCGCGATCAGATTGTCGACGGTGCCGAACATCAGGAGGTCAACCATGTCCTCGGCCGCATTGCTGTCAGGCATGGCGCCAATCGAGTTGTGGTAGTTCATGGTAGAACCATCCGCGAATAGTCGGAGATCGTTGATGAGATCTTCTGCGTAGACGAGGGCAGCGTGTATCTCGTGAATGGCTAGCATTCGCGCGGTCGCCTTCCCTCCAGCCTCGTATGGGTGTGCGCGGAACGAGTCGCGGTCTTCTACGACGTGCTTGAGGGCTTTGTACAGGGAATCCTTGAGTTCGTCGACGTGTTCGTGGCGGACTGAGCCAGCCGCTGCTGACGCAGGAAATCGCGACTCGAAACGCTCGCGCCGCTCCGCGGTTTCGTCCTCATCGTCTTTCTTCGGTCGAGCTACAAAGAGCGCGTTGCTCCCAGTGCCCTTCAGGCGAGCAAAGAATCCACCTCCCTCAGTCATTCCTCGAACCCAGGACGCCATGAGAATGACGAGCGCGTCGCGGGTATCGAGCAGGGAGATCCATAGGAGGTCATTCCGAATGATAAACGGATGCTCGCCAAGGCGCCGTACAAGCTCGTTTTCGAGCGCCTGCAGGCCGCAGAGCCGACGATGCATCCCAAGAAGCCGCTGCTCTTGCTCTTCGATCAGCATCATCACGGATGCGTTCTTTGCGCGTCTTGCGTCGTTCATCGTAAATCCTCAGCCTTGGCGTTCTAGTGTATGGCAGGCGACCAAGTGCTCGGGTTTTGCATGATCTCAACGAAGACCCTGTGGATGCCGTTGTCGTCCATAGGCGCGCACTGCGGATGCGTGAGCAGGGCGCCGTCTGTCCTGTGCGTGAAGTGGGCTGCTGTTCCCCCGCACCCCTCTGTCGTGATCGCTGTGACCACCGGAAGTGTGCCGACTGACCCCTGCTGGTACCAGGCAGAGAGGCGAATCGTGAAGTCTCCGATTGCTCGCCGTCCTGTGAACTCGATCAGTGTGAGTTGCGAAACGTTGGGGTGGGTGAGCGGGGTCATCGGCGGGGTTCGTGGAATAATGGACCAAGGGGGTGCCAGCTCGATCGGGAGTCCGGAGTTCGCCGCAGTCTCAATCATGTCGGCGATGAGTTCGGAGTATAGGTGATTTAGGAGTGCAGCGGCCGATGCGAGGGCTTCCGTCCTGGTTTGAGTGGCGATGATCTGCTGGGCGAGTCCGCTGGCGACGGTGTTTTGTGCCTCGGTGAAGTCTGGTTCCTGTCTGGCGCCGCTCTCGCTGGTGGGAGTAAGTCGGAGTCTTCGTGCAAGCTGTAGTAGCTCGTTTGCGTTCCTTGGGCCCGTGTCCTCGTTGGAGCATGCGGCCACTAGCGCGCGAAGGTTCTCGGAATGCGGGTGCTTCAGGAGGCGGTGATGCTTCCAGCTGAACGGGAGGTGCCTGCGCGGAATGTGCTCGGCGAGCATCCAGGCCCAGAGCCATGCGAGCCCGAGACAGTCCCACCACGCACCTGGTTCTTCGATGGGGCCGTAGAAAGCCGCCGGTGGCGTGGCGAAGTCATTTCGCACGCTCCTGCCATCGAGCTTGGTGAGGCGATCCTCGTCCTGAATGTATGCGACCCCGAAGTCAATCAGGACTGCGCGGGCGTGCTCGCCGTCGCGCAGAATGACGACGTTCTCTGGCTTGATATCGCGATGGATGATTCCGTCGTCATGTAGTTCGATGAGGCCGCGCGCCAATGTGGTCACGACTTCGGAAGCCTCGAGATACAGATCTGCTGAGGTTGCTTCGCGGCGCGCCAGCCACCATTCATTCAGGGGGATGCCCTCCGGGGTGACGAGCCATGGTTGCGCGTCGTCGGTTGAATAGTCCAGGAGGGCAACGATTGCGCTGTGCGCCCTTTGACTTAGTATCTCCATCTCGCGTTGGAGGCGAGCTAGTTGCGGTTTGTTTGCCCCATTCGGGAATGGTACTTTGAGGACACCCCTCGTTCCGTCTGTGATGGAGGTGACTCGCCAGCATGAT
This sequence comes from Deltaproteobacteria bacterium, assembly GCA_021413675.1. Classification (GTDB taxonomy): domain Bacteria; phylum Myxococcota_A; class Polyangia; order Haliangiales; family Haliangiaceae; genus JAIOQA01. The sequence continues at coordinate 59,495 of JAIOQA010000108.1, read as the reverse complement.
GACTGACCGCTGTCACCCAACGGCTCGCCGATGCGCCAACGCTCTTGCGCCGATGCGGGCAGCTTGGCTCGGGACTTCGGTTGCACTACTCGCCCCCGATGCATTGGTGGCGGTGTGGACTGCGACCGGGACGCGGATTGTGAGGATTCGTTGCATCGATCATTTGGCAAGACCTGCGTTGTCGTTGCCTTCTGCGACTCGGACGCGAATCTGTTGGTTGAGGAACTCCATCCATTCGATGGCGTCAGCACCCCGCTCTGCAGGCACCCATCCAGCAAGGTGTTCAATTGGGGGCTGGTCTTGGAGCGCGTCACGCACGCGGAGGAACACGCCGATCACCGGCCCAACATCTGCGAGGGTGGCTCGAGTATGGAAGCGACTCGATGAGGTGAGCCGGGTTCGCCAACTCGTGCCGCCCTCGGCGCGGAGCTTGCTGACGTGCATCTGGCCGAGGAGCCACTCGGTGCGGGTCTCTTCGATGCCAGTGAGCGGCGGCTCGAACTTCGCGGCCACCTTGAGCTTGGCGATCGCGTCGTCGTCTTCGGTGGTCATGGCTGCGGCTCCTTGGTGCGGGAATCGACGGGGGCGTCGGCGGTGGCCCAGCGATCTAGCTCGGGCATGTAGTCGCGCATGCTGCCGGTGGGCTCTGGGATCGGGATGCCGAGGCGGCGAGGGTAGGTCGCGCAGTTGTTGGCGTCGGGGGCGCGGTCGGCGCCGCTGCGCTCGGGGAACTTGTAGCCGCCGACCTCGGGGTGACAGGCAGGATACGACTCTTGGCGGTGCGCCGTCTCGAGCAACTGAGCGCCGGTCTCGGGATCGAGGAGCACGATCGCGCGGGTGGGGCGCGTGTTCCAAAGTCACGGGACATCGGGGGCGACCAGTGCGACGATGGGTGCGCCCCACCGATGGCCGATTCCCCCCGGATTGCGAACGATGCGGACTGGTTCGCCGCTAGGAGATGGCAGGAGACGCCGCTCTACGCGCGCTGCCCAGCAGCTATTGCAGATGCGATGGCGGCCTTGGCCGAGTTGGTGACGTCAGCGTGGTACCGTGAGCAGCTCTTGGCGGTGCAGGCGGCCCCTCATCCCCTGGCGCTCGCGCTGACCTACCCGCACTACATCACGATCTGGCCCGCGATTGCCGTGGGCTTGAGCCTGGCGCGCGTTGGAGCGATTCCTGACTTCCTGCGACGACGACTCCTGCATCGCGAGGAATTTCCTGGGGCCGCAAGTGAACTCTCTGCTGCGGCTGCGTTGACGACCCACAACGTGGCGTTTGATTGGTACCCAGTCGAGGGTGGCGAGTTTAGGGTGCACGAGGATCCAGTGCGCTATATCGAAGTAAAACGACCGCAGTACTCGTCGTCGCTTGCGTCGCTTGAGGTGGCGCAATACATGCAGATCACGGCAGAGGTATGTGCGGCATCTCCGACGCCCCACATCTCATTGAATCTGAAACCGAACCTACTCGACGCCCACACCTTAAGGCAACGCGCCGAGTTTGACTGGGGCCGACTGCGAGTCGAAGCCCTTGATGCCGTCCGGGATGTCGTGCGCGCGGGCGAGTTGCCCGCGATGCGGCAGCTGCAATTCGGAACCCTGTGGATGGCTCGCTCGCGCGAGGAGTTGGTCAGTGTCGGAGGCGGTGGCTTTGGCGGGCTATATTTCAAAGAAAGCCACGAGCACGAGCGCGTCATTCGTGCCACCGTGAAAAAGGCACTGCGCCAGCTGCCTGCGGGGCAGCCAGTCTTGGTTGTTCTCGACTGGAGTGCGGCTTCGAACGAATTCGCCCGTTCGTTGGCGGAATATCTGGAAAACGCCAGGGTCGGTAGATCTGCGGCCGGCGTCATGGTGCGGCGCGCCACATTCGTTCCAGGTGACTACGTGCCATCGCAGAAAACTTGGATGGTGGCGAATCCTCGAGACCCGACGATTCTGGGGAGCTCGCGGGCGGCTGCGGCCGTCGCAGTCGACCCGTTCGCCCACCTTCGGGCATCGCAAGAGAAGGCCGAGGAGCAGCGCATCATCCCGACTGTCAGTGAGGCGAACGACGCCGACGGGTAGGTTCGATCGGTATGGTGCCTGCGGAGCGCTCGAGCGAACAACGGATGCAGGTTGTGTGCTTGCTGAAACTTGCTAACTGGATCGGAGTGCGCATCGCGTCGGATGGGTGACACGAAGCCATAAGGTGCGGATCGATCAGGGCCTAGGAGCCTGGCCCCGTAAGCGGTCCGTCGGCCTGCCCCAGGTCGGCGATCGGCCGCGCATTCTCCGGATCGACACGGGAGCTGCGTTGTGATCGAGTACGGCCATGGCGAAGACCTTCCGGCCGTGGGACGTCGAGCAGACCTGGCTGCTGCCACCGTCGGTGCAGGAGCTGGTGCCGCCGCAACACCCCGCGCACCTGGTCCGCGAGATCGTGCGGACGCAGCTCGACCTGCGCGCGATCTTCGCGGCGTACGACGAGGAGCGGGGATACCCGCCCTATCACCCGACGATGATGACGGCGCTCTTGCTCTACGGGTACACGCAGGGCCTGTTCTCGTCGCGGAAGCTCGCCAAGGCGTGCGAGGAGCGGCTCGATGTCATGGCGGTAACCGCGATGCAGAAGCCGGACTACCGCACGATCGGGAAGTTCCGACGCCGCCACCTGGATGCGCTCGGCGCGCTGTTCGTCCAGGTGCTCAAGCTGTGCAGCCGCGCCGGGCTCGTGCGCCTCGGCCACGTGGCGCTCGACGGCACCAAGGTCAAGGCGAACGCGTCGAAGCACAAGGCGATGAGCTACAAGCGCATGCGCGAGACGGAGGCGCGCCTGCGCGAGGAGGTCGCGTCGTGGTTCCAGCGCGCCGAGGCCGAGGACACGACCGAGGAGGCGGAGCACGGCGATCGGCGCGGCGACGAGATGCCCGACTGGGTCGCCAACAAGTTGGAGCGGCTCGCCAAGATCGAGGACGCGAAGGCGGCGCTCGAAGCGGAGGCGCGCGAGGAGGCGGCACGGCGAACGGATCGCGACGACGACGATCCGCCACCGCCCCGGCCCAAGCATCACGTCGATGGCACGCCGAGCGACGATAGTCAGCGCAACTTCACGGATCCGGAGAGTCGCATCGTCAAGACGCGCGACGGCTACGTCCAGGGCTACAACGCGCAGGCGGCCGTCGACGGTGAGCGGCAGGTCATCGTGGCGACCGAGGTGTACGCGGCGCAGAACGACGTCGAGTTCCTCGACGAGATGCTGGCGCAGATCCGCGCGAACACGGGCCGACAAGCACGCGAGCTGTCGGCGGACTACGGCTACCTCTCGGATGCCAACCTCGTGGCCTGCGCCCGGCGCCACGTCGTGCCCTACATCGCGACGGGACGCCTGCGCCACAGCGACGGCAAACCCAAGGAGTCCCGACGAACATGGCCGGTCGGATCGCGCATCCATGCGATGGAGCAGAAGCTCCGCCGCGCCGGACGTCGCAGCCGCTACCGCTTGCGCAAACAGATCGTCGAACCCGTGTTCGGGCAGATCAAGGCGGCGCTCGGATTCGGGCGCTTCCTGCTGCGAGGGCTCGCCAAGGTCCGCGGCGAATGGCGCCTCGTCGCCACCGCGCACAACCTTCGCAAGCTCCTCGCGGCCGCCGCGTAGCGGTCGGCGCCTGAGGGCCCGATGCCAGGCGCCTGGAGTCCGACGACAGCCTGGCCCTTACGGGGCCAGGCTCCTAGGGGGAGTTGGGTGGCTTCTTCTTCTGGGCGCTGGGGCCCTTGGCGGACCGCGTCCCGATGGGCGACTTCTTTGATGGTGTGGGATGCTTGACGCCAGGTGTCGCTGGCTCCTTTCTCTTGCTGGTCGCAACAGCGTCAAGTTGCCAGCCCAGACCTTTGATATCGGTGACGGATAGTATGCCGACGTTGGGCGCGAGCGAGACCCTCACCTCGCCCGCCGGCCACTCCTGGATCAGATCGTAGACGACCGTGCGACAGCGCAGGCCCTTCACGCGAACCTCGCGGAACGCCGCTGACTCGACGCGGATTGTGCAATAGGCGTTCGCGAAGCTCGACCCGGCGCGCGCGGGCAGCCGTACATAGAGGTGCTCGGCGATCATCAGGTCGAGCAGTTCGTCGTCTCGCGCCTGCAGCCGTGCGAGGGTGGCGCGATTGGGCTCAGCTATCGCAAAGTACGCACCGTCGCCACGGGTCAGGAGCCAAACGTGGTCGGCGGCGTTGGAGCTGCGCCGGGCGATGAAGTTCTCAAGGTGCGCGGCGATCGTGCCTCCCGAGTGTACGACGTGTTCGGCCACCCGCATCACCTGTTTGCGCGCCTTGTGCTTGATCGGCGCGTATGTCCATTTGCTGCCATACCCGAGCGGCAGCGCGACCCCAATCGAGTGGACGGATGGTGCGGGCACTGCAGGATTCGCGCGCCCATCATTTCGGAAGGTATCGTCGATCCCGCGCAGATCGGCGAGATCTAGCTCAAGCTGCGTCGCCCCTTTGTCGCACTCGACCCCGAGCGTGAAGGCACCCCACGCCGAGGTCTCGAAGCGCGCGATACCGTTGCTCACGTTCATCTCGACGACCTCGTCGGGGAAGCTTTCGTGCAGGTGCAAGCGCACCGGCGCGACTATCGGGGGGGCGCCGGGGCGTGCCGCGACCTCAACGAGCACAGCGAACCAATCGGAGTTGAGGCCGCGCAGTGTCGCGGTAACGACGCGGCCGTTAGCCTCCGGTAGGCCGCCCCAGCGGCCCTTCTGCCGATCGTCGGACACGGGAAACGGGTCGCGCTCGGCGATCCACCGCACGCGTACGTCGCCGACTGTGCCGATCGAGCCGAGGCGCCATTGATCACGTATCCGGCGAGCCTCATCGGGCGCGACATGCGCCGCGAGTTTGTCGTCTGCCACGATCGTGATGTGACGGTCGCCGATGATGCCCGAAAGGGACGGCACGAGCGCGCCGGCCCGCTGGGTCTCGAATGCGAACACAACATCACAAATATCAGCACCGGCGGGCGTGCCTCGATACGCGTCGCGAATCGCGTCCTGAAGCCTGACCTTGGGCGGCGACCAAGGCGGGACAAGCTCATCGAAAGAAGCGACCGTCGCAATGACACGGGCAAGTGATGAGGTCCAGAGCGCGAGGTCAGTAGGGTCGTTGGATGCAGGCGGAGTGAGCGTCGGAACGAGCTCAAGCCAGACTCGCGCAAACCGCACGATCGTTGGAGGCGCGTCTGGTCCCACGGTCTTCGATGCGAACGCCGTAGCGACGTCCCGTTCAAGGGGCGCGGGATACTCGAGCCAGCCACGCAGCGAGGTCCAGCAATCGATCGCTTGGTCGCGCAGCGGACCGCCTACGTCCAGTGGCAACCACTCGTGCACCAAGTAGCGAACCAATGCGGCTGTCGCAGCGATCTGTCCCCAGGCGGCGAGTTCTTGGACCCAGCGCATCAAGTCGACCTTGGTTCTGACCTCGACCGCGAGGTGATCCCGAACTGCTTCTTCGACAGGGAACCCGTCGAGTGTCAGAAGGGCAACAGCGTCGCTTGATGGTAGGTGGCGACGATCGCTTGGCCACGCGATCACGCAGTGTCCCCGGGCGGCGAGTGCAAATGCGCGGATGAAAGGGATGATGGCAGGCGCGGGCGCGTCCTGGTCCTCGTACACGATGTCAGGGCGGTCGAGCAGAATCGTCGCATCCGCGGCGGCGGCGGCGGTGGCGAGGTCCTCGAGAGATGACGACTCGGCCATACCGAGCACACCGGCAAGGTGCTCGCAGAACGCGTCGAAGCTGGCAATTCGGAACGACCACAGTATGGTGAGGGGGGCTCCGATGCTTTGCGCGACGTGTCGGGCGATGCCGAGGCGCATCGATCCATCGATGCCGCCGGTCAACGCGAGCACGCGTGTTGGGCCGCGCACCCGCTCCACGAGTTGCGCGAGCGCGCGCTGTGACACGAAACGCGGCACGACGTGATACGGCAACCGCGCTTCGGCGTCTTTGGCTGTTAGTGGCGTTAGCATATCGTGCAGGACCGCGATCTGCTCCCCGTGAACGTGTTGCGCTTGGTTACGCGAGATCACGTCAAGTCGCGCGAGCGCCCGACGCGCGCCGACCGCATCGAGTAGGTTGCGGCGGGCTAGTGCCTCGAGCGCTGAAATCGCGATGCGTCGGTAGATGTCGCTCTCGGCCTGGTCGAGGGCGGCGAGCGCGTGAGGCACCGCGTGGCGCGACGGACGACTCGCCCACCACATAAGGGCAGCTGCTCGACTAGCCTGTGGCCCGCACGCGGATTGGTGGAGGGCGGCATCAGCCAGCCCGCGCCCAGCTAGCAGTCGCTTCGACGATTCCTCGATGTTGCGCCACTCGCCGTTGACATCTCCCCGCAACACGAGTGACGCGAGTGCCTCCAGTTCCTTTGCGCCGACATCGGCATCGCGCACGGTTGCGACTGTCGTGAACCTTCCGGCAATCGTGCGCTCTACCTTGCCGTCCCTTGTTGTGCGGAGATCGCCGAGTAGCCCGACGATGCCGCCTTGGCCGATGACCGGTAGGCCAGGTGTGAGCGCGAAGACTGTGGGATCCGAGATGGCGCCGTACGACCAGTCCGCGTCAGTCGGCACCACGTGGGCGTGGCTCCGCCCATCCGGAGCGAGCGCGAGCACGCCGCCGCCGAGTCTCAATCCCGCGATCGCGAACGCGAGCGGCGTCACTGCGGCTTCTTCGCGAAGCATCAGCACTGCAACCCCGCTGCTGGCGTCGTGGATCGCGAGCGTCGCGAGCTGGGTGACACCGTCGATCCGTACCTCGATCGGCTCGATGCGGTCGGGATCGGCCGCGTTGGCGAGAACCACCACGAAGTGTGGCGACGCGACATACCCGAACGCACGTGAGGCGGCCGCGCCGGTGGAGACGATCGATGACCATGGTGGTGGCAGCGCTATCTCCCGCGCCCGCGTCAGCCGCCAGCCCCGCCCGTCGAGTGCGTACGCGACGAGTGGCCCGTCTGGCCAACGGATATTGACTGCTTCGTCTCCGCACGCGACCAGTACCGGTGGCGTGTCCGCGATTTGCACCTCGATCAGCGCGGGTCGCGTGTCGGCCGCGGCGATCTCGACCGCCGCCATAGGCGCATTCGGAGCGAGTACTTCGAAGCGCGCGAACTCGCCGATGCCGCGAACGCCGAGGCGCACGCGCGCGATCGAGGCCTCTGCTCGCGATCGCGGATCGAACACGATCCCGTTCTCGTCATCGACGTCGATTCCGGCGTCGAGTATGGACAGTGGGTGCACGCCTGGAGGGATCAGCGCTTCGCCGATTGGCCCGGCGGCAAGCGCGAGCGAAAACCCGGCCGGCTGGGTGACAATAGACGCTGGCAGTCGGCGCAGCACGTGCAGCGCCCAGCGCGACAATGCGTCGGGGTCGCGTTCCGACGCCGTCAGAGCGGCGGTGATGCGCGCGAGCGTTTGCTCGGCTTGGCGGCGCGCGTTCTCGTCGTCGCGAACTAAGGCCGCAATGAGCTCCTCGTGTAGCTGGATCACCCGCGGCGCACCCGCGTGCGCGTTCGCGATAGTCAGTCGGGCGGCTTCGAGCTGCGGCCCTCCGCGCCAGGTAGCGAGCAGCTCGCGCGTCACGTCGGCGCGCAGCCGCAGGCCGGCGAGAGAACGAGCCTCGACCAGCGCTGACGACCAGAGCAAGCCCTCGATCCATGCGTCGGTGTGCGGCAGCCCCTGACGGCGCAGCGCCCGCAATAGTGCCGGCTCGCAGCGCGACGTGAGCGCTACCAGCCGCGCGAGCTCGTATGTGTTCGGATGCGTGCGCGCGAACGAAGTGAGCTCGTCTTCGGTCTCCGGATCGTCGACGATCTCGGCCCGCGCCGGGGGCGTCCGCGGTCGCGCGGTGGCGCGATCCCACTGCACGAGTTTCGCGACGGCCGCGAGCGCAACCGGCCACAGCTCGGGCGGACACGGCGTCAGCATCAAAAGTGGTGAGCCACCGTGGGTGAGTGTGGTCGCGAACTCGAGCCACGCCGCCTCTTCCTCCACGCGCAGCCCGCCCTCGGAGAGCCCGAGATCGGTCAGCACCAGCACTGGCGTGCCGGGTCCGGGCGCGGCATGGCGCGTCCACGTCGGCGCATGGCCGCGGGTGTGGAGTGTGGCGCGCTCGCTTGGGTCTGGACTGCGAACGATGCGAAAGCGCCGAACCTCAACGCTGTCGCGCCCGACGACGTCGCGGAGCCGTCGCTCGACATCGGCCGTGTCGCTCGCGAACGCCTGCATGCCCTCGCGTGCGTCGACCAAGAGCTGCGCTCCGTAGCGCAGCGTTCGCACGCGTCGCCGCGGGACGCGACGGATCGGCTGGTTGCGCGCGATGATCGCGATGGTCGCAGCGACGTCGAGCGGCCCATCGTCGAGCGTTCGGCCGACTAGCGCCCCGAGGGTCGCGCGCGCTAGCCGTGGCTCGATCATCGGCGCGAGCAGTGCGCCCCAGTCGCGTGCCCCGCCGTCGATCTCGATCGGTTCGGCGCTCGTCGGCTTGCGCGCGCGCGTACGCCTCGGCAGCTCCGTGATCAAGAGCCCCTCGCCTGTCGCTGCTGGCCCGGGCGGTGATACTGGCGCGCCGATCGGCGTGTCGATCGGTAGCGCTGACGGCGCGTCGATTGGCGTCGGTGGGGGCAGCGGCGGCCGCGGTGGCGCCTCGCGCGCGCGCGGGCGCACCGGCGAGGGTAGTGGCGCTGGTCGGGGGGCAGGTTCTGCGGTCGGGTCGCGGCTCGCAGACGGAAGCGTCAGCTCGGCGATCGCGTGCGCGTCGGCCGGGCGCGTGGCGCCCAACGCGTGAATCGCTCGCACCAGATCTGCAAAGCCGACCTCGGGACGCACGTCATGCCTTCTTCATCGGCCGCGCGCCCTGCTTCCACAGCGTGGCCTCGACCGCGGCATCGAGTTCGTCGGCGGGGCTCGGCGCGGCCGCGATTGGGAAGTCGAGCTCGAGGCAGGCCTTTACCGCGTCGAGGTACTCGGCAGTGCTCGGCGCGGCCGCGCTGGCCGTTTTGGCCCAGTCCTTGACACGCTCGAAGACCCGGTCGATCCGGTCGAGCAGGTACTGCGACACTCCTGGGTGATGTCGCTCGGCGATGGCTCGCCGCTCGTCGTTTGAGTGCGGCGTCAGTCGCAACACGATGCAGCGGCGGACGAACGCGCGCGGCAGTTCGCGTTCCTCGTTGCTGGTGATCATGACGAGGATCTTGCGGTCGGCGGACGCGCTGACGGGCTCGTCGAGATCCGTGCACTGAAACCATCGCGCGTCGAGAGTGACGAGTAGGTCGTTGGGGACATCGGGGTCGGCCTTGTCGATTTCATCGAGAAGGACGACCGTGCCCGTGTCGCCATAGCCCGCGCGATTCGGCACGCGCGCGGGCATCGTGTGACTCGCGGGCGCGAGCGCACGCAGCGTGGCGGCGCCGGTTGGATCGAACGCTTCCCACAGCACGCCTGGCGAGGTGAAGCGCCGGTCATGCGCGCCGCCGACCGGCTCATCGGGCTTCTGGGCTTGCGCCGCGTGCAGCCGGCGAACGGCGTCGAATCGCCACTTGAGATCTTCCGCAGCGGTCCGCGACGTGATGACGTGTTCGACGTAGGTGCTCCCGAGACACCAGGCGACGAAGCGGGCCAGGGTCGACTTGCCCGAGCCCGACGGACCGAGCAGAAGCAGTGGCCTATCGCAAGCGATCGCGACATTGACCGCGAGTTCGATGTCCTTCGTGGTCAGGTACGGCTGGACCTCAGGCGGACGCGCACGCAGGGTGTGCTCCGACGGGATGAACGCTCTCGTCATGATCGGCTCCTCGGGAATCGCTTGGCCAGCTGCATCTCTGCCCACGTGAAATCGCTCGCGTGGTTCTTTGCGATGCCGTCGATCGCGGCCTGAAGTGGGGTCGCAGGCGGGCATGCGGTCCGCACGAACACTGCGAGCTCGGGAAACGCGTCGCTCACTGCGATCAGCGCCTCGGCACCGGCGTCATCGGGGAGCACAGCCCATAGGCATTCGGGGAACCGCTCCTCGATGTCCACCTTGCTCCAAGCGACGAGCGAGGCCGCTGCCGAAGCGACGATGTCGTCGGGATTCGATGGCATCGTGCCCAACTTCGCGAATATCTCGTTCGCGAGCTCGCGGGTCAGGTCCGCGATTGGTTGGCCGGGGATCCAAGTGATGCCGAGGCAGCCCTCGTGCCACGCGATGCTCGCGGAGCGCTCGAAACCGGCGCGGCGCACGAACTGGGCAAGCAGCTCGAGGTCGATCGAGATCGAGATCAGGCGTGAACCGGGACCGACGAGGCGATCGTTGAGTTCGCGCACGGCCTCGCGCGGGAACCACTGGCACGCCGCGTATCGTGTTACCTCGCGGGCCTGCGGCTCCGGAAGGTTCGCCCACTGGGTGACCTGGAACGCGCCGTGCACGTGGCGTGGCAGCAGCCAGCGCGCGATCAGGCGAGCTAGAACCGCTACGCCGTGCAGCGGGTCGTCTGCGGCGAACTTCCAGACTTTGCGCGCGACATCTGGGAGGCCATCGCCCTTTTCGACCTGTGACGCGGTGTGCCCGAGGAACGGCGGGTCGGGTTCGATGCGGACCTGGGCGGCGAGAGCGGGCGCACACCTCTGCAGTGGCAGCACGTAGAGTTGGCCGCTGGTCGCGACGCCGTGCGAGGTGCGATCGGCGCGGATGATGATGCCCACCACGTGCTCCTCAATTACTAGCGGTCCACCCGACACGCCCCAGATCGCTTGACCCTGGACGGTTCCGTCGTGGATCAGAGGCACCGCGCCGCCGAATCGTATGTACCCGTCGAGCGGCCAGCCGCGGTTGCCGTTGTCGAGGAACCCGAACGTGGACCACGTTGCGCCTGCCGCGACAGGCGCGGCCAGTGGCGTCAGCTCGGTGCACCACGCTGGCAACGCGTCATCGGACTTCAACAGCGCCCAGTCATCGGCCTGCGTGGCCCCGACCGCGACGACGGTTGCGGTGCTGGTTGCGCTGCGGATGTCCACCGCCTCTACGCCCGACGACGGATCGTAAAAGTAGAGCGATGCCGTAGCGAGTACGCCGCCCGCGGCGCCGGTGATGCAGTGGCGCGCGGTCAGGATCAGGCGCTCGTTCTTCGACACCACGAAACCGGTGCCGGTGGCGCCCGCGACACTCACCCTCACGACCGCCCGCGCTGTCCGCTGCGACGCCACCATCCGCGAGTATAGAGTGAGGAGCGGCACTCCTGCTTGCCCTGCGCTGCACGACAGTGTGAGATCGACGCAGGGGGCAGGATGCGACGCATAGCCATCGGCTGGGGCGTGATCGCGATCGGGGCGTGCGGGCTCGTCGCGGGAAGTGCGCGCGCGGGTGATGCCGGTGTCGCGTCCGCGCCGACTGCGCGTCCGCTGATTTCGCTCCCGGGCAGCAGCCAGATCATGCTGCCGCGGCCCGCGAAACTGACCTCGGTACCGGTGCCGATCGTGGTGTTGCCGGGGAGCGGGGTCGATCCTGATACGCTCGACGCGGAGGTGTTGGCGATCGTGCGCGATGGCTCGGTGCAGGCGTCCGCGAGCACTGCGGTCAGCGCAGCGATCGATCTGACGACGAGCGGTACGGTCCTGAGCCTCACCGTCGCGCTCGACCAACTGTTCGTGCCGGGCAGCTACGACGTCACGATCGCGGTATACGAGCGCGCGCCGGGGGCGTCGTCGATCGCGGGCGATGCTGGCGTCCCCGGCGGTGCTGACGCTGGCGCGCCGATCGCGATCGCGCCCGAGGCGCCGCAGATCCTTGTCGTTCGACTGGTGCTGCCAGCTGCGACGTTGCGGCCGGTGCCGGCGATCGTCATCGATCGCGAGGTGCCCTGGCCGTTCAGCGACCACGCCACCGTCGAGCCGAATACCGTCGCGCTGTTCGAGAACGGCAACGCGTCGGCGGTGCGGATCGCCGCCGATCGCGAAGGTGGGCTCACTGCGAACGAGCACCAGGTCGGCGCCGAGGTGACAGCGGTCGTCGATGGCTGGATCGAACCGGGACGAGTCGGCCGCGCGGCGCTAACGCTCAGTGGCGACTTTCCCATGGGTACTACTCGCGGAACGCTGCTAGTGACCGCGCGCGAGCTGGTGGCGCCGATCGCGATCCCCTTCGAGGTCCACAACCATCGCCCGGCGTGGTGGGTGCTCGTATTGTTTGCGGCTGGCGCGGGCGCGGGCTACGGCTGGCGCACTGTACTGGTCCGCCGCAGGGCGAACCTCGCCGACGACCTCGCCGCGGGCGAGGTGCGCGAGAGGGTCGACGCGATGCTCGCTACCCTGCCGCCGAGCTGGCAGGCGGAGTTCGACGATCTTCGCAGCAAGCGCGAGGCGATCACGGCCAAGGAAGGCGCGTCACGCATCGCGGCCGACACCGCGCTGGTTGCGGCGATCACGCTCCGGGACGCGAAGGTCCGTGAGCTACGCTCCGCGATTGAGGCCGCGCGCGTCGCGACCCGCACGCCATGGCGCCTCCCGCTCGGCCTCGGGCTGGTCGACGCCGCAAGCGCCTACGACGCCGCCAACGAGCGGGCGACGGCGCGCGATTTGCCGGGTGCGGTCGCGGCCAGCGAACGCGGTCGCTCGGCGATCGCCGCCGTCGTTGGTCGTGGCCGCGAATGGTGCGACACGCTCCTGGCGTCGTTGCGATCGGTCGACGAGGCGCTCGGATGCACGCCCGCTGCTGGCCGAAGCGCGATCGAAGGGGCGCTCGCCGACCTGAGAACGACGCTCGCGGGCGTCGCCGCGGTGACGCAGCCGACCACCACCGCGTCCGCGGTCGCGCAACTGCAGGCGTTGCACGACGGCCTGCGCGCGGCCGACTCGCTCGCCCAGGCGTTCGAGGACGCGCTCGCGCACGCGCTGCCGACAACTCTCGACGCCGCCGCGGCGTCACGACTGCGCGGCGCGATCTCGCTCGCTCCGCGGGTGCTCGGCCGCCCCGACTTCGCGATCATAGACGCGGCCCAAGCGTGCATCCGGCTCAAGGGCGAAGCGGCGGCCGTATTGCGCGATCAGAACGAAGGCACGGTGCCGCCCCCCGCCGTGGCAGCACTTGCGGCTGGTGACTACGTGGCTGCCCTTGGGGCGCCACCCGCGTTTCGGCGCAGCAACGATGCACTGGGGCAGCCGGTCGCAGCCCGCGTGATGACGCTGACGACCATCGACGATCGCGCGCTGCGGGTGCGCGCCCACGAGGTGCCGCCGCAGGCGCCGGCGCAGGTTCCGATCGCTGAGGTCGCGTTCCCGTCGTTCCGCTCGACCGGCGCGTTGCACGCCGCGATCGGTCATGTCGACTTCATGCGCTTCCTGGTCGCGATGCTGGTGACGTCGTTCGCGGCGTTCGCGCTCTATGGAGACAGCTTCATTGGCGGCGCCGCCGAGTGCTTCGGCGTGTTCGCGTTTGGCTTCGTCACAGATCTCACGACCGACACCGCGATCACCAGCCTGCTTGGCAAGGTGAAGGGGCCAGGCGGCGGCACGATCGCTACAGGCGCGGCCCCCACAGGTACGACTTGACCGACTTCCGCAGTCGGTCCGCGAAAGCGAAGCCCTGCCACCCAACACGTGATCGTGCGTTAGCAAGCCCGAACTAGTTGAACAGACCGCGATTGGCGCGCGGGGGATGTCTCGCACGCAAAATGCGGGTTGTTTGACTGGGATCCTCGACGGAGACGCGCGTTTCTCGCGCCTGAAGTCCGGAGGATATCCGGGGGGATAGTTCGCACCTAATTTGCGACATTCCTGGCGGCTGGCCGCGAACGAGGAATCGCGGACTTCGGCGGGCCCGGAAAGCGTGAGATGGCAGGAACCGGCGTGACCAGCGATCGCGGACTTCGGAGGAATCGACACGGCGGATGTCGATTTCGGAGGGTGCCACCGCGAAAACCGTTGAGTCGCCGACAGTAGTCAGTATGGGGTTCGCGATCGGCGCGGACCTGACCTGCACCGAGGAGTGGGCCGTGGCGGAACAAGCGCGTGATGCGGGCAACGACAACCAGACCGACGCTTCCGAGCTCGCGACTGGCGGGCACCGGGAGGCGGGGCGGGCGTCCGATCCGGACCGTGGGTGCCGACGCCTACCGCCCTCGACCGACGCCGGGCGGCGGGCCGGGCCGATCGTGAACCTGCCGCCGCCGACGCCGGAGGTCCGCCGCTCGGTCACGCGTCTGGTGCTCGAGCTGCTTGCCCGGCGCGCGCTGGTGGACCTGGGCGTGCTGGTCGAGGCGGGCGAGGCGCCCTCCGTCGGTGGCGCATCGGGATCCGCCGTGGCACTGCGTAGGCGTGACCGGGCGAGGAACGGCAACACCGGTCGAGGCTCCGCGGGAGGCGCCCGCGCGGCTGCGTGACCTGGCGGCGTTCACGGCGCAGAGCGGGGGGGCGCACAGGCGCTCGACCGCGACGATGCACTGACACCGACGGCGCGGGGCGAGTTGGCGACGGACCTGCTCGCCGCGCGTCGCGACATCAAGGGAAGGGCGAAGCGATGATCGTACGGACGTACATGCGACGGTCGAAGAACGACGAGGGGAAGCAGCAGTTCAGTCTGGACGTGCAGGCGGGCGGCTGCCGTGACTTCCTCGATGCCTCACCGTTCGCGGGGGCGAAGGTGTTGGAGTACGTCGACGACGGGAAGGCCGGCGACGACTTCCACAGTCGGACGGGGCTGCGGCAGCTGCTCGGCGACGCGCGGCGCGGCGACATCGTGCTGTGCCGCGATCAGTCCCGCCTCGGCCGCGATGCGATCGAGGTGACGCTGGTGGTCCGCGACCTGGTGCGCGATCGCGGCTGCCGGCTCTTCTACTACGCGAGCGGGCAGGAGGCGCTGTTCGCCAACGCGATCGACCAGGCGACCACCTTCATCCAGGGCACCGGGCACCAGATGGAGCTCGAGGCGATCCGGTCGCGCGTGCGCGAGGCGCTGCGGTCGCGGGTGCGCGCGGGTCGGGTCGCGGGCGGGCGCTGCTACGGGTACCGGCTGGAGCGGCAGTCGGACGGCTCGGGCCGGCCGTTCACGATCGCCGTGGTCCACGAGGCGGAGGCGGCGGTGGTGCGGCGCATCTTCAGGCTGCGGTGCGAGGGGCACGGGCTGAAGAAGATCGCGCACGTGCTGAACCGCGATGCGGTGCCATCGCCGAACGCGGGCAAGCGCGGGACGGGCTCGTGGTCGCCGGGGTGCATCCGCGCGATGCTGCTGAACGGCCGCTACCGCGGCGTGTACACGCACGGCAAGGTGAAGAAGGTGCGGACGGGCGGCGTGGTGGCGCGCGTGCGGGCGGAGGCGAGCGAGGTCATCTCGGTCGAGATCCCGGAGTGGCAGATCATCGACGACGAGACCTGGGCCCGCAGCCGGGAGCTGTTCGCGCCGGAGTCGGCGGCGCGGAAGATGACGAAGCCGGCGGCGAAGTACGCGCTCACGGGGATCGCGCGCTGCGGGACCTGCGGCGGCGCGGTGGGCTGCGCCTCGACGCGGTCGGCGGGCGACTACGTGAAGTCGTACACGTGCGTGCGTCATCATCAGCGGGGGCCGCGGGCGTGCACGGCGAGCGTGCGGCAGCCGATGGCGGAGATCGAGGGCGCGCTGGTCTCGTACCTGGAGCAGCACGTGCTCTCGACCGAGGTGATCGACGACTTCGCCCAGCAGGTCCGGGCGGCGATCGAGGAGCAGATCCCGGAGCGCGCGGCGGACGTCGCGGAGCTCGAGGGCCAGCTCCGCGCGGTGAAGGCGGAGCAGAAGAAGCTCACGAAGGCGGTCGCGATCGCGGACGACGTGCCGGAGCTGGTCAGCGAGCTGCGCGATCGGGCGACCCGGGCCCGGAGCCTGGAGTCCCGGATCGCCGCGGCGCGCCGCGCTCCGGAGGAGCAGGGGGAGATCGTCGCCAAGGCCGAGACCCTGGTGCGCCGCCGGCTATGCGAGGTCCGCGACCAGCTCAGGGGTCGCGAGGACCTGCGGACCGTCTTCCTGCGCCTGTTCCCTGAGGGGATCCGGTTCTATCCGTCGAGGGCGGAGAACCAGCAGGTCTGGAGGATCGAGGGAGGCGTGAGCCTCGGGCAGCTCGTCGAGGGCGACGGGCTACCGTTGTGCACATTACAGAGTGACCCCAAAGGGACTTGAACCCTTGTTTTCGGCGTGAGAGGCCGACGTCCTAACCGCTAGACTATGGGGCCGAGAGCCGTCGTTGGCGACGGAGGAGCTTTGTACTCGCCTCCGTCGGGCGGGTCAAGCGCTGCATCCGTTTTCAGCGAGCGGTTGGTTCGGGGACATGGATTCGAACCATGATAGTCAGATCCAGAGTCTGACGTCCTGCCATTGGACGATCCCCGAGTGTTCAGGTGCGGCTCCGTGCTGCCGCGGCACATTCTCTACTCGGCCAGGGGCGTCGCCGTCAAGGGTTGCGTTTCACGAACGAGATCCACGTCTTGCCATCGGCACGCCAGACGTGCACGGCCCGCCAGGGCGAGCTGCGGGTGCCGTCGTCGAGCCAGCGCACGATCTCGACGCCGCGGACCCGGTAGGGGCCCACCTTCTCGAGGGCGAGGCCGCGGCCAGCGAGCTGTTTGTCGACGGCCTCGACGGTCTCGCGGAAGCCGTGGCTGGAGACGAACGTGTCGGGGAGCTCGCGGTCGGCCCGGCTGCCGCGCGGCACGGGCAGATCATCGGCCTGGGCGGCGCGCGGCGCGGCCCCGAGCGCGATGAGCCCGGCCAGGGCCAGCCACCTCGCCGCGTGTAACATGATAGAAGTTGAAGATACTCCAGGGAGGCTGCATGCGCTCGCTCGCGACGCTCGTACTGATCCTGTCGACCGCCACCGCGACGGTCGGCTGCAAGAAGAAGGCTGATGGGGGCGGCGCTGCCTCGGGTACGGCCGCCGCCTCGGGGTCCGACACCGGCGCGGGCGCAGGCACCGCGTCGGGCTCGGCCGGATCGGGCTCGGCCTCGGGCGCTGGCTCGGGCACGGCATCGGGCACCGAGCCGTCCGTGAACACGCCGCCGGTCGTGGTCGACGCGCCGGCGCCGGTCGACGCGACCAACATGATGCACAAGGCGGGCAACTGCCCGTCGACGGTGGTCAGCGCGCAGACCGCGATCGTCGAGCCGGCCAAGGGCAAGGACGACAAGGCCGTGACGGTCAGCGTCACCTCCAAGAACAAGGAAGCGGTCTGGGCGATCCAGACCCGCGCGAAGCACCTCGCCGAGGTCCAGAACGCGCCGGACGGCACGATCGATCACTCGGGCAAGGGCACCGGCGGCGGCGGCACCGGTCTCTGCCCGATCGTCACCAAGAGCACCACGATCACGGTGACCGAGATCGCCGATGGCGTGACGATCGCGATCGCGCCGAGCGGCGACCTCACCCGCGACGCGCTCAGCGCCGAGGTCGCGAGCCGCATCGCGAAGGCGACCGGGTTCACGGAGCAGACGGCGAAGCCCACGGACACGTACGGCGGCACCGGCGGCATCGGCGGCGGCGCCGGCAAGCACGGCGGCAATCGCCTGGGCAAGGGCGATGGCTCGGGCCCGCGCGGCAGCGGCGCCGGCACGGGCGCCGCCAAGCCCGAGCACTGATCGACCACGCTCACACCGTTCGATGATCGCCGGGGGCCGCAGGGCCCCCGCTCTCGTTTTCGGCGCGAGCGACCCGCGGCGCCGACGCGCAACCGCGGTTCGAACCGTCACGCGCCGACGCGCAACCGCGGTGCGATCCACCGCGCTCGTCGACGAACCTACGTGCGCTCGTCGAGGGGTGGGGGAGGTGGGGAACCATGGGTGGGAAGCGGGGCCCCATATGTCATTGGCGTAACACCTCGTTATTCCGAAGGGTTAGATCCCGGTTTTTCGGGCACACCGCTTGCTCAATAGGGAAATCACGAAAGGTCGTGGAGCCCGCCGGCTGCCACCTCCACAACCAAGCGGGGCCATAAACCACCATGTTGAACCGAACCCTTCGAGTTGCACTGTTCGCGGCCAGCGGGCTCTTGCCTGTTGCCCTTGATGGCTCGGCGTCCGCGGACGTCGGCGCTGCGCAGGTCACCAAGCTCCTCGGGCCGAGCCAGAACGATCTCGCGCCCACCACCGGCACCCCGGCGCGCCTCAAGCGCACCGACGAAGAGCAGCCGGGCGCCGAGATGGCGCACCTCGCGATGTTCGGAGACGGCGTCTCCGGACTCTACTTCGAGATGCGGAGCGGCGAGATCAACGGGCAGCTGCCCAACGATCGCATCCAGCTGGCGATGGTGCCGTTCCACCTCGGCCAGAACCCGGATGGCTCGGTCGCCGCGATCGCGGATATGACCGGCGCGCGGTTCGTCACCAACAACGACGGCAACGAGTATCGCAACGCCAACCACCCGGTCGCGTTCGCCATCAACGGCGGCAACGTCATCTGCGCCGAGTACAACTACCAGCCGAACAACGGCAACGACACGAAGCGCTACATGCAGTGCTTCGACAAGGCCGGCACGACGGTCATGCCGCAGACGCTGATCTTCGCGCGCAACAACGACGACGCGTCGATGAACCAGGACGCGAACTCGACGACCGTCACGGTCTCGAACCCGGGCAAGACCGAGCTGGTCCAGTGGAACGGCGCCAACGGCAACGGATCGGACGACGGCTGGATGCAGGCGGCCTCGGTCGAGTGCGACGCCGCCGCGACCAAGTGCACCTTCAAGAAGGGCTTCGAGGTCTCGCTCTGCCAGCGCGAGGAGCGCTCGCGCGGCTTCTGCTCGGTCGGCACCGACCCGAACACCGCGATCTGCACCTGGACCGAGGGCAACAACCAGCCGCAGCGCGACGGCGTGTGGATGGCCGCGGTCGACATCACGCCGGGCACCACCGGCAACGACCGCCAGGACAAGATCCTGTGGAAGCAGCAGATCGACGGCAAGCACGGTGACGGCGAGACCCGCACCTACTCGATGCGCATGATGCACTCGCGCATCATGTCCGTCGCCGCCGACGGCAAGACGATGGTTCCGACCGACGACATCATCATCCGCTACGGCGCCCTGCACGGTAACAACAACAACAACAACGGCAAGGGCGGCACGTACTACGGGAACATGATGGCGGTCGCGACGGTCGGTAAGACCGGCATGACCTACAAGATGCCGCTCACGAACATGCAGGACAAGCTCATCGGCCTCGACGGCACCCACCTCGGCATGGGCTTCGCGCTGTTCGGCACCACCGACAAGCTCGTGCCCGGCGTCACCTTCATCGGTGGCAGCCAGACCGGCGGTGGCTACGCCGCCAAGCTCCGCGGCGTCGCGTACGACGCGGCGACCTCGAGCTTCAAGGACCTCGGCAGCTACTCCATCGCGCCCTACGATCGCCACCTCTACCCGAACTACCTCGGCAACAACCCCGGTAACCAGGGCCGCAACTTCTCGGGCTCGATGATGGTCGCCAACCCGTTCGTCGGGAAGAACGGCAACAAGGACGCCTTCCTGATGGTCGTGTCGACCACCGGTAAGGACCCCGTCGACATGATGTACCCGGAGCGCAAGCTGTCCTCGTACATCAGCGTCCTGCCGGTCGCGCAGCTGCCCGCCGCGGCGCCGACGCCCGACCCGACCCCGACGCCGGACCCGACCCCGACCCCGGACCCGACCCCGACGCCTGACCCGTCGAACCCGGACCCGTCCTCGGGCTCCGCGCTCGGTGGCTGCTCGACCACCGGCTCGTCGGGCGGCGCTGCCAGCCTGCTGCTCGTCGGTCTCGCCACCCTCATCCGCCGCCGTCGCCGCTAACCCTCACCCCGAACCTCTCAGGAGCACGAACCATGCGTAGCGCTCTTCTCTCCACGTTCGCGGTGATGGCGCTGGCCGGCGGTTGCGTCGGCAGCCTCGAGACCACGCCGCCCGGCGGCCCCGGCCCAAACCCGGGTGGCCCCGACGCCGGCAACGTCTCCGCGACCAACGCGAAGCCCGAGTTCGACCAGAACGTCTACCCGATTGTGAAGGCGAAGTGCATCGGGTGCCACTCGAGCGCCGGCCCGGCGGGCAACGTCACCGGCTTCGTCGCCACCGATGCAGCGCAGGGCTACGTGACCCTGACCGGGTACACCGCGCTCGTCGGCAACTACACGCCGACCTCCGCCGCCCTGCTCAACAAGGTCTCGGCGGGCCACCAGGGCATCACCTACACCGCCGACGAGCTCTCGAAGATCACCGGCTGGCTCGAGAAGGAGGCCTCGCTGCGCAGCGGCGCGGGTCCCGACCCGACCCCGCAGCCCGGCACCGAGTCGCCGTCGGCGGCGACCGAGCGCCTCCTGAAGCAGTGGTCGGGCTGCATGAGCCTCGCCAACTTCACCCAGGCGAACATGGCCGATGCGTGGGGTAACCTCACGACGACCAACAACCAGGAGTGCAAGAACTGCCACGTGAGCGGCGCCGAAGGCTTCATCGCCACCGACGTGCCCGAGCCGTTCTTCAACGTGGTGTCGAGCGACAAGTACTACATGCTGCAGTACTTCACCGTCGACCTCTCGGGCGGCACGGCGGCGGCCAAGGTCATCATCAACACGACCTCCTTCAACGGTGTCTCGCAGGGCCAGGACCCGCACCGCCAGCACCCGCGGTTCAACGCCACGGACAACAACGGCATGCGCGCGCTCCAGTCGTTCTACGACCTGACCACGGCGCGCATGGCGGCCGGCACCTGCGACCCCTCGCGCCTCACCAACTGAGCACCTCCCTCGGGGCGCCTGCGGCCCCCTCCGCTTTCCCCGCCGCGTGACCCGCGGCCATCCCACACCCCCCGAGTTCCCGACCGAGGCGCCCAACCAGCGCCTCGGCGGCTTTTCGGATAACGTCGAGGCACATGTCCCAACTCGTCGGCGGCGATGGCCGCACGCACATCGAATCGCGGCTGATGCGCGAGTCCCTCCAGGATCGCGCCGTGCTGTCGGGCACCGATAGCGAGCGCGACCTCCAGATCTTCCCCGACGTCACGATGGTGTCGATCGGGGGGCAGAGCATCTTCGACCGCGGCAAGGACGCGATCCTGCCGCTCGTCGAGGAGCTGGCCCAGGTCAAGAAGCGCCACAAGATGGTGATCGGCGTCGGCGGCGGGACGCGCGTCCGCCACACCGTCGCGCTGGCGATCGACCTGGGCCTGCCGGTCGGCGGCATCGCCCAGCTCGTCGGCGCGATGGAGGAGTTGAACGCGATCCTCCTGAACGCCTTGCTCGCGCCCCACGGCTCGATGCCGATGCAGCGCGATCACTTCTGGGACCTGCCGCTGTACTTCGACGCCGGCATCACGCCGATCGCGATCTCGGTGCCGCCGTTCCACTTCTGGGAGCCGCCGCCGATCGAGGGCGCGCTGCCGATGCACGGCTCCGACTTCGGCCTGTTCCAGCTGGCCGAGGTGCTCGGCATGAAGCAGGTCATCTACGTCAAGGACGAGGACGGCCTCTACGACAAGGATCCCAAGAAGCACGCCGACGCGAAGCTCATCGAGGCGATCGAGCTCGACGATCTGATGAAGCGCATGCCGACCGAGAACATCCTCGACGAGGAGATGTACCGGACCTGGCACGAGGCCAAGAACCTCCGCCGCGTGACGATCGTCAACGGGCTCAAGCCCGGCCAGCTGACCCGCGCGCTCGACGGCGAGCAGGTCGGCACCGTGATCACCCGCTCGGGCAAGAACGAGGTGCGCCATGTCTGATCGCCGCACGATCGAATCGGCGCTGTCGCGCTCGACGCTCACCGGCTCGACGCCGTCGGGGATCGACTACCGCCCGGTCGCGGTCATGCCCGACGTGCGCGTGGTCAAGGTCGGCGGCCAGAGCATCATGGATCGCGGCCGCGCCGCGCTGTTCCCGATCCTCGACGAGATCGTCGAGGCGCGGAAGCAGGGCATCCAGGTGGTGCTGCTCGCCGGCGGCGGCACCCGCGCGCGCCACATCTACGCGATCGCGTCGGAGCTCGAGATGCCGACCGGCGTGGTCGCGACCCTCGGCAAGTACATCCCGATGCAGAACGCGCGGATGCTGCAGATGCTGCTCGCCAAGCACGGCGGCATCTACATCCTGCCCGACGACTTCGAGAAGCTGCCGCTGTACCTCTCGCTAGGCTGCATCCCGGTGATGAGCGGCATGCCGCCGTTCGGCTACTGGGAGAAGCACGAGGCCGGCAGCCGCATCCCGCCGCACCGCACCGACGCCGGCGCGTTCCTGTCGGCGGAGTTCCTGGGCTCGCGCCGCGCCATCTTCATCAAGGACGAAGAGGGGCTGTACACCGACGATCCCAAGAAGAACGCGAGCGCGACCCACATCCCGCGGATCACCGCGAAGGAGCTGATCGCGCGCGACCTCAACGACCTCGTCGTCGAGCGGCGCGTGATCGAGTACCTGCCGCGCGCGCGCTGGTGCCACGAGCTCCAGATCGTCAACGGCCTGCGCCCGGGGCAGGTCCTGGCCGCGCTCAAGGGCGAGGATGTCGGGACGATCATCAGCGCGTGAGTGGGCGCTGATCGCGCTGCTGGCGGGCTGCGGCTCGAGCGGCGCGGCGCCGCCGGCCGTGCCCGAGGCCGACCCGGCAAAGGTCACGGCCTGGGCGGCGGCGATGCTGACCAACGCGCCGACCCTGGGCATGGTCCGTGACTGCGCCGCCGCGGATCTGCGCGGCGCGCTGCCGCTGACCCAGAACTCGCTCCTGCGCCTGGCGGGGAAGCCGCTCACGCCGGATCCCGAGCACGCCGACTGGCTGAACCCGCCCGAGCTCGACGCCGCGCCGGTGCAGGTGTTGCTGGCGGCGGCGCCTGGCTCTCCAGCCGCGCGCCAGGCGGCCGCGGCGGTGCTTGCTGCGCCGGCGGCGCTGGTCTACCGCGTCGACAACGTCGACGCGCCGCTCGCCCTGGGCGTGAAGGAGCTCAAGCGCGGCACGGTCGGTGCCCGGATCATCCGCTACGAGAAGGGCGCGCCGGTCTGTGTGCAGGTGTTCTTCGCGCAGAACGATCGCGAGGTCTCGCGAAAGGCGATCGAGGCCAGCGATCGCGCGATCGTCGATCCCAAGGTCGCCGCCGGGCTGCGCGCGGATCTCACCGCGCGCTACCTCGCGACCGCGCCCCGCGTCACGCCCTAGCTACGAGGTCGTCCAGGTCGCAGCAGGCGTCCGCGACCGGCGGTGACTGCGGCGGCGCTATGGCGTGCACTGCGTGCGCGCCAGCGACGTGACCTCGGGATCCTTGACGATGCCGTCCTGGATCTGGTCGGTCATCTGGCGCGGGCAGGCGATCGCCGCGGCGACCCCGCCGCCGTCGGCGTCAGGCAGGTAGTCGATCGCGAGCGCGGCCTTGCGCGCGTTGACGAACGAGCGCGCGCTGTCGCAGTCCTGGTACTCGCCGCACCGCTCGATGACGATCCAGTCGAAGTCGGGCGTGAGCGCCTCGACCAGGCCGGGGATCGTGTTGCCGTTCTTCATGCCGACCGAGAGGTTGCGATCGTGCGCGTGGGCCGCGACCTCGCGGAACCAGCTCTCTTGATCGACCAGCTCGAGCGTGAAGCCCGGGTCGCTCGTGATCATGTCGTTCCGATCGGGCATGACGCCGTCGCAGCCGATCTGCGCCGCGAGATCGAGGCGCTTCCAGATGATCGGCGCCCACTGATCGCGGCTGGCCGGGCGGATGTCGAGGAACCGCTCGTCGGGCCGGCTCGCGCTCCAGCCGATCACGCTGCCGGTGGCCGGCGGCGTGGGACGATCGGGCGGGTTCGCGCCGGCCCCCGGGAACTTCCCGGCATCGGGGCGGGTGGCCTCCCACGCGCCGGTGTCGACGCGGCAGATGACGACCGTGCGGGGCGTGGTCGCGTGCAGGGTCGCGATCGCGTCGGCCAGCGCGCCGGCGGGCACCGTCACCGGCGCGCCGTCGCCGTAGTCGAGGGTGGTCGCGCTCGGGACCACATCCCACAGCCCGAGCGTGTACATCGTCCGGGGCGCGGACAGCTCGAAGGGCGCGGCGAGCTGGATGTCCCAGTTGCGCGCGTCGCCCGGGTGCGGCTGCCACCAGGGCGCCGGCGCGGCGTCGGGCGGCGCGGCGTCGGCCGCGGACGCGCCGTCGGGGCTGCTCGGGGTGCCACCGCCACCGCACCCGATCAACGCGACGAACAGGAGCGAGCGCGTGCGCATCGGATCCAGTGTACGCCGGTCGCGCGCGCGCCGGGTCACTCGTCCTCGACGGTCGCGCTGTCGCTCTTCGGCGGCGCCTGGCCCGCGGTCATGAGCGCCGCGCCGGTCGGGCCGTCGCCCTCGTAGCGCAGGTTCTCCTGCGAGTACTTCTTCATGCCGCGCTCTGGGCGCAGCACCAGCTCGTCGTCCTGGACCCAGTCGGGCAGCTCGTCGTCGTTCCAGGTCACGCCGCTGACCGCGCGGATGAAGCACGCCTCGAGGCCCGGGTAGTCGAGCGTCGACTGCAGCACCTTGACGTCCTTGATCGTGACCGTGCCCTTCACGATCTGCACCTTGAAGCCGAGCTTCAGCTTCTGGTTGCGGTGGAGCTTGCGCGCGCCCTCGTAGCAGGAGGCGGCGGCGCGGGTCAGGTTGGCGGGCACGACCTCGTCGAAGCGATAGAAGAACGCATCGCTCTGCGGATCGAGGGTCTCGCGCTCGGGCGGCGCCGCGGCCTCGACCGGCGGCGGGGCGATCGGCGGCGGGGCGCTCGGCGCGATCACCGGCGGGGGGGCCGGGCGCGCTGGCGCCGGGGCGGCGGTGGCGGCGGCGCTCGCGCTCGGCGCGCGCAGCTCGATCCACAACAGCGCGGCGGCTGCGATGACCGCGATCGACAGGGCGGGGGTCAGCCAGCGACGCATGGTTCGCCTCCTCGATCGATCGGCACCGTCGCGGACGACGGCCCCGAGCTCATCCGGATCCTGGACCGGCTCACTTCGGTCGCCTCAGTTCCACTGATCCGAGTTGTAGAGCGCGTACTCGCCGAAGCCGTCGAGCGACTTGTCGGCCTCGAGCGCGGGCTTGAAGTTCCAGTACTGCTTGCCGTCGTCGCTGAAGATCTCGAGGCCGCCCTCGCACAGGCCGCCGCCGCCGCTCGACACCTTGAGGCGGTGGTGGACGTTGGGCTCGCTGAGGAACGTGTACGAGTCGAGCGGATCGCCCGAGGCATCGGTCAGCCGCTCGACCTTGAACTGGTACTGCGGCAGGAGCGTGGGCGGCGTCGCGCACTCGTTGCTGTCGACCGTCGCGGTGAAGGTCCACGTGCCGATCGGCCAGCAGCCGCCGACGTCGTCCGGCTGCGGAGCGCCCAGCACGAACGAGCCGCTCGTCTTGAAGGTCGCGTTGCACTGGATGTCGAGGGCCTGGTTGCGGTCGCTACCGCCGCCGCCGCCGGGGATCTCGTCGAGGGCACAGCCGGTGGAGGCGGCGAGGGCGAGGAAGAGAGCAGCGCGGAGGGGGGCCAGCATTTCACTGGTGTTACGCAACCAACGTGCCAGGCGAAGGCCTCGTTTCGACGAGGGTTTCACCGATGACGCCGTGGTGAGGGGACCCCCATCTGGTGAGCGGAGCCCCGGTGATCGGCGCGATCGGCGACCGAAGTCCGCGTGCTTGCACCGGGTCCGGGCATGTAACGCCGGTGGAATGGGAGCTGCAACATCGACCGCTCATGAGTGAGCGAAGCGAACGGCTCGGTTCCCATCACGGATCGATCCTGCGCCGGATCAGCGGTCTCGTCTGCATCGCTCTGGCCGCCGCCGCGTGCAGCGACGCCCAGGGCCAGCCAGCGCCCGCACCGGTGGCGGCGCCCGCGCCGGTGGCCGCGGCCCCGGTCGCGCCGCCCCTCGACGCGCCCTCGCCGGGCAACGACTACGTGCCCGCCGAGTTCAAGGCCGGCGCGTCGCGCTGGAAGGACACCGGCGTCTATCTGGACGGCCAGCCGATCGCCTTCCTCACCTTCGGCGAGCTGCCGATCACGCTCAAGCCGACCTGGGTCAAAGACAAGGTCTCGGCGAACAAGCGCTACGGCACCAACGATCCGGGCTGGCGCTGGTCGTATCAGCGCTACTACAAGTTCAACGACTACCTGAAGGCTCTCGGGATCGACCCGAAGACGGTCAAGGCGATCCACGTGTACGGGCCCAAGATGACGGACTCGATCGTCGCGACCGGCCGCGACCTGATGTCGCGCGCGGGCGATCAGTTCCTGTTCCGCTTCGGCGGGATGGTCGGTGGCAAGGCCATCTCGCAGATGGCCGAGGGCTTCGGCAACGGCAAGACCCCGGACAAGATCTCCGCGGTCATGATCTACGTGAAGAAGGACGCGCCGACGCTCATCCGCAACCAGGGCTTCGTGCTGCACGGCAAACCCGTCGAGGGCGTGCCCTACTACGGTGAGCCGGTGCGCGGCGGCGTGCGCGTGTACCTCGACGATCGTCTCGCGACGATCATCAAGCGCCAGGACCTCGATCCCAAGCGCGGCGCAGTGGCCGCCGATGGCAGCGTGCAGTTCGGGTTGCGCGCGTTCCTCACGGATCACGGTGTCGACACCTCGAAGGTGGTCGAGGGCTGGGTCATCCGCGAGGATCGCCGCAAGGAGAAGCTCTCGGCCGCGGAGCTCGCGACGATCACGTTCAGCGCTGGCGCGCAGGCCAAGGGCGTCGTCACGCTCGGCGAGCACAAGCTGGTCGCCAACGTGATCGCGCTGCACACCCGGCCGATCGCCGCGACCGAGTTGCCGGAGATCCTGCCGGACGAGGAGTAGTAGCTAGGTCGAGAAGTCGGGCGGCGTGCGCTCGCAGATCGCGACCGCAAGGGCGATCTCGGTCGGCTCGAGGCCGCGCCACAAGACGACCCACGCGCTGCCGTCGATCGTCCGCTTGACCAGGCCGTCGGCCTGCTCGCGGTACCAGGCGGTGATGGGGTTCTCGGCGCGGCTGCGCCAGAACAGCCGCGGATGCTCGTCCGCGAGCACGCGCCACAGGTCGCCGCCCACGCCCTCGCCGCGCGCGACGGTGGTGACCGCGAACTTCGACAGGTACGGCGCGAGCGCGGTGTCGGTGACGATCGCCGCGCCGCGGTAGTCGTCGGCGACGTAGGCGCTGGCGAACGCGCGCTCGCGGAAGTCGGCGCGCAGCGGCCGCCCGAAGGCGTCCTCGACCAGCGCGATCAGCCGCGGCGCATCGAGCTCGGCCCACGAGCCGTAGCGCGTGACCCGCGCGCCGCGCCGGACCAGCGTGCCGGCGCCCTTCACGGTGAAGAGCTCGCGCAGCAGATCGAGCGGCGAGGTCACCGAGACCGTCACGCGATGGGGCACGCGATCGACCAGCCGCGCGATCTGGCGCAGGAGCGCGGCCTGGCGCGCGGGCAGGGTCGCGAGCAGCGGGTCGTAGTCGTCGGGGCGCGCGAGATCTACGAGCGACACGACCCGGCCATCGCGCGGCTGCAGGCCGGAGCGCCGGCCGAGGAACACCAGCTTCTCGGCGCCGGTGCGCGCGGCCAGGGTCGCGAGCGCGTCGAAGCGCGCGTCGATCGCCGGCCCGGACAGCGGCACCAGGGGCAGCCGCCCGGCGGCGAGCACCGCCTCGACCTCGGCGGCGGGCACGACCTCGGCGTGGGCGACCCGCGCCGCGACCGCCTGCGCGCGCGCGACCGCGCCGCCCGGATCGATCGCGCCGAAGGTCAGCACCGGGCGCAGGCCGAGCTCGTCGAGCAGGCGCAGATCGGCGGCGAGCGCGTCGACCGCGCCCGCGACCACGGGATCCGAGGCGTGGACGATCGCGAACGCGGCGCGCGCGCGGTACAGCGCCAGGTACGACTCGGCCTCGCGCGGGCGGCCGATGCTCGCGAGGAAGCGCAGGACGAGGTCTTTGGGATCGAGGCGCTCGTCGACCGCAGTCACGGCGCGCCCTTGGCGAACAGCCGCGCGTAGAGCGCGGTCGCCCAGCTCAGATCGCCGAGCGTGACGTGCTCGTCGGCGGCGTGGGCGTGGCCGATGTCGCCGGGGCCGCAGACGATCGCGTCGATGCCGGCCTCGGCCCACAGCGCGGCCTCGGTCCAGAAGTCGACGGTGACCGCCGGCGGGCCGCCGAGCCAGGTCGCGAGCCGCTCGGGATCGCGGGCCGCGAACGGCGCGTGATCGGTGACGAGATCGAGCGCGATCGCCATGCCACCCGCGCGCTCGGCCTCGGCGACCAGCGCTGCGAGCCGCGCGTTCCACGCCGCGCGATCGAAGCCGGGGTACGGGCGCAGCGAGAAGGTGAGGGTGGCGACCTCGGGCACGACGTTGAACGCGACGCCGCCCTCGAGGCCGGCGACGTTCACGCACAGGCCGTGCATCCCGTCGGGACCGCGATCGACCTCGGCCTTCGCGAGCTCGTCGATCGCGACCGCGAGCCGGGCCAGCGCCGCGATCGGCTTGGGCATGTGATCGGCCTTCGACGAGTGGCCGCCGACGCCGCGCACGGTCGCGGTGTACGCGAGCACACCGCGGTGGCGAACCGCGGCCTGGCGCGAGGTCGGCTCGGCGACCAGCGCCGCGGTGATCCCGGCGGCGCGACCGCCGGCGAGGAACGCGCGCATCGCGGCGGTGCCGCGCTCCTCGTCGCCGGAGAACAGCACGGCCATGTCGGTGGGCCGCGCGACGTCCATCGCCGCGAGCGCGCACGCGATCGCGCCCTTGGTGTCGGCGGAGCCCAGGCCCCAGAGCGTCTCGTTCTCGATCGTCGCGGTCCAGGGATCGCGGGTCCAGCCGCGGTTCGCGGGGACCGTGTCGATGTGCACGTTCAGGATCCAGGTCGGCGTGCCCCAGCGCGCCCAGATGTACGCACCCGGGCCGCCGTGGCCGCGCGCGACATCCGCGATGACGATCTCGTCGGCGCCGCGCGCGTCGAGCAGCGGCGCGAGGTGATCGCACAGCGCGCGCTCGTTGCCGCCGGGATCGCCGGCCGAGGGATGGTGGGTCTTGATCTCGACCATCGGCGCGAGCAGCGCCGCGGCGCGCAGGCCCAGCGCGGTCACAGCGCCACCGCCGCGCCGGTGGTCGCGAGGCCGCGCCACGCCGGGTGGCGCGCGATCGCCGCGAGCGCCTTGTCGAGCAGCGTCTTGCCCGGCTCGGTCCGGTGCCAGGTCGAGGCGCCCGACGGGTGGGGCAGGGGCGCGACGTCGACGGCGTGGCCGTGCACGGTCGCGCGGTGGATCGTGCCGACGCTGTCGACGAGCTGGTCGGCGTCGGGCAGCACCTGCGCGATCGCGAGCTTGCCGACCGGGATGATCAGCCGCGGGCGGACCAGCGCCAGCTCGGTGGCGAGGAACTGGCCGCAGCGCGCGATCTCGTCGGGCGCGGGCACGCGATCACCGCCCTTGGGGTTCTTGCCGGGGAAGCAGCGGCAGACCGCGGCCATGTAGATCCGCGCGCGCACGCTGTCCTCGTCGTGGCCGATCGACGCGAACCACTTGAACATCGTCTTGCCCGCGGTCCACGCGAACGGCTTGCCGGCGGGGCCTTCCTTGTCGCCTGGCGCCTGGCCGATCAGCATCACGGGCGAGATCATCGGCACGCCGCTGACCGGCGGACCGATCATGTCCGGGCACGCGGTGCAGGCGGCGAGGCGCGCGGCGTGCGCGGCCAGCGCGGGAGGCGCATCGTGGAGCATCAGCAGGTGGCGCACCCGGGGACCATGCCGAATTCCGCCGGGCGGCTCAAGCATCTCCCGTCGTTGCACGGCTTTCCGCGAGGCCGCGCCGAGATCGTCACACGCGCCGCGGCGCTCCGGACCGCGCGTGCGCCACGCACGAGCGGCGCGGCGATCGGCACGCTACATTCCCGACGTGACCACCGCCCCCCAGGAGCATCAGGAACTCATCCGGCGCGTCCTCGGCGCCAACTACCTCGAGCTCGGCCTCGTCCGCCTGGTCGTCGACGAGGATCCCGACGGTCAGACGACCGCCACCGCCAAGGTCCTCGAGCGCGGCCAGCAGGTCGAGGTCGTCGGCAAGGGCGTCGGCGTCGTCGACGCGATCTACGCCGCGCTCCTCGGTCGCTACGCGATCGAGTACCAGTCGCTGCAGTCGATCCGGCTGGCCGGCTTCCAGGTCTCCGCCGACATCGCCGCCACCAAGGCCGCGCCCGCCGGCGCCGACGCGATGGGCACCGTGACGATCGACGTCCTCAACTCCGAGGGCAAGCGCTTCACGTTCAGCGACACCTCGCGCTCGGTGACCGCGTCGATCGGCCGCGCGGTGGTCGCGGTGGTCGCGTACTTCATCAATGCCGAGCGCGCGTTCATCACGCTGTGGGGCGCGCGCCAGGACGCGCTCGATCGCGGCCGCATCGATCTCGTGCAGCGCTACACCGCGGAGCTGGCCGAGGTCGTCGAGAGCACCAGCTACGCCGACGTGATCGAGAGCAAGAAGAAGTCGCTGCGGTAGGCAGCGCGACCGCTGCGGCGGTCGAGCGTACGTATGCGTGACGGGCTGTGCAGGCTGGCGATCGCGCTGGCGATCGGTGGCTGCGCCGCGGCCGCGCCTGGGGGCGATCCCGCGGCGGCGGGCGGCGCGGTCGCGCTGCCGAGCTGCGGCACGATCACGACCCGCGAGGGCGTCGGCGCGCCGGTCCTGGGCGAGCGCGGCCTCGGGCCGGATCCCGCGCCGCGGCAGGTGCGGCTCAGCCTGGTCGACGATCCGCGCACGACGATCGCGGTCGCGTGGCGCACCGGCGACGACGCCACGATCGGCACCACCGTGCGCTACGGCCAGGCCGCGCTCGATCAGACCGCGACCGGCGCGACCTTCCTCGTGCCGTCGGCGACCGGTGGCCGGCCGATCCGCATGCACGAGGCCCGGCTGTGCGGGCTCGCGCCCGACACCTCGTACCGCTACCAGGTCGGGGCGCGCGGCGGCGACGGCGTCGAGCGGTTCTCGCCGGTGTTCGCGTTCCGGACCGCGCCGGATCCCGCGCGCGAGCCCGACGCCGAGGTCGTGATCGCGGTGCTCGGCGACAGCCGCGGCGGCTGGGACGTGCTGCGCCAGGTCTCGACCCAGCTCGCGGGCTACGCGCCGGATCTCGTGCTGTTCACCGGCGACGCGGTCTCGCTCGGCACGCTGCAGGGCGACTGGGATCGGTTCTTCGACGCGATCGGGCCGCTGGTCGAGCGCGCGCCGATGATCAGCGCGCACGGCAACCACGAGCTCAACGCGCCCAGCTACTACGCCGAGCAGGCGCTGCCCGGCGACGAGGAGAACTTCGCGGTCGACGCCGGCTTCGCCCACGTGACCGTGCTCAACGACTCGCCATTCACGTTCACGACCCTGGGCGGCGCGACCCGCGCGTTCCTCGCGCGCGACCTCGCGGCCAGCGCCGGCGCGCGCTGGAAGATCGTCATGCACCACCGCGCGATCTGGTCGGCGTCAACGGTCCACGGCTCGACGCCGATGCTGCGCGCGGCGTGGGGCTCGCTCTACGACGCGGCCCGCGTCGATCTCGTGCTCAACGGCCACGACCACGCCTACGAGCGCACTCGCCCGATGCGCAGCCTGCTCCCGCAGCCGGGGGCCGCCGATGGCACGACCTACGTCGTGTTCGGAGGCGCCGGCGCGCCGCTCTACGATGTCGCCCGCAACTTCTGGACGGCGTACAGCGAGACCACGCACGGTGGCATGATCCTGCGCGTGCGGCGCGATCGGCTGGTGGCCGAGGCGATCCGCGCCGACGGCACGCTGCTCGACTCCTTCACGATGACCAAGGCTCCGCCATGACGATCGATCGCGCGCGGTGCGGGGCGGTGCTGATCGTGCTCGCGATGATCGCGTTCTCGTCGGCGCCCGCGCGGGCCGATGCGCAGAGCGACGCGTTCGACCGCGCGCTCCGTCGCCTGGCCGCCGGCGAGCTGGCGGCGATCGACGATCTCGTCGGCATCGCCGACGCCGCGCCGACCTCACCCTGGGCCGACGATGCGCTCGCCGAGGCCGCGCGCGGGGCCGAGACCGCGGGCCAGCTGCCGCGCGCGATCGGCCTCTACCGCCGGATCGTCGCGGTCTACCCCGATAGCCGCCAGGCCCGGCGCGCCCAGGCCCGGATCGACGAGCTCGAGCGCGCGATCGGCAAGGACGGCGCGTGGGCCCAGGTCGCCGCCGAGCACGACGCCATCCTGCGCGCCGCCGCTGGCAAGGCCGATCCGCGGCCGCAGCTCGACGCGATGGCCGCGCTGGTCCGCGCGCACCCCGACTATCCCGAGGGCTACGACGCGCGCATCTGGCTCGGCGACACCTGGCTGCGCCTCGGCGAGCCCGCGCGCGCGAAGCCCTGGTTCGACGAGGCCGCGCCGGTCGCGCGCGACCCGCGTGACGCCTGGCGCGCGCGCAAGGCCTCCGCCGACGCGCAGGCCGCGCTCGGCGAGACCGACGACGCCGAGGCCGCCTACCTCGCGCTGCGCGGCGCCAGCGCCGAGCAGGACGGCACCCTCGATCAGGCGATGACCGATCTCGACGCCACCCGCGGGCGTCGCCGCAAGAGCCTCTTCGCGTGGGCCGCGCTGATCCTCGCCGCGCTCGGCGCGATCGCGGTCGCGCGCCGCGACGCGGGCAGCTGGCGCCGCGCCCTCCGCGGCCTCGCGCGCCCGCCCATCGAGCTCTGGGTCGCG
Source organism: Deltaproteobacteria bacterium (assembly GCA_021413675.1). Taxonomy (GTDB): domain Bacteria; phylum Myxococcota_A; class Polyangia; order Haliangiales; family Haliangiaceae; genus JAIOQA01. The sequence goes on along the minus strand of JAIOQA010000108.1, from coordinate 26,867 downwards.
CTGCCGTTCGCGGTGATCCTCGTCGGCATCGCCTGGCGCGACGACGCCATGGTCGGCATCGCGGTCTCGTTCATCGCCGGCGGCGGGCTCGCGGTGGCGTGGCTCGCGGGCGCGTCGCTCACGATCGCCCGCGCGCGCGGCCCGGTCGGCTTCGGCCGCGCCGCGGCGGTCGCGGTAGCCGCGGCGATCGCGGTCGTCGCGATCGCGTATCTCGCCGTGGTCCGCGGTCAGCTCATCGACCTGTTGATCGAGACCTGGAAGCACGGCCACGAGCGGGGCTGAGCCAGGCGAGGGGTGGACCCGTGGTCCAGGGGGAACAGGGGCTGGTCCAGGCAGCTGGTCCAGGTCGCGCTGCAACGTGCCGACAACGGGACGGCAGATCGTGGCCCATGAGCTGCAGTGATGGTGGCGATGCCTCACGCCTTGCTGCCGCACCATGGATCGTTGGCCCCGGAGCGCGAGCGCGAGATCGCGCCCGGGCGGACGAGCCTGACCCAACGCATGACGCGCAGCACGCCCGCGCCAGGCTCGGCGGCGTCGCCACCGGTCGACGCCGTGGCGCTGGTCCAGCGCCACCAGGAGCAGGACCTCGGCATGGCGGAGGCGATGGGCTTCATCGACACGCCGGTCGCCCCGATCCAGCGCCAGGCCGATGGCGTCAGCGGGCTCGATGACGACGGGATCCGCACGGTCGCCGCACGCGGCGTCGCGGGCAGCGGCGGGGCGCTGCCACACCTCGCCGCGATCCAGCGATCCTTCGGCGAGCACGACGTGTCCGGCGTTCGCGCCCACGTCGGCGGGGCCGCGAGCGAGGCCAGCGCGGCGCTCGGCGCGCACGGCTACGCCACTGGCAACGACGTGGCGTTCGCCGCCCCGCCGAGCCTGTTCCTCGCGGCCCACGAGGCCGCGCACGTCGTGCAGCAGCGCGCGGGCGTCCAGCTATCGGCGGCGGTCGGGCAGGTCGGCGATCCGTACGAGCGACACGCCGACGCGGTCGCGGCGCGGGTGGTGGCGGGCGAAAGCGCGGCCGACCTGCTCGGCGCGACCGGCAGTGGCAGCACCGCGGTCCAGCGCGACGTCGACCCCCACGCGAAGGGCGATGCGAAGGGCGACGCGAAGGGCGACGCGAAGGCCGATGCCGCGGCCGACGCGGTACTGACGCTCATCCTCGCCAACACGAAGGTGCAGGCCGCGTACCGCCAGGTGTTCCAGAACCAGCGGGATGGGTTGACCCGCGTCGGCGCGGCCCTCAAGAAGGACTCCGCCCCCAAGAAGTCGCTGCTCGGCGACCTCGCAGCCGGCGTGGTCGGTGGCGTGATCGGCGCCTTGCTCGGCCCGGTGGCCGCGGGCGTGGTGGAGTTCGCCGAGTCGAAGCTGGCCAAGAAGGTGATCGAGAAGATCGCCGACTTCGTGAAGGAGAAGGCGGTCGACATCGGCAAGGAGAAGGCCAAGGAGCACTTCGAGGGCAGGAAGGAGACCGACGCGGTGGACAACTTCCTCGAGTCGCAGGCGCTCGCGATCAGCGCCGTCGAGAAGGGGGCCATGGACGGGCTCGCCGATCACACCGCCGAGCTCAGCCACATCCCCAAGGGCCCCGAGTCACTCATCAGCCTGGCCACCTCGGTCGAGGCGCGCGCCGATGTCGCCCCCGATCTCCAGGCCGCCCAGGCGGCCGGGGCCTGGGCCCGCGCCACCGCGGGGAGCCACGCGACCGCAGGCGCATGGGCCGATGACGTCGCCGGCCAGGACCCCGAGAAGGGCGCGATCGAGATCGAGTGCAGGCACGAGCGGGGCGCGGGGATCACGATCACGGGCTCCAACTGGCGCGGCGTCGGCAGCGAGACCGAGGGCGTGGTCCAGCAGAACGGCAAGGCGACGATCGGCGACCTCGGCGCCACGCTGCGCGTCACCGTCGAGAACGGCGGCGGCAAGGGGCGGTTCGAGATCACCCCCGGCGGCGAGGTCTTCGTGCCGGAGAACTCGACGGGCCAGGATGCGCTGATCGCCGCGGCCGGATCGATGGAAGACCGCGCGGACATCGCGATTCGCAAGCAGAGCGCGATGTCGGCGGCGAAGTTCATCGCCTACCTCATCAACCAGCAGTCGGTCGCGGCGCTGAAGTTCGGAAAGTGACCGGCGGGTCCGAGCGGTGCCGCAGGGGGTTCCGCCGCACGATCGAGGCGCCCTGCACCTCGGCGTAGCCGATCTCGGTGCTGGGCGGATCCTCTAGAACCAGTGCGACGTCTCCGCCGGCAGCGCCGCGCCGGTGACCTTCGCGCGCTGGACGAGCTCCCAGAAGTACCGGTACGTCGCGCGATCGTGGAGATCGCCGGCGTGCTGGATCGGGCCCCAGGACGCGGCCTCGGCGGCGAGCAGGATCTCGCACGCGCGCGTGACCTCGGAGAAGTCGGGCGCCATCGCGGCGACGATCGGCTTGATCTGCGCCGGGTAGATCGACCACATGCGCAGGAAGCCGAACTCCTCGCGCGCGCGGCGAGCGTCGGCGGAGGTCTGGGCCTCGTTCTTCAGATCGAGCGTGACGTTGTGCGCCGGCACGACGCCGGCGGCGAGCGCGGCGGCGACGACCTCGGCCTTGGCGCGCGCGACCAGCTTGTGCTCGAACTGCCCGGGCGACTTCATCGCCGACGACGGGATCGCGCCATGGTGGCCGCTGACGAAGTCCATCAGGCCGAAGTCGAGGACCTGCATCCAGGGCAGGGCGGCGATCGCGAAGGCGTCCTTGAGCGCGCCGTGGGTCTCGACCAGCACGTGGATCGGGATCTCGCGCGTGATGTCGGCGGCCTTCGCGACCTCCTGGATGTAGCCGATGACCTCGCGCACCTGCGCGACCGCGGTCGGCTTGGGGATCGTGATGTAGGCGATGCGATCGCCCGCGCCGCGCACGACGATGTCGACGTCCTGGCGCCACGCCGGGTGCGCCGGATCGTGGATGCGCACGCCGGCGGCGCGGTGGCGGTTGGCCGCCGACTTCTGCATCTCGACGACCATCTCGGCGTGGGCCCGCTCGCGACCGGCGGGGGCGCCGTCCTCGCAGTCCATCGTGATGTCGAAGATCGGCCCCAGCGTGGCCTGCAGCTCGAACGCCTTGCCGATGAGCTTCTCGGACCCGGCGAAGTGCTCACACGAGGGGATGATCGGGAAGGGACGCTCGCCGCCGAAGAGCGCGGCACGAGGATGGATGCGGTCGGCCATGTCCTCTGGTACCAGCGACGCAGGTTCGATCCCAGCAGGAATCTCACGGGCGCGACACCGGTCGGACACCCCACCGAAATCCTCTGGCCAGACCACACCGTTGACCTTCGACCTCCGGCGAGGCAAGTTCGGTGGTCAATTGCCCGGGTTTTCCGCCCGGTCTGGACTGGGGAGTTCGCCATGAAGATCGTTTCGGTTTCTGCGCTCGCGCTCATCGGCGTCGCCGCTTGCGGGGACAACGGAGTCGTCACCGTCGACCCGTGTGACGGGGTCACCGGCACCTGTGTCGCCATCGCGGCCGACGCGACGGTCGAGGACATCCAGGGGGCGCTGATCGCCGCCACGCCGAACTCGACCATCGCGTTCGCCGCCGGGACCTACGAGCTCGACCGCGCGCTGTCGCTCTCGGTCAGCGACGTGACGATCCAGGGCGCGGGGATGAACCAGACGATCCTCTCGTTCGCGGGCCAGGTCGACGGCGCGCAGGGCCTCCTCGTCGAGGGCGCCAACCACTTCACGATCCACGACATCGCGTTCGAGAACGCCAAGGGCGATCAGCTCAAGATGGTCGGCGTCGACGGCGTGGTCGTGCGCCGCGTGCGCACCGAGTGGACCGCCGGTCCCAAGAGCACCAACGGCGCGTACGGCATCTACCCGGTGCAGTGCAAGCACGTCCTCGTCGAGAACAGCATCGTCAAGGGCGCCTCGGACTCGGGCCTCTACGTCGGCCAGTCAGAGGACGTGATCGTCCGCAACAACGACGTCCAGTACAACGTCGCCGGCATCGAGATCGAGAACACCAACCGCGCCGACGTCTACGGCAACACCGCGACCCACAACACCGGCGGCATCCTGGTGTTCAACCTGCCCGGGTTGCAGATCAAGAACGCGGCCGAGACCCGCGTCTTCGACAACATGATCGTCGACAACAACACCGAGAACTTCGCGCCGTCGGGCAACATCGTCGCCAGCGTGCCGACCGGCAGCGGCATGGTGCTGCTCGCCGCCCACAACGTGGAGATCTACGGCAACACGATCGCCACGCACGACACGATGAGCATCGGCATCGCGAGCTACCAGATCATCGGCGCGCCGAACGACGCCGCGTACGTCACCGATCCGGACACGATCAACATCCACGACAACACGATGTCGGGCACCCACGAGCACCCGACGGGGCCGCTGGGTGGCCTGATCCTGCTGACGGTCGGCGAGGTCCTGACCCCGGTGGTCGTGCCCGACGTGATCTGGGACGGCATCGTCAACCCGGCCAAGGCGGTCTCGGGTGACCCGACCTCGCTCAAGCCCGAGTTCAACATCTGCATGAAGAACAACGGCGACGCCGACTGGGGCAACCTCGCGTTCCCGAACGGCGACGCCTACAAGGCCTCGTTCGACATGAGCGGACACGACTGCACGCTGCCGGCGGTGGCGGCGGTCGTGGTGCCGGGAGCCTGAGGGCGATGGCGCGTTCGCGCAGGGCGGGGACGTGGGCGCTTGGCCTCGCGCTCGCGCTCGCCGGGTGCGGCGGTGGCGATGGCGGCCACACCGACGAGGTCTGCACGCCGCCGGCGGGCGCCGGGCCGGGCATCGCGCTCGACGGGCCGTGGTGCAAGTACCTGTCGTCGTACCGGCTGTTCGAGGATCTGCCGACGCAGACCGCGGATCCGGCGCTGTTCGCGTACGACCTCAACACGCCGCTGTTCAGCGACTACGCGACCAAGCGGCGCTGGCTCTACCTGCCGGATGGCGTGACCGCGACCTGGCAGGACGTCGACTCGCTCGATCTGCCGGTCGGCGCGATGATCGTGAAGACGTTCAGCCTGCAGCACGACCGCCGCGATCCGGCGGCCGGCGAGCAGCTGCTCGAGACCCGCATCCTCCTGCATCGCGCCACCGGCTGGGATGGCGTGTCGTACGTCTATGACGCCGACGGCGCCGAGGCGACGGTGGCGATCGCCGGGGCGCTGTTCCCGGTCACGTGGATCCACGACGACGGCGCGACCCGCACCAACGCGTACGTCGTGCCCAACAAGAACCAGTGCAAGAACTGCCACGCCGAGCACGACGACGTCGTCGGGCCGCTCGGCCCGAAGGCGCGCCACCTGAATCGTGCGCAGCCCGGCGGCGGTCCCAACCAGCTGCAGGCGATGATCGACGCCGGCAAGCTGACCGGCGCGCCGGCGGCCGCGACCTGGCCGAAGACCCCGGTGTTCGACGATCCGTCGACGGGCACGCTCGAGGAGCGCGCCCGCGGCTATCTCGACATCAACTGCTCGCACTGCCACAACCCGCGCGGCGCGGCGCGGACCAGCGGCGTGGACTTCTCGACGCTCTCGCCGAGCACCGAGACCCTCGGGGTCTGCAAGGGCCCGACGGCGGCGGGCCGCGGCTCGGGCGGACTCGACTTCGACATCGTGCCGGGCATGCCGGAGGCGTCGATCGTCTGGTTCCGCATGTCCTCGAGCGAGGCCGACATCAAGATGCCGGAGCTCGGGCGCAACCAGGTCCACGCCGAGGGCGTGGCGCTGATCCGCGACTGGATCGCGGCGATGCCGGGCACGTGCGCGACCGCCGTGGCGGGGCCGAGCTCGCCGACGTTCGCCGCCGATCGGTGAGATCGCCGACCGCCCCAGGCGGTCGTATTGTGCAGCCGCGCTGCCAGCGAATGTCGGCGCGGCTGGTTTCGCGCGGCCCGGACTTCGCGATACTCCGACGGCATGCAGCTCTCGGGGCGAGTCGCGCTGGTGACGGGCGGTGGCCGCGGCATCGGCCGGGCGATCGCCGTGCGGCTGGCCGAGGCGGGCGCGCGGGTGATCATCACCGGCCGCACCGCCGCCGAGCTCGACGCGACCGCGGCGGCGATCGGCGCGACCGCGGTGATCGCGGATCTCGCGAGTCGGGCTGGCGGCGACGCGCTGGTCGAGCAGGTCCGCGCGATCGCCCGGGTCGACATCCTGGTCAACAACGCCGGCATCGCCGAGAGCGCCTCGCTCGAGCGCACCGACGACGCGATGTGGGACCGGATCATGGAGCTCAACGCGACCGCGCCGTTCCGCCTGACCCGCGCGTTCACGCCGGCGATGGTCGCCGCGGGCTGGGGCCGCATCGTCAACATCTCGTCGAACGCGGGCGTGTCGGGCTACGGCTACACGGCGGCCTACTGCGCGTCGAAGCACGCGCTGGTCGGCGCGACCCGCGCGCTCGCGATCGATCTCGCGCGCACCGGCGTCACGATCAACGCGGTGTGCCCGGGCTGGGTCGCGACCCGCATGGTGGACGAGGCCGCGGCGCGGATCGCGGCCAAGACCGCGCGCAGCGAGGACGACGCCAAGGCGGCGCTCGCGGCGATGACGCCGCAGCGCCGGTTGATCGAGCCCGAGGAAGTCGCCCACACCGTCGCGATGCTGTGCGACCACCAGGCGCGCGGGATCCACGGCCAGACCATCGTGATCGATGGAGGACAGGTGCTGAAATGAGCGGATCGAACATCAGCGTGGTCGCGGTTCCCGGCTGGCCTCGGCCCAAGGGCTACGCCAACGGCGTCATCGGCACCGGCCGCACCCTCCACGTCGCCGGCCAGATCGGCGTCGACACCGAGGGCAACCTCGGGGAGAGCCTGGTCGAGCAGTTCGCGATCGCCCTCGACAACGTGCTCGCCGTGGTCGGCGCCGCCGGCGGCGCCGCCACCGACATCGCGTCGATGACCGTCTACGTCACCGACATGGAGGGCTACCGCAACTCGCCCGGCGGCCTCGGCGCCGTGTGGCGCGAGCGCTTCGGCAAGCACTTCCCGACGATGGCCCTGGTCGGCGTCGCCGATCTCTACGAGCGCGGTGCGGTCGTCGAGATCCAGGCGATCGCCCACCTGGCCTGATCACTCCCCACTCGCGCAGGAGGTCCGCATGTCCGCGTTGCCCACGCCGTCCACCTTCGCGTTCGCGCTCGCGCGCGGCGTCGCCACGATCACCCTCGATCGCCCGGATCGCCTGAACGCGCTGACGTTCGAGGTCTACCGCGAGCTCGCCGAGACCTTCGAGGCGCTCGATCACCACGACGCGGTCCGCGCGATCGTGATCACCGGCCGCGGCCGCGGCTTCTGCTCCGGCGGCGACCAGGACGACATCATCAAGCAGCTGCTCGGGCGCGACACGCCGGCCCTGCTCGCGTTCACGCGCGCGACCGGGCGGCTGATCGCCGCGATCCGCAGCTGCCGCCGACCGGTCATCGCCGCGGTCAACGGGGTCGCGGTCGGCGCCGGCGCGGTGATCGCGTGCGCCTGCGACTTCCGGATCGCCGCCGAGCACGCGACCTTCGGCTTCATCTTCCCCAAGGTCGGGCTGTCCGGCGCCGACATGGGCATCACGTACCTCCTGCCGCGGATCATCGGCCTGGGCTACGCCACCGAGCTCTTGTTCTTCGGCGATGCGATCGACGCGGCGCACGCGCACCGCATCGGCCTGGTCAACCGCGTCACCCACGACGTCGACAGCTGCGTCGCGCTGGCCCAGGACTGGGCGGCGCGCCTCGCGGCGGGCCCGGCGTTCGCGCACGCGATGACCAAGCAGATGATCGAGGCCGAGGCGCGGATGCCGCTCGATCAGGCGATCGAGGCCGAGGCCCAGGCCCAGGCGCTGTGCATGCAGCACGGCGACTTCGCCGAGGCCCACGCGGCCTTCAAGGCGAAGCGCGCGCCGCACTTCCTCGGGGCCCCCGAGTGAGCGCGGGCGTGGGCACGGTCACGGCCATCGGCGCGGCCGGCGGCGCGATCGGCCTGTCCACGGACGATCTGCCGATGTTCTTCGACGAGCGCCACCACGCGCTCGCGGCCCACGTGCGGGCGGTCGCGCCGCGCATCGCGGCGTGCGAGGACGTGGCCGGCGACGAGGCCGCGCGCGATCGCGCCGCGGTGGTCGCGCTCGCGACCAGCGGGCTGTTCGCGCACATCGCGCCCGACGGTGCCCACGACGTGCGCGGGCTGTGCGTGATCCGCGAGGCGCTGGGCTGGGTCTCGGCGCGCGCGGATTCGATCTTCGCGGTCCAGGGCCTGGGCGCGCATCCGCTCCTGCACGGCGGCGAGACCGCGCGCGCGCTCGCGGCGCGGGCGGGGCGGGGCGAGGTCGTGCTCGCGTTCGCGCTGACCGAGCCCGAGGCCGGCTCCGACGTCATGGCGATGTCGACCCGGCTCACCGCCGATGGCGACGGCTGGATCCTCGACGGCGACAAGCTGTTCATCTCGAACCTGGGCGTCGCGACCCACGCGGTCGTGTTCGCCACGCTGACGCCCGGCGACAAGGCCGGCACCCGCGCGGTGATCGTGCCGCTCGACGCACGCGGCGCGACCGTCGTTCCGCTGACCGCGACCGCGCCACACCCGATCGGCCGGCTCGCGTTGCGCGGCTGTCGCGTCGGGCGCGAGGCGATCGTCGAGAGCAAGAGCCACGGGCTCGGGCTCGCGCTCGCGACCCTCGATACGTTCCGCGTGACCGTCGGCGCCGCCGCGGTCGGCATGGCCCGGCGCGCGCTGGCCGAGGCGATCGCCCACGTGTCCACGCGCGTGCAGTTCGGCGCGGCGCTCGCCGAGCAGCAGCTGGTGCAGGCCCACCTCGCCGACATGATCGTGGACCTCGATGCCGCGCGCCTGCTGGTGCTCCGCGCCGCGTACCACAAGGATCACGGCCAGGCCGCGCGCACCGAGGTCTCGATCGCCAAGCTGGGCGCGACCGAGGCCGCGCAGCGCGTGATCGATCGCGCGGTCCAGCTCCTCGGCGGGCGCGGCGTGATGGCCGGCGCCGTGGTCGAGCACCTCTATCGCGCGATCCGCCCGCTCCGCATCTACGAGGGCACCAGCGAGATCCAGCGCACGCTGATCGGGCGCGCGGTCGCCCGGCCGGCGTGAGCGTCGCACCGTGAGGCACCGATGACCGACGTCCGGTTTCCCGACGACTTCAACCTCGCGCGCTACTTCCTGTTCGATCGCCTCGACGAGGGCCTCGGCGACACGCCGGCGATCCGCTTTGGCGACCGCCAGTGGAGCTACGCCGAGGTCGCGGACCGCTCGACCGCGCTCGCGCGCGCGATGATCTCGCTCGGCCTCGCGCCCGAGCAGCGCGTGTACATCGTGCTGCCCGATGTCCCGCCGTTCGCGTGGGGCATCTTCGCGACGCTCGCCGCCGGCGGCGTGCTGGCGATGGGCAACCCGCAGGCGCCCGCCGCCGATCTCGCGTACGTGCTCGGCTACATCCGCGCGCGGATCTTGATCACCACGCCCGAGGTCGCGCGATCGCTCGCGCCCCACCTGCACGAGTTCCCGAACCTGCGCGCGATCCTGCTCGTGCCCGACGCCGCGACCGGCGACGATCCCGAGGAGGATGTCGCGCCGCCGGGCGAGCTGGCCACCTTGCCGATCAAGGTGCTCGCGCTGTGTCGCGCGGTCGTGCTCGGCCGCGGCTTCAACCTGCCGCTGCCCCGCACCCACCGCGACGATCCGGCGATCTGGCTGTTCACCTCGGGCTCGACCGGGCGGCCCAAGGCCGCGATGCATTGCCACCGCGACTTCGCGTTCAACACCGAGGTCTACGCGAAGCGCACGATGGGCTACCGCAAGGGCGACGTGACGGTCAGCGTGCCGCGCCTGTTCTTCGGCTACGCCACCGGCACCAACCTGTGGTTCCCGTTCGCGGTCGGCGCCACGGTTGGCCTCTTCAGCGAGCGCCCGACCGCCGAGAGCCTCGCGGCGGCGATCGCGCGCTACCGGCCGACGATCGTCACCAACGTGCCGACGATGCTCGGCAAGCTGCTCGACTTCGACGACGAACGGCGCGCCCGCGGCCTACCCGGGCTCGATCTGTCGTGCGTGCGCTTCCACCTGTCGGCGGGCGAGGCGCTGCCGCCGAGCCTGTACGAGCGGTTCCTCGCGCGCTTCGGCGGCGCGGTCTACGACGGCATCGGCTCGGCCGAGATGTTCCACATCTACTGCTCGAACCGACCCGGTGATGTCGTCGGTGGCTCGCTCGGCCGCGCGGTCGAGGGATACGAGCTGCGCATCCTGCCCGAGGACGCGACCGGGGCGGGCGCCGAGCCGGTGCCGGTCGGCGAGATCGGCGTGCTCTGGGTGCGCGGCGACTCGGTGGCGCAGGGCTATCACCAGGATCGCGAGCGCAGCTGGAAGACCTTCCACGGCCACTGGTGCCGCACCGGCGATCTGTTCCGCCTGGATGCGAACGGCTACCTCTACTTCGCGGGCCGCGCCGATGATCTGTTCAAGGTCGGCGGCGTGTTCGTCGCGCCGATCGAGGTCGAGGACTGCCTCGGGTCGCATCCCGCGGTCAGCGCGGTCGCGGTGATCGGCGCCGACGATGCCGGCCTGCAGAAGCCCAAGGCGTTCGTGGTGGTGCGGCCCGACGCGCGCGACCGGATCGCCGATGGCGGCCACGCGCTCGCGACCGAGCTGCAGGATCACGTGAAGGCGCGGCTGTCGAAGTACAAGTACCCGCGCTGGGTGGTGTTCGTCGACGAGCTGCCCAAGAACGATCGCGGCAAGGTCGACAAGCAGGCGCTGGCGCGGATGGCGGCGCCGTGATCGACCCGCGCGGCTCGCACGACCTCGCGCATCACACGACCGCGACCTTCGCGGCGCTCTGCGCTGCGGGGCGCCCGGTGGTCGCGCTGGTGCCGGTCGGCTCGGTCGAGCCCCACGGCCCGCACCTGTCGTTGCTCACCGATGTCGTGATCTCGCGCGGCGCCTGTGCGCGCGCGACCGCGCTTCTCGAGGCGCGCGGGCTGGCCGTGGTGATCGCGCCGCCGGTGCCGTACGGCGTGACCGACTGCGCGACCGGCTTCGCGGGCGCGGTCAGCGTGCCGCCCGCGGTGCTGACCGCGTACCTGCGCGCGGTGATCGAGGGCCTGCGCGTCGCCGGCTGCGCCCACGTCTGCCTGGTCAACAACCACCTCGAGCCGGCCCACGACGCCGCGGTCCGCGCGGCGATCGCCGACCTGGGGAAGGGTGCTTCGGTCGCGTGCCCGCTGACCCGCCGCTGGGCGCGCACGCTGTCGCCGGAGTTCAAGAGCGGCGCCTGCCACGCCGGCCAGTACGAGACCTCGATCGTCCTCGCCGTCGATGGCGCGCTCGTCGACGACGCCGCGCGCGCCGCGCTGCCGCCGGTGCCGATCAGCCTGTCGGAGAAGCTCGGGGCCGGCATCGACACGTTCGCGGCGATGGGCATGGATCGCGCCTACAGCGGCGATCCCGCGGCCGCGACCGCCGCCGAAGGCCTTGCGCTGCTCGATCGCCTGGCCGCGATGATCGACGGCGAGATCGCCGCCGCGCTCGGCCTGGCGTAGCGCCGCGATCAGCCCGGGCGCCCGGGCGGCAGCGCCCGGTGGTGCACGATCCGCGCGCGCGCTTCGGGCAGGGCGCGCGCCTTCTCGCGGCGGAACTGCGTGCGCGCCGCGCCGTCGACCAGCCGCGCGGTGCCGACGCCCGCGCTGACGCCGGCGGCGGTGGTCAACGCCGCCACCGCGCACGCGCCGACGAACGAGCCCATGACCAGCGGCAAGAGCGCGCCGAACACCGCGCCGCCGGCGAGGATCGTGATCGCGGGCGCGAACATGCTCTTCACCGCGTTGCGGCTGCGCGCGCCCTCGCGCCACTCGCGCTCGCAGGCCGCGCAGCGCATGCCGGGCGGTGGCGCGTGGCGCGCACAGCACGGCGCCTCACACCGCTGGCAGCGCGCGACCGGATCGCGGTCGCACGGCTCGCAACGCCGCGCGGGCGAACGGGCCATACGACAAGCGTGGCGCAAGTCGGACCGGGTGACCAGCGCTCACGAAAATGGTGATGGGGCGCGCGTCCGGAACGAAAAAAGCCTGCCCTCTCGCGAGGACAGGCTTCACGCGCACGGGCGGCGGGCTACTCGCCCTTGATGCCGTGCTTGGTCTTGATCTGATCCATCACCTTTGCGTACTCGACCTCCCAGGCGCTGGTGCCCTCCTGGAGGTTCTTGAGCCGGTTCCGGACCTCGGCGTCGAGCTCGTCGTCGACCGCCATGTGCTTGCGGACGATCTCCTTGATCTTCCGGCGCAGCGTGACGTCGTCGGCGTAGACCTCGTCGACGTGCTTCGACTGCATGAAGGTCTCGACCAGCTGGTTGCAGATCCAGACCACGCCGTCCTCGCCGAGGCCGAACTCGCGCTGATCGGCGAGCTGGCGCTTGGTGCGGCCGAGCTGCGAGGCCGACAGGCCGCGGATCTCGAGCACGTCCTTGGCGCGCTCGGTCAGCTCCTTGTCGACGCGGATGTACTCCTTCAGGACCGAGGCCGCATCGAGCTGCGCCTCGTGGGCGCTCGAGACTTCGAGGTCGCCATCGGCGCTGAGCTTCGAGATGATCTCGCCTGCGATGGCATCGACCTTGCCTGGGTAGAGCTTCACGGGGGGCACTGTAGGGGCCGTATTGCGGCAAGGCAAGGTCCGACGCCCCGTTACGCGCTACAAAACCGGGGTGTGTACGGTCGCGATCGCGTATCGGATGAGCCCCGCGCTGCCGGTGATCCTCGCGGCCAACCGCGACGAGTTCTACGCGCGCCCCGCGACGCCACCGGTCGCGCTCGCGCCCGGCATCGTGGGCGGCCGCGATCTGACCTCGGGCGGCACGTGGCTCGCGCTGCGCACCGACGGCGCGTTCGCCGCGGTCACCAACCAGCGCTCGTTCGGCGGGCGCGATCCCGTGCGCCGCACGCGCGGCGAATTGCCGCTGGCGCTGCTCGCGGGCGAGGCGCGCGAGATGCCGCGCATCGCCGCGGCGATCGACGCGGCGGCGTACAACGCCGGCAACCTGATCTTCGGCAGCGCGGAGGCGATCTGGGTCGCGTACTTGCGGCCCGACGACGGCCCGCGCGGCACGGTCGAGGTGGTCGCGCTCGGACCGGGGCTGCACGTGCTCGCCAACGATCGCCTCGAGTCGCCCGAGTTCCCGCGCGCCGAGCACCTCGCGGCGTCGTGGCCTGCGAGCGACCAACCGTGGCCCGCGCTCGCCGCGGCGCTCGGGCGCCTGCTCGGCGATCACGCGCGGCCGCCTGACGATCGCATCCCGCTGCCGCCGCCGTGCGCGCCCTACGGCCACGAGTTCCTGGCCTCGCTCCAGCAGATCTGCATCCACACCCCGATGTACGGCACGCGATCGTCGACGATCGCGGGGCTGGTGCCGGGCGCCGTGGCGCACTATCTCTATGCAGATGGGTCTCCCTGCACCACGCCGTTCGTCGACGTCGCGCTCGACGCGCTTGTCCGCTAGCGCCTTCCTCCTCGCGCTAGCCGCGTGTCATCCGAAGGCCGCGCCCACGCCGCCGCCGACGACACCGCCGCCGGGCGTCGTCACCGCGGAGCTCGCGCCCGCGCCGTTCACCGCCGACGAGCTGCGCCAGGGCTCGCCGGTCGGGCGGGTGATGCGCTACCACGTGACCACCGGCAGCGCGGGCATGACGATCGAGTATCGGTTCATCGCGGCCGACGCCGTCAACGCCACCATCCGCACGACCGAGACCCCCGATGGCGGCGGGGCGGGGACGACCAGCGACGATGTCGCGGCCTGGGCCGATCTCGCGCACCACGCCGACTCGCCCGCGGCCGCGACCGTGATCCGCGACGCCGAGATCACCGTCCCGGCGGGCACGTTCCCGTGCAAGGAGTACGTCGTCACCGCGACCGACGGCGGCGTCACGCGCGTGACGACCTCGGACTTCGCGGTCGCGATGCCGGGCCCGCCGATCAAGATGACCGTCACCGCCAACGGCGCGCTCGAGACCACGCTCGAGCTCGTCGCCTACGAGGGGCTGGTGCCGTGACCCGCGCGCGCAAGCTCGTGGTCGCCGGCCTCATCGCCACCGACGACGGCCGCGTGCTCATCACCCAGCGCAAGGCCGATCAGGCGCTGCCGCTGCAGTGGGAGTTCCCGGGCGGCAAGATCGAGGCCGGCGAGTCGCCCGAGGTGGCGCTCGCCCGCGAGCTGCGCGAGGAGCTGGGCGCGGCGATCGCGATCGGGCGGGTCTGGGACGTCATGTTCCACGCCTACCCCGAGTACGACGTGCTCATGCTGGTCTACCGCTGCAAGGTCGTCGTCGACGAGCCGCGCGCCGTCGAGGTCGCCGACCTGCGCTGGTGCCGGCCCGAGGAGCTCGGCGGCTTCGACATCCTGCCCGCCGACGCGCCGCTGGTCGCGCGGCTGGTCGCCGAGGGGCCGCCGCCCTGGACGGCGCCGTAGCGGTTCGTCGATCTGCGTCGAGACGGTGGCCCCGGTCGTTTGACCCCCGCGCGCGCCGACGCCTACAATCGCGCTGATGGAAGGTCGAGCCAAGGTCACGAAGGAAGTCCTCTGTGAAGAGGCTCGCTTCATCCTCGCCAACGTCATGGCGGAGGCCCGCTACGGCCGCCAGAATCGCTACGACGACATCCGTCGGGTGTGCGAGGGCGCGGTGTCGATCCCGTTCGCCGAGTACATCGGCTTCCTCGAGAAGTCCGGATACCTGCGCCAGAATGGCGGCTCGCTCGAGGTCACGCCCGACGGCGAGCAGGTGGTCAACGGCGCCGACCTCGCCGAGTTCACCGAGCGCGCGGTCGCGCACTTCAAGAAGCTCCGCCAGACCCGCTCGCAGGTCGGCCCCGCGCCGGGCGCGCCCGGCCTCGGCACCAACTCGGGCGCGATCGCCGCGGCCCTCGGCCGCGAGACCTCGGGGCCCTCGGCATCGGCGCAGCGCAAGGAGGCGATCGCAAAAGTGCAGCACTCCGGTGGCCAGGCGTCAGCCGTCGTCCGCGGCGAGATCCACACCTCCGCCGAGATCGTCGACAGCCGCTACGAGAAGCTGGCGTCGATGGGCTCGGGCGGCATCGGCACCGTCTATCGCGCGCGCCAGGTGCCGCTCAACCGCGAGGTCTCGCTCAAGGAGATCCGCGAGCTGTTCGGGTTCTTCAGCGAGGACCAGCGCGGCGAGATCACGCGGCGCTTCACGGATGTGATCCGCGCGTGCGCGCAGCTCGCGCACCCCAACATCCTGCCGATCCACGACGTGAACCTCGACCGCGAGTTCCCGTACGTGGTGACCGAGCTCGCGCCCAATGGCTCGGCGCGGCGGCTCATCAGCGACGCCGAGGACATCCCGGTCGAGCTGGTCTTCAAGTACCTGCTGCAGACGCTGCACGCGCTGCGCGCGGCCCACGCCCAGCGCGTGTTCCACCGCGGCCTCAAGCCCGAGCAGTTGCTCATCGACGGCTACGGCAACGTCAAGGTCTCGGACTTCGGCTTCCAGCGCATCGTCGAGCGCGACCACGCGGTCATCCGCCAGGTCTACGTCGGCATGGGCAACGTCGCGTACATGGCGCCGGAGCTGTACACCGACCCGATGAGCGCCGGCCCGCAGGCCGACATCTACGCGCTCGGCATCATCTTCTACGAGCTGTTGACCCGGAAGCTGCCGGGCCGCCGCTCGCCGATGCCGTCGCAGATCAACAGCCACCTGCCCAAGGGCATCGACGACATCTTCGATCGCATGACCCGCGACTCGCGCAGCGAGCGCTACGCCTCGATCGACGACATCCTCGACGACATCGACAAGCTCGACGGCCTCGGCGATCTCATCGACAAGCAGACCCAGGTGCTGGTCGGCGAGAACCCGCTCGACCACATCAAGTTCCGCGAGGGCGCCGAGGGCCCGATGGGCACGCCGATCAGCGAGGAAGAGGGCGACGGCGACAAGAAGGCGCCGGTCCACCGCCCGTACTCGTTCCAGCAGCGCCGCAACAAGAAGATCTGAGCGCGGCGGGGCGCGCCAGCGAGCGTCCGGATCGCGCCAGCCGCGCGGTCGGGCTTGCGCGCGCGGGGGCGCTCGATTATCACCAGGGTGCGCGAGAGCGCTGGTGGACGTCCTGCAGTCTCGCAGGGCGATGCGAGAAGGGTTTGCCCGCATGTCCACCACGCACGTCTCCTGGGCCAGCATCGAGCTGCTCCACAACGTCGTCCGCACGCTCGGACACCTCCACGACCTCGGCCGGCCGTTCCCGGTCGTCGCCTATCGCGCGAAGGTGAAGCTGCACGGCTCGAACTGCGCCGTGCAGGTCACCGCCGACGGCGTCGTCGCGCAGAGCCGCACCGCCTTGCTCACGCCCGCGGCCGACTACAAGGGCTTCGCGGCCTGGGTCGAGCGCCACGCCGAGTCCTTCGCCGCGCTGCCGCAGGGCACCGTGGTCTTCGGCGAGTGGTGCGGCCCCGGCGTCGAGAAGGGCATGGCGATCTCGGCGGCGCCGACCAAGCTGTTCTGCGTGTTCGCGGCCCAGGCCGACGGACTCATCACGTTCGAGCCCGAGGCGCTGCGCGCGCTCGTGCCGGCGAGCGCGCCGGCGGAGCTGCACGTCCTGCCGTGGGAGGACGAGGTCATCGCGATCGACTACGGCGATCGCGCGGCGCTCGAGGCGGCGGCGAGCCTGTTGAATGATCGCGTGGCGGCGGTCGAGCGCGAGGATCCGTGGGTCAAGCGCGCGCTCGGCATCAGCGGGCTCGGCGAGGGCCTGGTGTTCTACCCGGTCGCCGTCGATGGCGCCGCGCCGCCGCGCGATCCGGCGGGGCTCGCGCAGCTGATGTTCAAGGCCAAGGGCGAGAAGCACCGCACCGCGGGCACGAAGACTGCGGTCGCCGTCGACGCCGCGGTGGTCGCGTCGGTCGACGAGCTCGTCGCGCTGATGGTGACCGAGGCCCGGCTCGCGCAGGGCGTGGAGGCGATCGGCGGCCGCGCGCCGGCGAAGACCGGCGCGTTCCTCGACTGGATCGCGGCCGACGTGCGCAAGGAGTCGGTGGCCGAGCTCGAGGCCGCGGGCCTGACCTTCGCGCAGGTCGACAAGGCGATCCGGGTGCGGGCGCGGAGCTGGTTCCTCGCGCCGCCCGCGTAGCCTAGCGGTACCGCTGCGTGAGCTCGGCGATCGTGCGCAGCACGGTCAGCGCCTCGTCGGGCTGCACCACGGCGGCGGACAGATCGCCGTAGTGCATCTCGAGGCAGTGGAGCAGGTGGCGCTTGAGCAGCGCCTCGTCGGGGCCATAGGGCACGGTGCTCGTGTGGTAGAGCGCCTCGAGCGCCTTCTCCTTGTCCTGCGCCCACTGCTCGAGCTGCGGCAGCGTCCACTCGCCGCGGCGGATCGCCTTCAGTTGCTCGCGGTCGCGCTCGAGGTCGATGTCGCGCGCGACCAGGATCTGCTCGACCTCGAGCAGCAGGCGCACGACGTGGTACGCGAACTTCACGTCGTAGCCGAACTGCTCGACCAGCTCGGCGCGCTTGCCGGTCGGCGCCTTGGTCTTGATCTTGTTGAGCTGGCTGTAGGCGTAGCCCTTGAACTTGTGCCACGCGCCCTTGTGCAGGAAGTCCACGCGGTGCTCGCGGATGTACTCGCCAAGCGCCGTCGACGACAGCACGCAGCGCCGGGGCGTGAACAGCGAGTCGATGACGTTGGGGTTGTTCTCCATCGCCAGCTGGAAGAACCGCACGATGCCGTAGATCGCGAAGTCCCACGACTTGCCGTGGGCGGCGACGTGGTGCTCCTGCCAGGTCTCGAAGCGCTTGATCTGCGCGCCGAAGCCGAAGATCTCGCCGGCCAGGTGCGGGAACACCGCGTCCTTGGGCGGCAGGCAGATGCCGTAGACGTCCATGTCCGACGTATCCGCCGACACGCCGTACGCGACGCTGCCCATCATCGTCTCGTAGCAGAGGTTGTCGGGCAGCCAGCCGGGCGGGCTGACCTTGGCGCCGGAGGCGATCACGCTGCGCAGGCTCATGACGCTGGACGCTACCGCAGCGCGGTCGCGCGCGCTCGCGCGGTCTCGGTCAGTTGCCGACGAGCCCGAACCAGAGCGACTGGGTCTTGGTGCCATCCGAGGCGGAGACGTAGAACTCGCTGCCGCGGCGGCCAGAGACGGCGTGGGTGATCGTGAGCATCAGCTTGTCGCCGTTGTGGCCCGTGGTCTTGTCCCACGCGAAGGTCAGCTGGGCGGCCTGGCCGCGCAGCGCCGACGCGACGTCGACGGCCTCGACGGTCCAGTCGCCGGTCGGGCCGTCGCTGAAGAGATCGACCTCGATCGTCTTCGAGGTCGACACCGGGATCGCGACGCCCTTGGTGGTGATCGCGCCATCGCGGGTCATGAGCATGATGTCCTCGTCGAGCACCGGCGCGACGCCGAGGTACGGCGTGGTCATCGCCGGCACGCATGGGTCGTGGCCGGCGGCGGCCGAGGCGTTCGACCACGAGCGCTGCACCTGATAGAGGCCGACCAGGCGCTGCGGCGCCGCCGCGACGTACTCGCACATGTCACCGAGCTCGCCGCCCGGCGTCTGGCCCCACACATAGTGTTCGGCGTCGAGCTCGACGAACGCCGGCGCGGTGAACGGCAGCGGATCGGTCGCGGCCTCGACCAGCTCGTGGCTGGTCGAGACGGTGAGGTTGTCGAGCACCGACGCGCCGCCGCAGCGGGGCATGAGCGCGTAGATGACCGCCTGGCCCGACGCGGTCATGCCCTCGTTGTGGTACGCGCCGTAGTCGACGCAGCTCGTGCTGCCGCCCTCGCTGACGATCGCGCCCTTGGGCAGGAACACCGCGAAGATCGTGTTCGCGTCGGCGACCGGCCAGCCGGCGTGGGTGCCATCGGTCATCGTCTCGATCCAGGCCTGCAGGCCCGAGTCGGTGGTCGGCACCGGATCGGTCGAGACGATCGTCGGCTTGATCGTCAGCGGCCCGACGCCGTACTCGCTGGTCGTGGCGTGCCAGTAGTCGGAGGTCGCGAGCTGGCCGAGGAACTTCTCGGTCTCGGCCTGGAAGTCGCCATCGCCGGTGAAGAAGATCGGCACCACGACGGGCGTGGCGAGCACCGGACCGCCGGCGCCGATGACCTGGGGCGCGGCGGGGTGGGGCGCCGGCGTGAAGGTCGGCGCGTCGGGCGTGCCCGGGAGGCCGGCGTCCGGCGCCGGATCGATGGCGGCGAGGTTGTCGCCGCAGGCCGCGAGGGCCAGCGAGAGGAACAGCGCGGTCGAGACCAGGCTCCGGCGAGTCATCCGGTCGATGTCGCACGGCGCGGTCGCGCGCGGGGCGCGCGGAGCTGGCAGGCGCTGTCCGGCGCGCGGACCGGCGATGCAGGGACGCTACAGGGCGTCGAGCGGATCGCGATCGGCGGCGGCCTGGGCCTCGTCACGGTGCGCGACCATCCAGGCGTGGAGGCGGGGCGCGGTGCGCTCGAGGCGCGGCTCGCGCCGATCCTCGGCCTCGCGCAGCAGGTGCCAGGCCTGATCGAGATCGCCCAGGTGGTGATGGGCCCAGGCGAGGAGGCCGAGCAGCCCCGCGCTCGAGGTCATGCCGAGCGCGACCCGCGCGCGATCGTGGAGCTCGTCGGGCGAGAGCGCGTGGGTGCCCTCGGCGAAGCACAGGTTGAGCTCGTTCAGCCAGTGCAGCACGCGCAGGTAGTCGCCGTCCGGCACGTGGGGGAACCGCTGCGCGAACAGCGTGCGAGCCTCGGCGGTGCGGCCGAGCTCGACGAGCAGGCCGACCTCGGCGTAGGCCGCGGTGGTGGCGTGCGGCTGGCGGTTGCCGCTGCGCGCGTGCCAGGCGAGCGCGTCGCGGATCTGATCGAGGGCCGGTTCGAACTCCGAGCGCCGCGCGTGGCAGGCCGCGAGGTTCTGTTCGACCAGCGCCTGCAGGCGCGGCGGGATCCGCTGGCGCGACAGGTCCTCGAACACCACGCGGGCCTCGTCGATGCGATCGGCCGTGAGCAGCCGGAAGCCGCGGGTGAGTTGCCGGACCTGGCGCGTGCGGAACGCGACGAACCCGCCGGTGATCGCCGCCCATGCCAGGCCGAACGCGCCGCCGAAGGCGACCAGATAGAGCGCGCTCAGCCCGAAGGCGCCGGCGACCGCGATCTGCCGGGCCTGGACCCGCCGCCACGATCGGACCTGGCCACGGCGATCGATGTAGACCACGGTGCCGGCGGTCGCGCTCGCCAGATCCTTCGCGCGCACCAGCGGCGGCACCGGCGCGATCGTCGCCAGCGCCTTCTGCTCGTCGTCCTCGCCCATCGCGCGTCAGTCGCGCCGGCTGAAGGTGCGCTCGAGCGCGGCGTAGACCCCGCCGTGCGCGACCAGCTCGTCGTGGGTGCCGCGCTCCACGATCTGGCCGCGCGACATGACGAGGATGAGGTCGGCGTTGCGGATCGTCGACAGGCGGTGCGCGATGACCAGGGTCGTGCGCCCGCGCATCAGCAGGGCGATGCCCTTCTCGATCAGGCCCTCGCTCTCGGGATCGACGTGCGCGGTCGCCTCGTCGAGGACCAGCACCTCGGGATCGCGGACCATCGCGCGCGCGAACGCGAGCAGCTGGCGCTCGCCGGCCGAGAAGTTGGCGCCGCGGTCGGCGACCATCGTGTCGAGGCCCTCGGGCCGGCGCGCGAGCACGCGATCGGCGCCGACCCGCACCAGCGCCTGCTCGGCGGCGGCGCGGTCCTTGGTGGTGCCGGCGATCAGGTTCTCGAGCACGGTGCCGCCGAACAGGAAGACGTCCTGCGACACGACCGTGACCCGGCGGCGCAGCTCGTCGACCTTCTGGTCGCGCACGTCGACGCCGGCCAGGCGGATCGCGCCGTCCTCGATCTCGTAGAGGCGCGTGAGCAGCTTGATGAGCGTCGACTTGCCCGAGCCGGTGGCGCCGACCACCGCGACGGTCGCGCCGCGCGGGATGTCGAAGCTCACGCCGCGCAGCACCGGCTCGCCCTGGGCGTACGCGAAGTGGACGTCGTCGAAGCAGACCAGCGACGCGGCCCGGTCCTCGACCACGGCCGCGGCCACGGCACGCGCCGGCGCGTCGGGCTCCTCCATGTCGAGGAGCTGGGTGATGCGCTCGGTGGCGGCCATCGCGCCCTGCATGACGGCGTACTTGGCCGACAGGTCGCGGACCGGGATGAAGAACTTGTTGATGTATTCGATGAAGCCGGCGACCACGCCGAGCTGGGTCGCGGTGTCGGGGCCAGCGCCGGCGAGCATCGCCGCCATCCAGGCGACCAGGCCGATCGCGAGCACGCCGATCGCCTCGACCAGCGCGTACATCATCGCGTCGGCGCGGATCGAGTCGAGGTAGGCGTCGCGGTGGCCGGCGTTGATCTCGTCGTACTCACCGCGCGCCGCGGCCTCGCGCCGGAACAGCTGGACCACGCGCACGCCCGACAGGTGCTCCTGCAGGAACGCGTTCATCGCGGCCAGGCGCACCCGGATCTCGCGGAACGACCGGCGCATGAGCTTGCGCGCGTAGTTCACGAGGATGACCAGGAACGGCAGGCTCACGAAGGTCATGAGCGTGAGCTGCACGCTCATCCACATCATGATGCCGACGATCGCCAGCATCTTGACGAAGTCGGCGAGCAGCGTGACCACGCCCGCCGCGAACATCTCGTTGATGCTCTCGATGTCGTTGGTCATGCGGGTCATGAGCCGCCCGACCGGCATGCGATCGAAGAACGCGGTGCGCTGGCGCAGCACGTGGTCGTAGATCGCGATGCGCAGGTCGTGCATCGCGCGCTGGCCGAGCAGCTGCAGCACCCACTGCTCGAGGTACGACGAGCCGGCCTGGGCCGCGACCAGGAGCGCGTACAGCGCGATGAGGCTGCCGAAGCCGGCGAACTGCTGGGGCGCGATGTAGTCGGTGACCGCGACCTTGAGCAGCCACGGCTGCGCCAGCTCGAGGCCGATCGTCGACGGGATCAGCAGGAACGCGATCCACACCAGCCGCTTGTGCGGCACGATGAAGCGCCACAGCCGGCGCATGAGCGCGAGGTCGTAGGCCTTGCCGAGGTGCTCCTCGGCCTCGGCGCCGCGGCGCCCCTGACGGACCGGCGCGGGCGCGGTCGCGGTGGTCACGACACCACCTCCTGCGACGCGGTGAGCGCGCCGAGCTCGTCGGGATCGAGCTGGGTCTGGTACAGCTCGGCGTAGACGCCGCCCTTCGCGAGCAGCGCGGCGTGGGTGCCGACCTCGGCGACCTTGCCGGCGTCGAGCACGACGATCTGATCGGCGTCCTTCACCGCGGCCACGCGGTGCGAGATCAGGATCGACGTGCGCGCGCTCATGACCGCGCGCAGGTGGCCGAGGATGATGCGCTCGGTCTCGGCGTCGACCGACGACAGCGAGTCATCGAGGATGAGCACGGTCGGCAGCTTGGCGAGGGCGCGAGCGAGGGCCACGCGCTGGCGCTGGCCGCCCGACAGCGTGATGCCGCGCTCGCCGACGACGGTGGCGAGGCCGTCGGGCATGCGCGCGACGTCCTTGGCGAGGCCGGCGGCCTCGGTCGCGGTCACGACCCGCGGATCGGGCACGCCGCCCGGCATCGGATCGAGCGCGTCGGCGGCGGCGGTGCGCGCGCCGATCCGGTCGAGCTCCTCGGCCCGGGCCCGCGGCACCGCGCGGCCACTGCCGTAGCCCATCGCGATGTTGTCGGCGATCGTCGTCGAGAACAGGAAGGCCTCCTGGGGCGAGTAGCCGATCGCGGTGCGGACCTGGCCGAGCGGCAGCGTGGTCAGGTCGCGGCCGTCGAGGAAGATCGTGCCCTTCGGGATGTCCGAGACCCGGACGAGCGCGTCGACCAGCGTGCTCTTGCCGGCGCCGGTGCGGCCGACGATCGCGGTGGTCGTGCCCGCCGGCATCGTGATCGACACGTGATCGAGGATCGCGCGACCGTCGATCTCGATCGTGAGGTCCTTGATCTCGAGCCGGCCCTTGAGCTCGTCGGCGGGGATCGCCGGGCCGGCGCCATCGGCGACCACCGGGCGGGTCGCGAACAGCTGCTCGAGCCGGCTCCACGACGCCTGGCCGCGCTGCATGAGCGACAGCATCCAGCCCAGCGCGAGGGTCGGCCAGACCAGGCGCGCGAGGTACTGCGAGAACTCGACGAGCCCGTCGACCGACAGCCGCTGGCCGCCGACCCACAGCACGATGATCGAGCCGGCCGAGCTGAGCGCGCCCAGCACCGGCACGAGCTGGCCGCGCACCCGGGTGAGCACCATGTTGGCCTGGAGCAGCTTCTCGGACGCGGCGACGAAGCGCTTCCGGCGCACCGGCTCGAGCGCGTAGCTCTTGATGACCTGGATGCCGCCGAGATCCTCCTGCAGATCCGACGACAGCTTGCCGAGCTGCGCCTGCACGTCGCGGCTGCCCTTGTAGATCCGCTTGCCGAACACGCGGCCGACCAGGACGATCGTCGGGAACGGCACGATCGCCCACGCGGTCGTGATCGGATCGAGGCGCAGCATCATGACCAGCACGGTCACGAACGCGAAGCCGGTGTTGAAGACGTTGAGGATGCCGGCGCCCCACATCGCGCGGACGGTCTGGACGTCGTTGGTGAGGCGCGACATGACGTCGCCGGTCGGGTTCTTGCGATAGAAGCCGGCGTCGAGCGTGAGCAGGTGGCCGAACAGATCCGAGCGCAGGTCGTACTCGGCGGCGCGCGCGGCGTTGAAGATCCAGATGCGCGACCAGATGCGGGTGAGCGCGGTGGCGAGCGCGAACACCGCCATCGCCAGCGCCCACGGCCAGACATGGGCGGCGGGGTCGGGGCCCTGGATCGCGCGGATCGCGCCGGCGGTCGAGACCGGGATGCCGACGAACAGGAGGTTCGTCAGGAACAGCATCGCCATGCCGCCGCCGATGGGCCCGCGGTAGCGACGGAGGTAGCTCCACGCGGTCAGGCGCGCGACGGACGGCGTGGGCACGGCCCATGTGTCTACAGCGCGCGCCGTCCTGCGACAATAGGTAGCGTCCCGCCCGATCGGCGAGGGCGCGGCGCACGCACACCGCGCGCACATCGCGCGCGCGACGCGATCACCGACGCGCGGGCCCGCTGCCGCACCTGTCGCAGCCGGGATCGCCGACACCATGCGCGGCTGCGTGGATGGCCGGGAACGGTCCGTTCCAGCGCGGTCGCCGCTCTTTGCCAGGTTGTACGAGTCAGGGATTCCCGGCGCGGCCGTACACCGGAGACATGTCGGTCGTCGACCTGCTCGATCTCTCCACCTTCGCGTCGGTCGAGGCCACGCCCGTGCCCGATGTCGACTGCGCGGAGGCGCCGGAGCGGGACGAGTGGGACGCCGAGACGATCGACGAGATGCCCGAGGCGCTCGAGTGGCTCGAGCGCCCGGTCACGAGGTGCGAGGAGTCGGAGTAGCGACTGGCGCGGCCTTCGCGGCGCGCGCGATCGTGCCCAT
This sequence comes from Deltaproteobacteria bacterium, assembly GCA_021413675.1. GTDB lineage: Bacteria > Myxococcota_A > Polyangia > Haliangiales > Haliangiaceae > JAIOQA01. Next base: position 2,388 of record JAIOQA010000108.1, on the reverse strand, counting down.
CGCGCGCAGGTGCGCGGTGACCTCGCGCCACGCGCCCCAGTAGCTGGTCGCGTGATAGGGCAGGTGGCGGGCGCGGCAGTAGGCCTCGATGATCGGCTGCGCGCGGTGCAGCCGGGTGTAGGGCACCCACGGCAGCAGGTGGTGCTCGACCTGCAGGTTGAGCCCGCCGGAGAGGAGCGTGCTCATCCGCGAGGTCCCGAAGTTGCGCGACATCGCGACCTGGCGTTCGAACCACGGCAGCTCGCTCGCGGCGGTGCTCGTGCCCCGGCCGACGTGCGGCGGCACCAGGATCGCGGCCATGTACACGCCGTTCGCGACGGTCATGATCACGTAGTCGAGCGCGACCTCGCGGCCCACGCCGAGCGCGAGCGGCACGCCGAACCACAGCCCGAGGTGGAGCGCGAGGCCGACGAGATCGACGGCGGTGCGGCGATCGAACCGGCGCACCGCGTGGGCCGCGGCGGCGACCCGGATGCCGAAGCCCCACAAGAGGAACGCCGCGAACAGGAGCGCGGGCTGGTGGCGCGCGGCGACCCCGGGGCGGGTCCGCGCGCCGTGCTCGTGCAGCGCGAAGCCCGGCGCGTTGTCGATGTCCGGATCGACGCCGAGGCGGTTGGGGTGGTTGTGGTGCGTGGCGTGGGTGGTGCGCCAGTGGCTGTGGCCGAAGCCCATCAGCACGCTGTTGGTGAGCTGGCCGAGGGCCTCGCGCGGGCGGCGGCGCGGCGTGACCGCGCCGTGGCCGACCTCGTGCGCGAACAGCCCGAGCTGCGCCATCGCGAGCGCGCCCGCGGCGATCGCGCCGATGCGCAGCGGCCAGCCCGGGGCGGCGAGCATGACCGCGAACGCGCCGGCGTAGAGCGCGAGGATCGCGGTGAGCCAGGCCGCGTGGTAGCCGCGACTCGACGCGAACACCCCGGCCCGCTCCAGCGCCGGGCGCAGCTCGCGGACCGACGCACGCGCGGCGGTGGGGTGGGGAGCCGCGGCGCCTTCGATCATGCGACAGCCTCGCGATTCCGGTCGCGCGGCGCAACGCGCGGCGGTCGCGATCGCCCGGGTCCGCGCGGCGCGGGTATGATGACGCGGTGCTCGGCGCCACGCTCGGGAGCTACTCGATCCAGCGCGAGCTGGGCCGCGGCGGCATGGGCGCGGTCTACGTCGGCGTGCACGCGCTGCTCGGGCGCGCCGCGGCGATCAAGGTGCTGCTGCCGCAGTTCTCGCAGAACCAGGAGATCGTCCAGCGGTTCTTCAACGAGGCGCGCGCCGCGACCGCGATCCGGCACCCCGGCATCGTCGAGATCTACGACTTCGGCTTCGCCGCCGATGGCGCCGCGTTCATCGTCATGGAGCTGTGCGACGGCGAGAGCCTGGCCGCGCGGCTGAAGCGCCACGGCGTGCTGCCGGTGGCGCAGGCGCTGGCCACGACGCGGCAGATCGCCGGCGCGCTCGCGGCGGCGCACAAGGCCGGCATCGTCCACCGCGATCTCAAGCCCGACAACGTCTTCCTGGTGCCGGATCCCGAGGTCGCGAGCGGCGAGCGCATCAAGCTGCTCGATTTCGGCATCGCCAAGCTCGCCGGTGAGCAGCCCGGGATGGCGCGCACCCAGACCGGCGCGCTCATGGGCACGCCGCTGTACATGTCGCCCGAGCAGTGCCGCGGCGCGGGCCAGGTCGATCACCGCAGCGATCTGTACGCGCTGGGCTGCATGCTGTTCGAGATGCTGTGCGGCCGCGTGCCGTTCCTCGGCGAGGGCGCCGGCGACATCATCGGCGCGCACCTGCTGACCGCGCCGCCGGCGCCGTCGAGCCTGGCGGCGAACATCCCGCCCGAGGTCGAGGCGCTCATCCTGCACCTGCTCGCGAAGAAGGCGGTCGATCGCCCGGCGCGCGCGGAGGATGTGGTGGCGGCGCTCGCGCGGCTGGGCGCGGTCGCGGGCTACGCGACGGATCCGACGGTGAGCGGCAGCGGTGGCGGTGGAAGTGGCGCCGCGGTGGCGATCGCGGCGACGATGGCGCCGTCGCAGCCCGGCGTGCCGGACACGCAGCCGGAGCCTGGATCGTATCCCGGGCCGACGCCGGTGACGCCGGCGCCGGTGACGCCAGCGCCGGTGACGCCAGCGCCCGCAGGCGTGTCGTCGCCGCCGGCGCCCGCAGGCGTGTCGTCGCCGCCGGCGCCCGCGGCCGCGGCGTCGTACCCGCCGACGCCCTACGGCCAGGCCGCGCCGGTGGCCGCGCGCGGCGGTCATCGCGGCCTGTGGGTCGCGTCCGGATCGATCGCGGTCGCGGTCGCGGTCGGCGTCACCGTGTCGATCGTGAGCCAGCGCCGCGATCGCGCGAGCGCCGAGACCGAGCGCATGGGCGCCGAGTTGCTCGCGGCGCGCGCGGCGATCG
>JAIOQA010000547.1 GCA_021413675.1 Deltaproteobacteria bacterium | reverse complement strand
AGCTGGCGATCGGCGGCCGAGTCGCCCCAGACGTCGAGCTCGAGGCGCAGCGCGGTCGGCGGCGCCGGGAACGCGACCTTCATCAGCACGACGGCGTGCGTGCCACCGGCGGCAGAGCCCGGGGCGCGCTCGTCTTCCTCGGCGCTGAGCTGCAGGAACTCGAGGCGGCCGACCTGCGAGGCGTCGGTGATGCGCACGCCGCGGACGATCGCGTCGCTCACGGCGGCCCGGTGCGCGCCGAGCTCGGCGGTCGAGATGCGACCGTCGCCGTCGTCGTCGATGGCGCCGAGCCCGGTCAGCGGCAATGCGAGCACGACGAACACGCCGCCGTCGACCACGTTGAGCGTGCCCTGCTGGTGCGGCATGAGGTGCGCCGACGCCGGCCGGGCCCGCAGCACGAGCGCGAGCACGCCGAGCGCGAGCGCCGCGCGCCACCGATCGGCGCGCATCTACTGCAGCTTCCCCTTCACGCAGCGCTGGATGTACGGGTACGTGTCGGTGATGTAGTAGTGGTACGTGCCGGCGGGGTACTCGGGCGTGACGCCGGTGCGGCCGTTGCACTCGTCGAGATCCCCGGAGCCCGCGACGTACGCGTAGTCCTGGGTGAACGTCCCCATCGGGAAGATCGACACCGACGGGCGGCCCGCGTCGGGCGTGGCCTTCTTCTGCCAGCTGCCGGTCATGACCTTGATCGCCGAGCTCGCATCGGTCGGATCGGCGTGGCCGTAGCGCGCATAGATGGGGAAGCCATCGTCGGCGTAGCCGACGAGTGTCATCGCCTCGCCGTGGCCGAGGCGCGTGAGGATGCCCTCGGGCATGCCGTGGTAGTGGTACTGGCCGTTGGGCTGGACGTGGGCGTTGTTCTCGTCGGTGCCGAACACGAACGCGCCGCCGATCGCCTCGAGGCGCCACGGATCGTTGCCCATCGCCGCGACACATCCCTGCCCCGGCGCGGTGCCGGTCGCGGTCGAGGCGCAGGAGCCCGCGGTCGCCGGATCGAACTTCACGCTGTTGATCGCGTAGCCGATCGTCATCGGGACCGCGGTCGCGGTGGTGGTCGCGGTCGGCGTCAGCGTGAAGCTGGCGGCGATGTTCTGGGTCGAGATCGGGGTGGCGAAGTTGCCGCCAGTGACCGGGTGATCCGGGATGCCGGTGCCGGTCAGGTGCCGCACGCCATTGCTGCAGGTCCACGCGTACGTGCTGGTCGCCTTGACCTTGGTGCTGCTGTTGAATGCGCTGTAGCTGAGGCTGCAGAGATCGACGGTCGCGCCGGCGTCGGGGCTCGCGGGATCCGCGTCGGGGCTCGCGGGGTCGGCGTCGACGGACGCGGCGGCATCGGCGCCGGCCGCGCCGCTCTCTCCGCAGGCGCCGAGGCCGAGCGCGCCGGCGACCGCGAGGAGGCGCAGCGGGAGCGATCGGGGGCGCGGCGTGAAGAGCGAGATCGGAGCGAGGCGAGGGGTCATCGAGTCTCCTTCGAGCGGGGGTTCGCCCCGGAGAGAGCACTCGCCGTGCCACGCGTGATCGCGCGCGGCGACGCGGTCCGACGACCGCGACAACCCCTCGAGATCGCGAGCGCTGCGGTCGACCAGCCGCGGTGCGCGGCGCGCCGGATCGATGCGGTCACCGCACGCGAGTGCGGAACCCGCATGCGCCGCCGCACTACGGCGCGAACCACCAGGCGAGCTTGACCGCGAGCACGTGCTCGCCCGCGGTCGTGAACGGCCGACCCGCGAGCGACGCGTCCCAGCGCGCCCCGAGCCGATTGTCGCCGCGCTGCTCCTGCCAGACGGCCCACAGCACGCTGCCGGGCGCGAGCTCCCAGCGCAGCACCAGGGTCGAGCGTAACGAGACCGCGGTGAAGTCGGGATCGTCGATCGCGAACGCGGTGCCGTCGGTGATCGCGACCGTGCCGTCGCCGCGCGCGGTCTGGGTGTAGCGCCGCACGTCGTGGGTGCGCGCGGCGGCGAGCTCGCCGATGCCGGTGAAGCGCCCGACCGAGACGAACGGCTCGACGTACGCGTCGATCGCGAGATCCGGGGTCAGCGCGACGCCGACGCGCAGCTGGGCCGCGACCTCGCGCTGATCGAGCGCCGCGAACAGGTAGCGGCTGCCGAACGTGGCTGCGCCGCCGCCGGCATCGCTGACGGTGGTGAGGTACTGCTGCGCGATCCGCTGCCACACCGCGCGCGGCGTGATCGACAGGCGCACGCGCTCGCTCGGCAGGATCGTCATCGTGGCCGACGCCTGCCCGCCGCGCGCGCGGGTCTGGTGCCAGTTGACCTGGCCGGTCGCGTTCCAGGTGACCGGGCGGTTTGGAACGCCGTTGGCGTTGACCACGAGCGAACCGCCGGCGCCCTCGGCCATGAGCGGGCCGCCGCGGGTGAGATCGTCGGAGAGGCCCGGCAGGTTGGCGATCGCCTGCGCCGACGCGCCGGCGAAGCTGGGCAGCGAGAACGAGACGTCGGTGTGGACCGCCGCCGGCTTGCGCACGCCGCCGAAGTTCCAGCCGCCCTCGACGCCGCCGCCGATCCGCCAGCTCTGGAGGCGATCGCCGGGGTCGGTCTCGACCCGCCCGATCTCGACGAAGCCGTCGAGATCGTCGGCGGACATCAGCGTGCCGGCGTCGTTGGTCTCGAGGCCGGGCGACTCGGCGGTGACGCCGGTCGACCACTGCCACGCGCCGCCGCGGTGCGCGGCGCCGAGATCGGCGCACCAGCCCGCCATCGTGCGCGCGGTCGGATCGAGCCGCACGTGCGGCTGATCGGGTCGCTGGAAGTAGTGCGCGCTCGCGGTCGCGACCGCGCCGATCGCCGCGGGCTCGCCGGCGATCAGGCTGCCGCCGATGTCGGCGGTGAGCTCGTAGGCCCCGCCGCGCGGCCGCAGCCGCAGATCGACGCCGCCGGTCAGCGCGGTGCGCACCAGCTGCATCGCGAGCGCGGGATCGAGATCGCGCGCCACCGCGGTCGCGCTCGCGCCGATCGACGCGCCCGCGCCGCCGAGCTCGCGCTCGACGCGGCCCACGCCCCACGCGGTGGTCGGCGCGATCCGGACCTCGCTGCGCGCGCCGCCGACGACGATCGCCGCATCGGCGGGCCCGGTGACCGCGGCGATCGCGCCGACGTTGGTGTGATCGCCGGCGCGGCCGGTGAGCTTGGCCGCGCCCAGGATGCGGGTCTGGCTGGGCGCGTCGACCTCGTCGGCGTCGAGCGTGGTGCGCGGGATGCCGCCGATGCGCCGGCTGTAGAAGTAGTTGCGGACCGCGGTCTGGAAGATCGTCTGGCCCTCGACGAAGAACGGCCGGCGCTCGGGCAGCCGGACCTCGAACGCGGTCAGGTTGACGACCGCCGGATCGGCCTCGACCTGGCCGAAGTCGGGGTTGATCGTCGCGTCGAGGGTGAGGCCGGCGCCGAGGCCGAGGCGCGCGTCGGCGCCGACGTTGCCGAGCGGTCGCGCGGCGCGGCCGAGCTGCCCGGACGGCGCCTCGGTGACCTCGACGCCGGCGGCGGCGTACGGCATCAGCTCGAAGCGGCGGGCGGGCGCGATCGCCGCGGTGTCCCGGAGCTCGCCGAAGAACGACGCCCACGCCGTGCGATCGCGCGGCACCGCGATCCAGAAGACGTCCTCGTGGGTCGGCGGCACGTAGCGGTTGAAGTCGATGCCCCAGGCCGCCGCGCCCGCGGGGTAGCGCAGCTGGCCGAGCGGGATGCGCAGCTCGGCGGTCCAGCCGGTGGCCCCGCGGTGCACCGCCGCCGACCACACCGGGTTCCACGACGCGTCGCGCGCGCGCTCGTCGTCGTCGGTGTGGATCCAGTCGGCGCGGGTGCCGGCCGCGGTCACCGCGAACGAGTACGCGAACCGGCGCGTGCGGTACGGATCGAGCGAGACGATGAAGCGCTCGGCCTGCGAGGTGTCGTCGCGCCGGGTCAGCGGCGCGGCCACCGGATCGCCGCCGGACTCCATGCGCGCCGCGACGTACAGCGCGTGGTCGTCGCGGGCGATCGCCACCTGCATGGGATGCGCGGGCGCGGCGCCGTAGATCGGCTCCTTGTCGGCGAAGTCCGAGGTCCAGGTCGCGCGCTGCCAGGTCGGCTCGTCGAGCGCGCCGTCGATGTGGACCGGGCCGTCGACCTGGCCCAGCGCGATCGTCTTGAGCGGCGCGGGTTGATCGGCGCGCGCCCGGGAGGCGCCGAGCGCGATGGCGACGATCGCGAACCAGCCGACGCGCGAGCTCACGTGGTGTCCGTAACACGGCGCGCGCGCGATCGCGAACCCCGGCCTCCGATCAGCGATACATGCCGAGCACCGCGCTCACCGCCCACACCAGCTGCGCCGCGGCCAGGGTCGCGCCGACCGTGGCCTCGACCCAGCGCCAGCGCGGGCGCACCGGCCCGCCGGCCAGGGCGGCGTGGGCCAGACGCCGGATCCGCGCCGCGGTGACGGCGTCGAGATCGACCGCCACCAGCTGGTCGCGCAGCCGCGCCGCGAACGCGTCATCGATCGGATCGTCGGGTACGTCGTCGTTCATCGGGTACTCCTCCGGTGGGTGGGCGCCGCGTCCAGCGCGAGCGCGCTCTCGATCTGGGCGCGCGCGCGGCTGAGGCGCTGGCGGACGAGATCCGGGCGCACGCCGAGCACGGTCGCGGCCTCGGCGGGCGACAGCCGCTCGCTCGCACACAGGAGCAGCACTTCGCGATGCGCCGGCGGCATCGCCGCGAGCGCGGCCTCGACGGCGAGCTGCGCGCGGTTGCCGGCCAGCGCCTCGAACGGGCCGGGGTCGTGGCGGGTCGGCGCGGCGCCGAGCTCGACCGCGAGCGACTGCGCGACCCGCGCGGCCCGCGCGTGGCTCACGATCAGGTTGTGCGCGACCGTGAACAGCCACGGCCCGAGCCGGGTGTCCGCGGTCAGGAGCCCGCCGCGCCGGGCCAGGCGCAGGAACACCTCCTGGACCAGATCGTCGGCGAGGTCGCGCCGCCCGGTCATGCGGGCGAGGTAGCCGTAGATGCGCGCGCGGTAGGCCGCGAACACCGCGTCGAACGCCGCGGGCTCGCCCCGGCGCAAGCCGGCGACCCAGGCAGCCTCGGAGTCGGCGTCCACGGACCAGGAACGCGCGGCGCGGTCGTTCGTGACAGCCGCCGCGGCGGTACCCTGGATCTCGGTGTTCGATCGATCGGCTGTCACGATCGCCCGGCCCTCGCGTTCTCATCCATGTCTCGCGATGCCGACGCCACGCCGCTCACGACCCCGCTCGCGTCCGCCGGTTGCACGCCCAGGCGGTGACGCCCTGCCCTCGAGGTCCCCATGCTGCTGAGGTTCTTCCGCGCCGGTGGGTTCTCGATGTGGACGGTGCTGGCGTTCGCCCTGGCGACGATCTGGGTCGCGGTCGGGTTCGCCCGGCGGCCCGAGCCGCGCCGGCTCGCGCTGGTCCGCGCGCTGACCTGGGTCGAGGTCTTCGCGATGCTCGCCGGCGTCACCACCAACGTCATGGTCGTCCTCTATCGCGCCGCGCGCGAGGAGGATCCGACGGTCCTGTTGCTGCAGGGGTTCGCCGAGTCGATCACGCCGCTGGTGCTCGGCTGCTCCTTGCTCGTGCTCGCGTGGCTCGCGGTCGCGATCGGCGTCCGCCGCAGCCCCGACGACAACGCGTAGTTGACGCGGCCCTGCTCGCGCCGCGATCAGCACCCTCTCTCGCTCGACCGCGGCCTCGCGCCGCGCTCGCGGCGCGTGCGTCCGCACGCGCTCCTCCATGGCGCCCAGGGCGCCGGTCCGTTCACGTCAGGAGCCGCCCATGTCGATTCGCCTCGCCGCCCTCGTGCCCCTCGCCCTCGCCGCCTGCGGCAGCTCGCCGTCGCCCGCGCCCCGGGTCTCGGCGCCGCCCGTCCCGGTCACCCGCGCGTCCTCGGACTCGTCGATCGACGACTGCGTCGCCGCGTTCACCCGCGCCCGCACGTGCAGCGACGCGTACATCCCGGCCCTCGTCGACCTGCGCGTGCGCCTCGACCTGCCGCCGGGCATCGCGAAGACCGACGCCGACATCGGGCGCGACGCGCTCGTCGCCGGCGCCCGCGAGGAGTGGAGCCACGACTCGGAGGACGCGGCGATCGCGCAGAGCTGCCGCGCCATCACCGACGCGCTGCCGCCGGAGCAGCTCGCGCGCGAGCGCCCGCGGCTGGCGGCGTGCGTGGCCGAGGCGAGCTGCGACGCGTTCGTCAGCTGCATCATGCCGATCCACGAGGAGCTGATGCGCGCGAAGCCGCGATCCTGATCGCCGCGGCCGCTACGGCAGCGGTCGGGTGCCCGCGGCGAGCGCGATCGCGAGGCCCTCGGGCGTGCCGAGATCGGTGAAGCTCCCGGTCGCGAAGTGGACCGCGCGCACCGCGAGGCCGCGCTCGATCGCGCGCTGATAGACCGCGCCCAGCACCGGCTGCTCGCCGGCGGCGATCGCCTCCTCGACCAGCGCGGTGAAGCGCGGCGACCAGACCGCCACGCCCCAGGTGTTGCGCACGTCGGTGGTCGCCGGCTTGTCGAGGACCTCGTCGACCGCGCCGTCGGGCGCGAGCCGCACGGGGCCGAGCTGCTCGGGGATGTCGGTCGGGAACACGCCGAGCACCAGATCGGCGCCCGAGCGCGCGCGCTCGGCGCAGACCTGCGCGATCGCGTCGTCGGGCGCGATCATCGTGTCGGGCAAGGCCAGGCACACGTCGCGCTCGCCGACCCAGGGCAGCGCCGCGATCAGCGCGTCGGTCAGGCCGCGGGGCACGCTGCGCACCGCGTACGCCAGCGCGACGCCGACGCCGGCGCCGTCGCCGAGCACGCGGACGAGCTCGAGCTTCCAGTCGGCGATCACGATCACGCACTCGCCGATGCCGGCGCGCCGCATCTGATCGAGCGACGCGCACAGGATCGGGCGCGGCACGATGCCGCCGTCCTTGGCCTGGTACAGGATCGGCAGGAGCTCCTTCGGGTAGCGCGACGACGGCATGCGCGTGCCCAGGCCCGCCGCCGGGATGATGCCGACCGGCGGCCTCACGCGTCCTCGCCGTCGCCGCCGTCCCACACCGCGATCACCGCGAGCTCGAGCCGCGCCGCGACTTCGTGATCTTCGACGATGATCACGGCCGTCGTCGGCGGATCCTCGAGGGTCTCGCCGAGCGTCGCCCACGGCACCAGCGGCGCCAGGCCGCGGACCCGCGCCTCGCGCACGAACGCGCGCGGCAACCGGAGGCCGCGCCGCGATGGCACCAGCAGATCGCCAGTGAGGGTCGCCGCCCAGCGCGCGATCGCGGGGACGCCGAGCTCGCCGGGCACCACGAGCGCGCCCGCGCGCGGCTTGCCGGTGCCGTGCAGGATCGTGCCGCACAGCGGGCTGCGTTCGTCGAGGGCGGCGAGCACCTCGGGCGCGATGACGATCGCGCGCCGCGCCCAGCGCAACGCGCCGCTGGTGCCCAGCGCGCCGCCGCCGACGGCCTCGTCCCAGCCATTGAAGATGCGCGCGAGGTGCAGCGGCGCGAGGCGATCGACCCCGCGCAGGTACGCGCCGTACGCGAGGCCGAGGCCGCGCGCGGCGTGCTCGTCGAGCTCGAGCTGGGCGGCGATCCGCGCCAGCGCGCCGGCCGACGGCGGCGGGCTGTCGAGCGCGCGCCCCTCGAGGATCGCGCCGGCCCAGGTCACGAGATCGTTGCGCCACCCGGCGCCGGTCGCCGCGGCGAGCGGCATCGGCGCCGGCGCTGACGTCGGCGCCGCAGACGGCGGGCTCGCAGCGAGCGGCGCGCCGCCGACCCGCTTGCGCCAGGCCGAGAGCCGCTGCGCCGGGCTCTGGCGATCGCCGGTGCCCTCGCCGACCTCGTCGGTCGCGGGCGGGTCCTTGGGCGCCGCCGCCGGCGCATCGCGGATCGGCGCCTCGCCGCTGGCGCGCGCGCTCGCCCGCGCCGGCTCGCGCTCGGTCCGGGCGATCGGCTCGGGCAGCGCCACGCCGCCCTCCTCGTCGCCGGGCTCGTCCTCGACCTCGCGCGGCGCGATCGGCACCGGCAGCGCGATGTCGAGCGGCACCCGCACCATGCGGCTGCCATCGATCACGAGCAGCGAGGTCGGCGATTCCCACACCGCATCGACCACCGGCTCGGGCCGCACCGGCGCGATCGGTCGGCGGCCCTGCAGATCGATGACGAGGGCGTTGCCGCTCGGCGTCAGCGCGATCAGCGCGTCGGGGTGCGGCCCGGCGACGACCCGCACGATCGGCTGCGGCACGAGGATCCGCTGCGGCGCGGGCGCGCCGGTCAGCGTGCGGATCTCGATCCGGTCCTCGCCGACGGTCGGCACGAACCACAGCCGCTGCGCGCTCCCGCCGAGGAAGCGAGCCGCGATCACCTCGCCGAAATGGAACCGGCGCGCCGGCGCCCGGGCGTTGCCGTCCCAGTCCTCGACCACGCCGCGCACCAGGATCAGGAAGCGCCCGGGCCCGAACGGCGCCGCCGCCGTGACCGCGTCGCGCAACGGCAACACCGCCGCGTTGGGCTTGCGCTTGCTGGTGTCGACGATGCTCGCGGTCACGCCGCTGGCGAGCAGGACCAGGTCGCCCGCGGTCGCGGCGATCCGGGCCGCCGCCGGCACCGAGACCTCGCCCAGCTTGGCCGGGCCGCGAGGATCGATGACGTGCAGCCAGCCGGCGTCGGCGTGGCGCGACAGCACGACCAGCCGCGGCGGCGTGCCGACGAACGCCACGTCGGTCTCGAGCGCGTCGGCGTGGATCCCGATCTCCGCCGCCACGCTGAGCTTGGGCAGGGCCAGGATCACGATCCGCTCGGACTCGGTCCAGGCCGCCAGGCGACCGTCATCGGACACCGCGAGCCGTGGGCGCGCGGCGACCGCGACCGCCGCCGGGGAAGCTTCGGACATCGCTGGCGATCATACCGCGGGGCTCGCCGGCTCGCGCGCGGGGCCTGTGGTAGATTGCGGGGCACGTCGGGGTGACGCGGCCGGGCCGCGCCCGCAGCGCGAGGTAGCCATGAAGTTCGAGGAAAAACTCGTCGAAGACTTCGTGTTTTCGCCCGCGAAGGCGGAGGCCGAGGTCACAAAAGCGATCGACTGGAATCAACCAGGCGAGGCCTCGATCGATTCCGACGTCATCACCGACCTCGAGATCGCGAAGCAGGACAACTCCAAGGCCGCGGAGGTCCTGCTGCAATGGGTGGATGACCTGCTGGAGAAGGAAGAGGACCAGGAGCAGAAGGAGGAGGACAACGCCGAGCTCGAGCAGAGCCTGACCTCCGAGTTCATCCCGGACTCCGAGTTCGACGGCGGCGCGATGGAGCGTCCGCCCGACATCGACGACCCGTGGGTGTTCTCCAGCGCGCGCCGCAAGATCCCCGTCGATGACGACGGCGATGGTGGCGGTGGCGGCGGTGGCGGTGGCGGTGGCGGCGATGGAGACGACGACGCGCCCGCCGCGCCGGACGACGGCGACAAGCCCAAGACCGACGAGGCCAAGGCGAAGGACAAGGACAAGGACAAGGCCGAGAAGGCCAAGGCCGACAAGCCCAAGGCCGACAAGCCCACGAGCGACAAGCCCAGGGCCGACAAGCCGGCCCGCGCGACCAAGCCCAAGAGCGACAAGCCCGACGACAAGTCGTGAGCCTGGCGTTCCCGACTCTGACCCGCACCCGAGGCCCCGGAATCCATGATCGCTGCTTCCACCGACGAAAAGCAGACTGCCGACAAGTGGCTGGCCGCCGAGTTGAACCGGACCTGGCTCATCGCCGAGCGAGCGCTCCGCGCCTTCCAGCGGGCCCAGATCCGGCCGCAGCCCGGCCATCCCTCGATCGCCGAGGTCGAGGCGATGCTGTCGGCGCGGCGCGCCGCGCGCCGCGGCGGTGACGGCGGCCCGCCCGAGGACGAGGCCGAGCTGACCCGGCTCATCGAGGAGGCCGAGGCCAAGCTGCCGGCGCTCCGCAGGGCCGCGCCCATCGGCCAGGTCATCCAGAACCTCGATCTGCGCCCGCTCGAGATCGAGACCCTGATGACGGTCATGGCGCCGCACCTCGACGCGCCCCTCGCCGATTTCCTCGCGCTGGTCCGCGGCACCTCGTCCGGGCGCCGCGGCGTGGACCTGGCGCTGGTCTCGCAGCTCTACCGGCTCAAGCGCGCCGAGCGCGTCGCGCTGCTCGACGCGGTCGACCCCGAGCGCCCGCTGCTCTACTGGCGCCTGATCCAGGCCGCGCCGGTCGAGTCGGCCGAGGCCTTCGGCTCGGTCAGCCACCGCATGATGCGGCCGACCTTCGATCTGCTGTCGGTGGTGTGCGGCCGCGGCGAGCTCGCGCCGGACATGACCCGCAACGCGGAGCTCATCCGCACCCAGCCCACGCTCGATGACCTCTGCTTCGAGCCGAGCATGCTCGCCGAGGTCGAGGCGATGTGCGAGGCGGCGCGCGGCATGAACACGAACGCCGCGGAGTTCCCGTGGATCGTGCTCTGGGGCCACGCCGGCATCGGCAAGAAGACCGTCGCGTCGAAGCTGGCGGCCTACGGCGGTCGGCCGCTGCTCGCGTTCAACCCGATGACGCTCGAGAAGGGCATGTTCGATGACCTGTTCCCGCGGGTCCAGCGCGACGCGCTGATCCGCGGCGCGGTCATCTACCTCGGCCCGCTGCCGCCGGAGTTCCTGACCAACGGCGCGCGCGATCTCGTGCGCCGCCTGCAGACCTGCAAGGCGCCGCTGATCCTCGGCATCGATGGCATCGACGCGCCGCGGATCACGTCGGAGCGGCCGCAGTGGGAGATGCGGCTGCGGATCGCGCCCGAGGCGGTGCGCGTGCAGCTGTGGAACCTCGCGCTGCCCGAGGACTGCCGCGCCGACGACATGGCGATCCCGAACCTGGCCCGCTCGTTCAACCTGACGCCGGGCGAGATCATGAAGGCTGCGCTCGAGGCCCGCACGATCGCGGCGCGCGATCGCGGCCGCAAGGTCACCCACGCCGACGTGCGCCGCGGCATCGATCGCCGGCTGCGCAACGACATCGGCGACTTCGCCAAGCGCATCCAGCCGGTGGCCAAGTGGTCCGATCTGGTCCTGCCCGAGGAGGACATGGAGCGGATCGCCGAGTTCATCAGCCGCAAGAAGTACGAGGACAAGGTCTACAACGAGTGGGGCTACGGCGGCCGCATCGGCTACGGCAAGGGTGTCATCGGCCTGTTCTCGGGCCCGCCCGGCACCGGCAAGACGATGCTCGCCGGCCTGATCGCGCAGGAGCTCGACCTCGACCTCTACCAGGTCGACCTCGCGCAGGTCGTGTCGAAGTGGGTCGGCGAGACCGAGAAGCAGCTGGCCAAGGTGTTCGACCAGGCCGAGCGCGCCCACGCCGTGCTGCTGTTCGACGAGGCCGACTCGCTGTTCGCCAAGCGCACCGAGGTCAAGAGCTCGAACGATCGCTACGGCAACATGGCGACCAACTACCTGCTGCAGCGCCTCGAGCAGTACACCGGCGTCGCGGTCCTCACGACCAACAACGAGTCGTCCCTCGACGACGCCCTCCAGCGCCGCCTCACGCTCCACCTCCACCTCGAGATCCCCGAGGCCGACGAGCGCGAGCGCCTGTGGCACTCGTTCCTGCCCAAGCAGGCGCCGGTCGAGGCGGGCATCGACTTCCAGACGCTGGCCAAGGAGTTCGAGCTGTCGGGCGGCTACATCCGCAACGCCGCGCTGCGGGCGGCGTTCCTCGCCGCCTCGCACAACGCGCCGATCGGCATGGAGCTGTTGCGCATCTCGTCGGCGCTCGAGCTCGAGGACATGGGCCGCGTGGTCTGGCGCCGCAGCCAGCAGTTCGGCCCGCAGCCGCCCGCCGAGGGCGGCGACGCGCCCGCCGCCCCGCCCGCCTGACGCTGGCGCCGCGCGCGCGTCAGCGGCGCTCGAGTGTCAGCAGCGCATCGAACCCGAGCCCGAGCGCGCGCGTCCGCGCCTCGGGCTCGATCGTGTAGCGGCCGTCGGCGTCGAGCGCGCGCCGGGTGATGCCCGGGAAGTCCTGCTCGAGCTCGGCCAGCATCCGCTCGCGCCGCACCAGCGCGTCGCGGCTCGCGACCGTGGCCACGATCTCGCGGTGCCGCGCGACCGCCGCGGCCACCGCGCGCCGCAGCCGATCCGGGGTCACCGGCTTCGACAGGAACCGGAACACCTCGCCCTCGTTGATGCCGCTGACCGCGGTGTCGAAGGTGCCGCGCCCGGTGAGCAGGATCCGCACGGTCTCGGGCGAGCGCTCGCGCGCCGCCGCGCACAGCTCCACGCCGTTCATGCCGGGCATCTCGTAGTCCGAGACCAGCACCGCGACGTGGGTCGTCCCGAGGAGCTGCAGCGCATCGGCGGGCGTCTGCGTGGTGACCAGGTGGATCGGCTCCGAGCGCAGGATGCGGGCGCTGGCCCCGAGCTGGTCCGCGTCGTCGTCGCAGCACACCACGATCGGTCGTTCGTCGGAGGTCCGCATGGTTTCTCCCACGGTCAGCGCGCCAGCCATCGTCGCCACCCTCGCCGATCCAGCGTGTGCTCGATCTCGGTCAGCTCGCGCTCGACCTCGGCCATCGACCGGTAGCGGTCCTCGGCCTGCTTGGCCAGACACTTGTTGACCAGGTCGCTCACCGGCGCCGGCGCCGCCTCGCCCTCGACGACGAGCGCCGGCGGCGGATCGTTGATGTGCATGAGGCACAGGTCGCGCACCGTCGGGGCATCGAACGGCGGGCGCCCGCTCAGGATCTCGAACAGCACCGCGCCGAACGAGTACATGTCGCTGTGCGCGTCCGCCGGCGCGCCGTGGATCTGCTCCGGCGCGATGTAGTGCGGCGTGCCGAAGACCACGTCGGTGCGCGCCTCGGGGTGATCCTCGATCGTGTGGGCCAGGCCGAAGTCGACCAGCTTGGCCTCGGGCCCGTTGCGGCCGTCGACCACCAGCACGTTCGACGGGCTGACGTCGGCGTGGACCACGCCGTGGTCGTGGGCCGCGGACAGCGCGCCCGCGATCTGCCGGCCCAGCCCGATGCCGACGCGCAGCCCGGTCGGGTTGCGCTCGATCAGGTTGCCGAGCGACCGGCCCTTCAGGAGCTCCATGACGATGTACGGCCGCACGCTGTCGACGTGGCCGAAATCGAGGACCTCGACGATGTTCGGGTGCTTGATGCGGGCCGCCGCGCGGGCCTCGCGCAGGAACTGGGTCGAGCTGGTCGGATCCTGGGCGAGCTGCGAGCCGTGCAGGAACTTCATCGCGACCGGCGTGCCCAGCGCGACGTGCTCGCCGGCGTAGACCGCGCCCATGCCGCCGCGGCCGATGTACTCGAGCACGCGGTAGTGCTCGATCACCGTGCCCGAGGGGATGCGGCGATCGTCGAGCATCACCGGGGCATCGCCGGCGCGCCCCCGCGGCTTCAGGAACACGACCTCGCAGCTCAGCTGGCCGAGGCGCAGCGTGACCATCGCCTTGGCGACGCCGCTCGGCCCGACCAGGTCGATCGCCGCCGACTGGGTGTGCTCGGCGCCGAGATCGAGCCCGGCGATCAGCGCGAGGCGCGCGATGACGGCGCTCGCGAGGTGGCCCTCGACGGTCTGCGATCCCAGCGGAAAGCCGCCGCGCTCCAGGGTCACCGTGTGGCGCGCCTGGGCCGCGTCGGCCGGCTCGATCCACATCGACTCCGCGCCCACCCGGATGGCGGCGTCGAGCAGGGCATCGGCGATATCCACCGGCGGCGCTGAGAGCGGCACTCGCGACGACCACGCCACCGCCGGAGGACTCGACATGGGCCACCCGGTTGCAAGAAGGGCTCCACCTGCCCCAGGGACGCGATCCGCGAGGTTCCACGCGCCGAGGCCTCGCGGCGGCTCCTGCACGGATGATCCGGGCCTCGCACGAGGGCGCTGGACGCCGGAGACCCGGGTCGCGAATCACCCCCCGCGGTCACGGCGCACCCGCCCGGCGCCCAGCGTTGCGCCCGCGACTCAGGCCGCGCAGACCCGCATGCGGGCGAGCGCGCGACCGTGCAGCTGGCTGATGCGCGAGGCGG
Organism: Deltaproteobacteria bacterium; assembly: GCA_021413675.1. GTDB lineage: Bacteria > Myxococcota_A > Polyangia > Haliangiales > Haliangiaceae > JAIOQA01. The sequence goes on along the minus strand of JAIOQA010000547.1, from coordinate 5,980 downwards.
TCAGGCCCAGGCGCCGGCCGATCGTGCGGTACGGCAGGTCGTCGCGGTAATGGAGCTGCAGGATCTCCACGTCGCGCGCGGCGAACGTCGCGACCACGCTGGTGATCCGGGTCATCGCCTCGCGGGTCTCGGCGGCCTCCGCCGGCGACGGCTGGACCGCGGCGTGGCGTGACGCGGTGGCGTCGTCGAGGGACTCGACGGTGATGGCGGTGTAGGGCGCGATCCGATCGCGGTACGCGCGCTCGTCGACGCCGAGCGCCTGGGCGATCGCGGCGTCGGTGGCGACGGTGCCCTGCTGCTCGAGGGCGCGGCGAGCCTGGGCCGCGCGGCGCACCTGGCGGCGCAGGCGGCGCGGCAGCACATCGCCGCGCCGCAGCTCGTCGACGACCGCGCCGCGGATGCGCTTCTCGGCGAACGCGACGAACGGCTCGCCGCGGCCCGGATCATAGCGGTCGGCGGCCTCGGTCAAGCCCAGGAGTCCCGCCGCGATCGCGTCGTCCCGGCGGGCGCCGTCCGCGCCCCGGACAACGCTCAGGGCGATGCGGCGCGCCGCGCCGACGTGCCGGAGGATCAGCGCATCCCGTTGCCGACGCCCGATCTCGACGGGTACGCGTGTGCGAAGCATGAGGCCGGCCCAAGCGCGAACCGTGCCAGCGGTGGGCAGATCGCCTGGGGGTCGCAGGCGACCCTGGGGCAAGCCTGGCACGCGTCGTTGCGCGCCCCGATCACCGGGGGTAGGTTCGCAGTGAATGACGCAAGGGGATGGGACCATCGGGCGAGTGCTGGTCGTCGATGACGATGCAGAGTACGCGCGCGCGCTCGCACGCCTGATCCAGCAGGCCGGGCTGGAGGCCACCTCGTCGACCGATCCGGTTGCGAGTCTTGCGCGGGTCGTCGCTGACCCGGGTGGGGTCGACGCGATCCTGCTCGACATCGACATGCCCGAGATGAATGGCCTGGACCTGCTGGCCCAGGTCCGCGCCGAAGCGAACAGCCCGGCCGTGATCATGCTGAGCGGCACGGCGACGGCCGCAGCCGCGGCCGCGGCCTTTCGGCGCGGTGCGTTCGACTACCTGACCAAGCCGGTGTCCAACAGCGATCTCATCGCGACCGTGACCGCCGCGATCCAGTACACCGAGCTGCAGCGCCAGTCCCGGCGCGGTCGCCCGCCGCTGATCCAGGGCGAGCTGATCGGCCGCTCGGCCGCGATGCGCTCGGTGCTGTCGACCGTGGAGGCGCTGGCCAACACCGATGTCGGCGTGCTGATCCTGGGTGAGAGCGGCTCGGGCAAGGAAGTCATCGCGCGGGTGCTGCACCACACCTCGAACCGGCGCGAGCACGCCTTCGTCGCGCTCAACTGCAGCGCCATCCCCGAGAGCCTCATCGACAGCGAGCTGTTCGGCCACTCGAAGGGCGCGTTCACCGGCGCCCACGCGGCGCGCGCCGGCGTGTTCGTCGAGGCCGATCGCGGCACGCTGTTCCTCGACGAGATCGGCGACATGCCGCTGCCGGTCCAGACCCGGCTCCTGCGCGTGCTGCAGGAGCGCGAGATCCGCTCGGTCGGCGGCCAGGGCACGCGCACGATCGACGTCCGCGTCGTCGCCGCGACTCACGTCGACCTGCAGAAGGCCGTGACCGAGGGCCGGTTCCGCGCCGACCTGTACTACCGGCTCAACGTCGTCAGCTTCCCTGTGCCGCCGCTGCGCGATCGCCGCTACGATCTGCCGCTGCTCATCGCGCACTTCCTGACCACGCACGGCGGCGAGCACCCGCCGCGGCTGTCGCCGACCGCGTTCCGCTCGCTGGTCGCGTACGACTGGCCCGGCAACGTCCGCGAGCTCGAGAACACGCTGCTCGGCGCGATGGCGCTGTGCGCCGGCGACACGATCGAGGTCTCGGCCCTGCCCCGCCGGATCTGGACCGCCGACGCCGCGTTCGCGCCGGTCGCCGGCCCCGACAGCGGCGAGGGTCCCGAGCCGCTGGCCGACGCCAAGCGCCGCGCCACCGTCGAGTTCGAGCGCACGTACCTGCGCCGGCTGCTCGAGGAGACCCACGGCAACGTGGCCGAGGCGGCGCGCCGCGCCGGGCTCGATCGCTCGAACTTCCGGCGCCGCATCCACCGGCTCGGGATCGTGCTGTCGAGCTTCCGCGGCAGCGACTCCGGCGAGTAGCGCGACCGATCGCCGCGCGCGGATCTGCCGCCGGTTGCCGGCGGAGAATGGGCAACAGTGACGAGACCTTGACGGTCTCTACGCGCTGCCTACCGTCGAGGCGTCAGGCTCTGGACGGACCAGAGATTGCCGCCCTGCGAGGTCGCGTAGTTACGCCGACAGCGCGCATGGCCTCGGGGTTGCTGAGTCGCCTGGCGTATGCCCGCTCGCGCACTCGGCGCTCTCCTCGTCCCGCTCGTCGCCTGCGGCGCGATCGGCGCGCACCGCCCCGATCCCAGGGCGATCGGCAGGCCTGACTGCAACGACAGTCGCGGCGGCGCGACCGGCGACGTGATCGTCGGGCTGCTCGCCGGGGTCACCGCTGGCGCGCTGTTCGGCAGCGACAACGGGGGCCCGGGCCTGGCCATGTCGCTGGTGAGCGTCGGGTTCGGCGCGTCGGCGATCGCCGGGTCGACCGCGGCGGGCGAGTGCCGGCAGGCGCGGGCGTCGTACGAGGCCGGCGTCGCGCGGGCGCGGCTCGTCGCGTCGCAGCGGGCGCCCGGCGACGACGACGACGACGACGACGACGACGACGACGCGCTGGACACGCGGCTGCGCGCGCCGGCGAAACCCGCGACGCCGGTGAGGCCCGCGGCGCCAGCGACGCCCGCCGCGCCCACGAAGGCCTCGCCGCCCGCGCCCGCGGAGCCCACAGAGCCTGCGCCCGCAGAGCCCGCAGAGCCCGCGCCTGCCGATCAACCCCACGGCGATCCGTGGGCCGACTTCTGGAGCCACCAGCCATGAGCTTGCCATCGCGCCTCCGCGCCGCGCTCACCGTCGCGGTCCTCGCCGCGGCGCCCGCCGCCTACGCTGACGAGATCGCGCGCGGCGCCGTCGTCCGGGTCGAGGACGGCGCCGCCTACGTCAACCTCGGCCAGGCCCGCGGCGTCGCGACCGGCGCGCCGATCCGCTTCAAGCGGCCGATCGCCTTGCGCCACCCGGTCACCCGCAAGGTCGTCGAGGACTGGCTGCCGATCGGCGGCGCGACGATCACCGCCGTCGGCGATCAGCTGACCCGCGTGGTCGTGAGCGCCGAGCTCGCCGCGCAGCTGCGCCCCGGCGACATCGCCGAGATCTACGTCGAGCGCGCCGCGCCCGCGCCGCCGCCGCCGCCGACCCCGGTCGCCGATCCGACGCCGGTGCCGGTCGTCCCCGCGCCGACCGCCGAGGTGCTCGCGCTGTGGACCAGCCTCGCCGGTCAGCCGCTCGACGCGCGCATCGCGGCCTGGGAAGGCTGGCTCGCCGGCCACGCGACCTCGCCCTACGCCGAGACCGTGCGCGGCGATCTCGCCGTGCTCGAGGCCGCGCGTGATCAGCTCGCGCCGCCGCGGCGGCCGTCGGAGCTCGCGACCGCGACCCCGCTCGATCACGCCGCGCCCACCCTCGCCGATCGCGGCCGCGCGATCCCGCTGGTGTTCGTGAGCGGCGCCCACCCGCCGACCAGCGCGTGGCTGCACTACCGCACGATCGGCGACGCGACCTACCACCGCGAGCTGCTCGTGCGCGACCACGATCGCTACCTGCGCGGCGAGATCCCGGCCGCGACCGTGATCGCCCCGGGCGTCGAGTACTTCGTCGAGGCCACCACCGCGACCGGCGCGCAGGCGACCGCCTACGCCACCCCACGCGAACCCGCGACGGTCGCGATCGCCGCGCCGCCCCTGACCGACGCCTTCGGCGGCGAGCGCCATCGCACGCGGCTCAGCCTCGCGACCACGTACCTCGACTTCGCGACCTTCGATCACCGCGCCGGCGATCACCGCGATCGCGCGCAGCTGACCGAGGCCGACGTGCTGTACCGCATCGGCCCCACGCTCTACGGCGTGCGCGTCGGCTTCGGCCAGTTCACCGGCACCGGCGGCCGCAAGGACGCGGCCTGGACACCGACCTCGCCGGCGCCGACGGTCGGCTTCACCTACGGCTACGCCGAGGCCGAGCTGCACGCCGACGCCGACGGCACCATGCTCGGCGCCGCGCTGCGGCTCATCAGCGGCGTCGGTGACGACGGCTTCGGCATGGGCATCCAGGGCAAGGTCCGCATCGGCGACCCTGACGCCTCCAACCTGTCGCTCTCGGCGGGCACGACCGCCGAGGTCGGCTTCCTGTCGGAGCTGCGCTTCGAGACCAGCCCGCGGCCGCCGATCGCGGTCGCGATGGCGGTCGGCGTGACCGATCAACCCGGCGCCGGCGACCTCGGCGTGCGCGTCTCGACCGAGCTGGGCTGGCGCGCGCGCCCCTGGTTCGTGCCGACCGCGCGCGTGTCGTGGCAGGGCCGCTCCGCCGCCCACGCCGGCCTCGGCGCCGGCCTGGCCATGGTCTTCGACTGGTGAGGAATCCCATGCTCCACCGCGCCCTCTCCGCTCTCGCGCTCGTCACCGCATCCGTGGGGGCGCTCGCGACCACCGCGCGCGCCGACGACGCCGCCGGCATCCACCACGTCCCGCCCGCCGAGGCCGCGGCCGACGCGCCGCTCGCGCTGGTCGCCGACATCGACGCGACCGCGACCGCCGCGCTGGTCGTGCGCTACCGCGCGATCGGCGACGCCACCTGGCAGTCCGCGCCGTTCGCGCGCACCGAGGACACCGCGTGGCAGGCCCAGATCCCGGCCGCCGCGATCCACCCGCCTGGCCTCGAGTACTACCTCGCGACCATCGCCACCAACCCCGATGGCAGCCCGGCGCCGGAGCAGGATCGCTTCGCGTCGCCGACGTGGCCGCACGCGGTCGCGGTGCGCACCGGCGAGACCTCGGCGCGCCGCGCCCGCGATCTCGCGCGCGTCGCCGGCCACCGCTCGCGGGTCCACACCGCCGTCGAGTACGTCGACTTCGGCGCCCGCAAGCTCCCCACGACCACCGCGAACGATCGCTACTACCGGGTCGACGCCGATTTCGGCTACCGCCTGCTCGCCTACCCGCTCGAGGAGATCCGCTTCGGCTACGCGCGGCTGATCGGGGTCACCCCCGACACGACGTGCGAGGCCAGCGCGTGCGAGACCGACGCCGGCTTCAAGGTCGGCGGCTGGTTCGAGCTCGGCCTCGGGCTCGCCGAGGGCGTGCGCCTCGACGCGCGCGGCCTGGTCGCGGCGACGCCGTCGGGCTTCGGCCTCGGCGGCCGCCTCGAGCTACGGGTCGGCGTCGCCGACGGCACCCACCTCGCCGCCGGCGTCGAGGGCCTCGCCGACGTCGGCACCAGCGGCTTCATGCGCCTCGGCTGGGCGACCGTGCCCGGCCTGCCGATGGCCGCGACCGTCGAGGTCGGCGACCTGCCGGCCTCGTCGCGCCCGACCGGCGTGCGCCTGCTCTACGACATCGCCCATCCCTTCCCCAACGGCCTGCGCCTCGCCGCGCGGCTGGGCTACGCCGCGCGCGACCGCGCCGTCGGCGGGCTCACCGCGGGCCTCGGCGCGAGCTGGGACTTCTGATCGTGCGCGAGGTTCCCATGACCAAGCCATCCCTCCCCCGTGCGCGTCGGCTCGCCGGCGCGATCCTGGCGCTGGCGCTCGCGGTGCCCGCGATCGCCGCCGCCGATCCGCCGACCGTCGTCGCGCTCGACGGCAAGGACGCGCTCGTCGACATCGGCGGCCAGGACGGCGTCGTCGCTGGCGCCGAGCTCACGCTCCTGCGCGAGGTCGTCGCCAAGGATCCGGTCAGCGGCCAGACGCTGCACGATCGCTTCGCGGTCGGCACGCTCGAGGTGCTGCGGGTCGGCGATCACGTCGCGCTCGCGCGGCCGACCGCGGATCTGATCGGCGGCGTGCTGGTCGGCGATCG
>JAIOQA010000546.1 GCA_021413675.1 Deltaproteobacteria bacterium | reverse complement strand
CGATCGCACCGGGCTCGCGAACCTCCTGCGCCGGGCCTCGCACCTCGCCGTCGATCACGGCGATCGCTTCACGCGCCTCGAGCTCGGCACGATCATCCTCGGTGGCCGCGGCGGCCGCACGCTCGTCGTCGACGCGGCGATCGAGCTGCGCGACGCCTGATCTGACCTACGCCGCGCGCGCGATCGCGATCAGCGCCTCGGCGGTGTTGCTCGCCGGTTCGTCGAGCACGCGCTCGAGCAGGATCGCCAGCAGCTCGCCGACCCGCCGCCCCGGCGGCAGCCCGAGCGCGGTCATGAGCGCCGCGCCGGTCACCGCCAGCTCGCCGGTGGCGAGCGCGTCGCCGCGCGCGAGGATCACCTCGGCGCGCTCGGCCAGCGCGGCGTCGCCCTGCCCGCGCCACACCGCGATCGCATCCGGCGCGCGCCCGCGCCCCACGCCGGCGAGGATCCGCCGCACGCCGGCGTCGCTCCACGATCGCGCGCCCGCGTGCGCGACCCGCGCCGCGCGAACGATCCGGTCGCGCTCGTCGCTGGCGAACTTCAGCCGCCGCATCGCCGCATCGATGGCCTTGGCCGCGACGCCATCGCCCTGCGCGGCGCGCGCCTCGTCGTCGCCGGTCATCGCGTCGGGCGCGCCGACCGCGGTCCACAGCGCCGCGACCCGGCGCAGCGCGCGGTCGACCTTGTCGCCCCCATCCACCCGATCGATCACCGCGAACCGCGCCGCCGCGCGCTCGCCCAGCTCGGGCGCGATCGTGCGCAGCACGCCGGTGCGCTCGGCGACCACCAGGCCGCGCGACGGCTGCGGCGCCGCGAGCAGCTTGCGCAGCTCGTCGTGCACGCGCTCCTGCGACACCCGCGCGAGCGCGCCGAGCGCGCCCGGGATCGCGGCCTCGGTCTCCGGATCGATCGAGAGCTCGAGCGTGGCCGCGAACCGCACCGCGCGCATCACGCGCAGGCCGTCCTCGGTGAAGCGCTCGAGCGGCACGCCGACCGCGCGCAGCCGCTTCGCCGCCAGATCCGCGCGGCCGCCGAATGGATCGTGGATCGTCTCGCCGATCGGATCGTAGGCGATCGCGTTCACGATGAAGTCGCGGCGCGCGAGATCGCGCTCGAGCGGCACGCCGAACTCCACGCTGTCCGGCCGCCGCGCGTCGGAGTACGCGCCCTCGCCGCGGAAGGTCGTGACCTCCACGCCCTGCCGCGACTCGCCCTGCCCGACCATCACCGTGACCGTGCCGTGCGCGAGGCCGGTCGGGATCACGCGGCGAAAGCGCGCGATGACCTCGTCGGGGTGGGCGCTGGTCGCGACGTCCCAGTCGCCGGGATCGCGGCCGCACAGCGCGTCGCGCACCGCGCCGCCCACGGTCACCGCCTGGAAGCCAGCGGCGGTCAGCACGCGGCAGACCTCGCGCACGTCGCCTGGCACCGCGGCCCGCAGCCGCGCTCGTTCGTCTTCGGTCATGACGTGCGCGTTGTACCGCGCGATCAGAGCGTTAGGAAAGAATGCCCATTCCTACGCGCTGTCGATCGGCTCGCTCGACGAGCCACGTCTCGCTGCGCCTGGCCGGAACGAGCGTGTTGCACAAACGCTCAGTCGGTCGTCGCGGCGCCGCGCAGCCGGGCGTAGATCTCGTCGGCCTTCTGCCGGAGCCGATCGGCCTCGGGCCCGCCGCCTGCCGCCTGCCGGAAGGTCGCGAACGCGCGCAGCGTGCGCGCCAGCTCGAGCTCGTTCTTCATCGCCGACAGGATGTCGACGGCGGTGCGGAAGTGCTCCTCGGCGACCGCGGTCTTGCCCGACGCCGCCGCGATCTCGGCCATGACGCGATGGCCGCAGCCGACGTGGACGCGCGATCCGACCGACTCGCTGATCTGGATCGCCGCGGTCGCATCCTCGGTCGCGAGCCCGAGCTCGCCGAGCCCGGCCTGGACCTCGGCGAGGCGGCGGTACGCCTCGCTCAGCGCGACCCGATCGCCGGTGCCCTTGGCCAGATCGCGCGCCTGGATCAGATCGACGACCGCCTCGCGGCCGCGGCCCATCGCCGCCTTGCACTCGCCGGTGCGCGACAGCACATCGGCCATCGCCGCGCGATCGCCGATCTCGGTCGCCATCTGCCGGGCCTCGCCCAGCAACTCGAGCGCGAGCAGGTGGTTGCCGTCCTCGCTGTAGACCCCGCCGAGGTCGCACAAGGACTGCACGCAGCCCGCGAGATCGCCGATGTCGCGGCGCAGATCGAGGGCCTCGCGGAACTGCGCGATCGCCGCCTTGAAGTTGCCGGAGTCGTGGTGCACGCGCCCGATGTTCGCGAGCGACAGCGCGATCGAGCGGCGATCGCCGAGCGCGCGCCGGATCGTGAGCGCCTGGCGGTGAAACTCGAGCGCCTGGCTGTACGCGCCGCGCAGCCAGTGGACCTTGCCCATGTCGTCGAGCGTCGACGCGATGCCGCGATCATCGGCAGCGCGCGAGAACAGATCGTGGGCGCGGCGCAGGTGCTCCATCGCCGGATCGTAGTGACCGTGGCGGCGATGCACGCGCGCGAGCCGGCTGTGGGCCGCGCCGGCCTTGCCCTGGTTGTCGTAGCGCCACGCGAGCTTGAGCATGTCGCCGAAGCGCGCGAGTGCCTCGTCGGTGCGCCCGGCGAGATCGAGCACGTCGCCGAGGTTGTGGAGCGCGTCCATGCGGGTCGGCGCCTCGTCGTCGCCGAGCATCGCGAGCCCGCGCTCGTAGAGCGTGCGGGCCTCGTCGTGGGCGTAGCGCGCGCGCGCCCGATCACCGCCGGCGAGGTAGCACCGCGCCGCGCGCCGGTTGTCGCCGCCGCGCTCGTAGAGGCCGGCGAGCGCCTCGAGCTGCTCCTCGGAGCGACCGGAGAGGCGGGCCTCGAGCCACTGCGCCGCCGTGAGGTGGTAGCGCGCGCGCCGCCCGGCCTCGGTCGACTTCACGATCAGCTCGCGCTCGAGGTTGTGCTTGAAGACGATCTCGACGTCGCCGGGCAAGGTCGAGTCGGCGGCGTCGAGCGCGAGCAGGTAGTCCTGTTCGCCGAGCGCGAAGACCAGATCGCGGATCCGGCGCGCGGTGCGATCGCCGTCGGTCCACTCGTAGTCGAGCGGATCGCCGCTCGGCTGCTCGTCCTGCTCGAGGCGGGTCAGCGCGATCACCGCCGAGAGCCAGAAGACGTTGCCGAACACCGCGGCCTTCTCGAGCAGCTCGCGCTCGTCGCGCTCGAGCGCGGCGATGCGGGCCTCGATCGCCTCCTCGACGCTGATCGGCAGCTCGGCCGCGGCGGCGCGCTCGGCGTCGAGCACCCAGGTCGGCCCCGAGGCGTCGATCGTGCCGTCCGCGAGGAACAGCCGCACCAGCTGCTCGAGGAACGCCGGGTTGCCGCCGGTCATCTCGGTCGCCGCGTCGGCGATGTCGTCGGGGATCGGGCCGCAGCGCGCGAGCAGCTGGCGGAACATCGCCTCGGCGTCGTCGGGCTCGAGGTTGCGCAGATCGACGCGCTCGTGATCGACCGCGCCCTGGCCCCAGCCCGGCGAGCGCACCAGCATCTCGGGCCGGGTCGACGCGAGGATCACGACCGACGAGCCGCCGAGCCCCGAGGCGAGCTCGGAGATGAGCGACAGCGTGCCGTCGTCGGCCCACTGCAGATCGTCGAGCACCAGCACCAGCGGGCTGGCGTGGGCGTCGACCTCGAGGAACCGGCGCAGCACCGTGCGCGCGATCTCGTCGTGCTGGCGCGGGCTCTCGGCCAGCACCTTGAGGAACGGCGACGGCGGAAAATCGATGCCGACGAAGCTGCCGAGGAAGTGCAGCACCTCGACGACCTGGCCGTCGCCCATCACATCTTTCACCTCGGCGGCGAAGCGCTGGCGCGCGAGGCCATCGACCTCACCGGGCGCGAGCTGGAAGCGATCGCGGAGCAGCGAGGCGACCGCGGTGTAGCGCTCGCCATCGGCCTTGGCGCGGCCGTGGAACACGCGGATCGGCGCCTTGATGCCCGCGACCAGCTCGGCGATGAGCCGGCTCTTGCCGGTGCCCTGGTTGCCGACGACGGTGACGAGCTGCGGCGCCTGGAAATCGACCGCGCGCGCGACCACGTCGCGCAGCACCGCGAGCTGCGGCTCGCGCCCGACCAGCGGCGCGCGCACACCCCGCACGTCGAGGTGGACCGAGCCCGGATCGGTGTCGACGCGCACGAACCGGCGGC
>JAIOQA010000506.1 GCA_021413675.1 Deltaproteobacteria bacterium | reverse complement strand
CGATCTCGCGGATGCCGCCGACGCCGTTCTTGAGATCGACGATCGCGAACGCATCGGGCGCATCCGGCGCGATCGCGCGCGGCGCGATCTCGCCCTTCGCGCGCGCGGCTCGCGCCACCATCAGCGCCCGGGCCGCGCCGTGGGTGGTGGCCTCGTGCCGACGCGCCGCCGCGACCGACGGGCTGCGCACCGGATCCGGCAGGAGCTCGCGCTTGATGCGGCGGTTGAGCTCGAGCACCTCGGCCACGACCGTCGCGGAGGTGTGGCGCGGATAGACGAACGGCCGCATCGTCGCCATCACCTCGTCGCCGAGCGCGCGATCGCCGGCGCAGGGCTGGGCCTTGAGCCAGGCCTGGCGCTCCCACGGCCGGCCGAAGGTCTCGTAGTAGCGCTCGAGCTGCGCCAGCGAGTTCGCGATCGCGCCCTGCGAGCCCTCGGGTCGCAGCCGCAGATCGACGCGGAACACGATGTCGTCCTCGGTGACCTCGCCGACCGCGGCGGAGATCGCGGCGGCGAGCTTGCCGAAGTACTCGTGCAGGGACAGCGCGCCGGCCGCGCCCTGATCCGACGAGTACACGTAGATGACGTCGACGTCGGACGAGAAGTTGAGCTCCTCGCCGCCGAGCTTGCCCATGCCGATCACGACCATCGTGGCGTCGCGCTCGCTGCCGTCGTCGTGGCGCTCGCGCGGCGGGCCGAAGCGCGCGCGCAGCAGGCGATCGTGGAAGGCCAGCGCCTGGTCGAAGCACGCGCCGGCGAGCCGGGCCAGCTCGCGGCCGACCTCGGTGTCGAGCCCGAGCTCGAGCTCGCGCACCCCGAGCCGGACCAGCTCGTCGGCGCGGACCCGGCGCAGCGCGCGGGCGAGGTCGGCGGCGGTCGCGGCCTCGGCGGTCGCGGCGGCGAGCTGGGCGACCAGCACCGCGCCGGGCTTCTCGCGGCGCAGGTACGGATCCGCCGCGGTCCGGGCCAGCCGGGCCGGATCGCGGGCCAGGAGCGTGGCCAGGTACGGCGCCCGGGCGGCCGCCAGCCCGAGGATGTGAGCCTCGAGGCCGGACAGCGCCGAGGTGTGTCCGGCCCCACGGATCGCCGCCAGGACCCGATCCGCCCGACGCCGGGCGTCGTCGCGGTCGGCGGCGTCGTCGATCAGCGCCGCCAGTGTTTCGCCAGTGGTCCCGGGACGATCCACGGTCACGTTTGCCATCCTACTCGCCCCCACGCCTTGACAGGTCCAGTGGGGCGCATTACGCAGTGGCCTGATTCTTCTCGCTCCGACCCCTCGATGCGCGACCTCTACGAAGTTCTTGGTGTGGCCCGCGACGCGAGCGCGTCCGACCTGAAGAAGGCGTACCGCTCGCTGGCCATGAAGTACCACCCGGATCGCAACCCGGGGGATCACACGGCCGAGGAGAAGTTCAAGGAGGCGTCGACCGCGTACCAGGTCCTCTCCGACGACGAGCAGCGCGAGCGCTACGATCGTTTCGGCATGGACGGCCTCCGCGGCAACGGCGGCGGTGGCGGCGGTGGCTTCTCGAGCGCGGAGGACATCTTCTCGGCGTTCGGCGACATGTTCGGCGACTTCTTCGGCCGCGGTCGCGGCGGCGGTGGTCGGCGCGAGCAGCGCGGCGCCGACCTGCGCGTCGACCTGCAGCTCAGCTTCGCCGAGGCGGTGTGGGGCTCGCAGAAGGACGTCAAGGTCACCCGCGATGTCACCTGCGAGACCTGCTCGGGCAGCGGCGCCAAGGCTGGCAGCAAGCCGGAGATCTGCGGCACCTGCAGCGGCAAGGGCCAGGTCGTCCACGCCCAGGGCTTCTTCATGGTCCAGACGGTCTGCCCGCGCTGCCGCGGCGAGGGCCGGCTGGTCAAGGACCCGTGCGCCGACTGCGGCGGCCGGCGCGTCCAGCAGCAGACCTCGACCCTGCAGGTCCAGGTGCCGCCGGGCGTCGATGACGGCCAGACCCTGCGGCTCGCCGGGCGCGGCGAGGCCCCGGTCGGCGGTGGCCAGGCTGGCCACCTCTACGTCGTGCTGCACGTCGTCGGCGACGAGCGCTGGAAGCGCGACGGCGACGACGTCGTCACCGAGGTCTCGCTCAGCTTCGTCAAGGCGGCGCTGGGCGGCGAGGTCGAGGTCTACACCCTCGACGAGAACTGCACCGGCAAGGCGATGATCGAGATCAAGCCCGGCACCCAGCCCGGCGACGTCGTCATGCGGCGCGGCCAGGGCGTGCCCAAGGTCAGCGGCCCCGGCCGCGGCGATCACATCGTGTCGCTCAAGGTCGAGATCCCGGAGAAGCTCTCGCCGCGCGCGGTCGAGCTGATGCGCGAGCTCGCCACCGAGCTGGGCGAGGACGTCAAGGAGCCCAAGCGCGGGCTCTTCGGTCGCCTGAAGAAGTAGCGCCGCCCGCGAGGCGCTAGTTCATCTTCACGCGCTCGGCGAGCTGCTCGAGCACCTCGTCGACGAACTCGTCCGGCGGCACGAACTCGAAGTGATCCTCGGTCTCGCGCGTCGGCAGCGTGCGGATCTCGCCGCCGCGGCACCAGAACAGGTTCGGCGAGATCGAGCCGGGCCCGTCGGCGCACATGCTCGAGGCCATCACGACCATCGCGTCGATCGCGCGCAGCGCGCTCGGATCGCTGATCGGGTGGAACACCAGCGTGTGGCGGTTGGGCACCGCCGCCAGCGCCCCCCACGGCGTGGGCTCGGCGATGAAGTCATCGATCAGGAGCAGGTTCGAGGCGACGAAGAAGCTGTCGCCGGTCATCGCCCGCAGGATCGCGCCGCCGACGTCGACGTCCTCGACCGCGATCTTCTCGGTGCGCCGCAGGTTGGCCAGCGCCTGGTACCAGACGTCGTCGGCGGTGCAACGCCAGCGGTCGAGCGAGTCGGCGTTGACGGTCACGACGTTCGACGGCAGGTCGAAGCACGCCACCGCGCACAGATCATCGGCGACGTCGCGCAGGATGAACTGCCGGTCCTGATCGTGGAAGGTCTCGCGCGGGTACAGCCGCAGCTTGAGGTGCGGCCGCGCCAGGTCGAGATCCGCGCCGAGCTCGTCGGCGAGCACGCGATCCTTGCGGCCCGCCACCAGCGCGTCGAAGTGGCCCGAGATCACCGGCGGGTACTGCTCGGGGCCCGCGGCGTGGCAGAGCTGCGCGAGGTTGAGCAGGGACAGCGCCTCGTCGTCGTCGCCGCCCCACGGCGCCCAGACGTAGCCCTCGTCGATCCGGTAGCGAAAGTTGCGGCGGCGGAGCTCGGCCTCGACCGCGTCGAGGAAGCCGGCCCACTCGGGCTCGCTCATGAACTTCGCCCAGCGGGGCAGGGCGCGCGCGCCGGTGGCCGGCGTCATTCGACCAGGAGCGGCACGATCTGCATCAGATCGGTGCGCGCGGTGAAGGTGGTCGCGCCGTCGACGATGGCGCAGCACTGCGCGGTGCGCAGCTGGGGGAACGACGGCTTGCCGATCAGGTACGCGCCCAGCATCGAGATGCCGGGCTCGTGGCCGACCACCGCGATCGACACGCCGTAGGTCGGCAGCGCCAGCGCGACCGGGCGCGGGTGGCCGCCGGGCTGGAGGCTGGCGTGGACCTGGATCGGCGCGATGAAGTCGAGGCCGTTGGCGACCAGCTCCGCGGTCTGGATCGCGCGCGGCAGCGGCGACGAGATGATCGCGTCGAGCAGGACGCCCTGCTCGCGCAGCAGGCGCGCCAGGCCGCGGGCAGCCTCGCGGCCGCGCCCGCTGAGCCAGCGGTAATGATCGGCGCCCGCGTCATCCTCGGGCACGGCGTCCGCGTGGCGGATCAGGTAGACCTGCACCTGCCTCAAGCTTCCCGCCCGCGTCGCGGGAAGTCAAACCCCGACGCGCCGTTCGCCATCGATCGATCGGCCTGCGCGAGGACGCGCCGCCCGATCTCCTCCGGACACGGAGCCGCGGAACCTGCGGTCCGCTCAGTGCGTGTGCTTGTTCTTCTTGGCGCGCTCGAGGAACTCGTCGGGGATCGTGTTGTCGACCACCGGGACCTCCCCCTTGTAGAGGTACGTGTAGTCGAAGAACGAGGTCAGCACCCGCTTGGTGTAGTTGCGGGCCTGATCGTCGACGATGCCCTCGACGAACTCGTCGGCGGGCCAGGTGCCGCGGACGTTGAGCATCTTGTCGACGCCGTTCTCGCCGGCGTTGTACGACGGCGGGACCAGCGTCACGAACCCGTTCCAGCGCTTCCACAGGAAGCCGAGGAAGCGCGAGCCGATCGTCACGTTCTTCTCCGGGTCGCGGAGGTTCTCGCGGTTGGCCACGATGCCGGTGCCCTGGGCGAAGCGCGCGCCGGTCGACGGGATCATCTGGGTGAGCCCGATCGCGTTGGCGTACGACTCCATCAGCGGATCGAACGCGCTCTCCTCGCGCACGATCCCGATCTGCATCTCGACCGGCACGCCGTTCTTCTGGGCGTTGTCGGTGACCAGCGGCCAGAACGCGCGCGGGAACGCGATCTCCCAGCGCGCGCGGTTGGTGCCGACCGGCCACTGCCGCTTGTAGTCGAGGATGTGCCAGCGGGTCGGCCAGTGCGAGGTCGCGTAGCGGCCGGCGCGATCGTAGAGGAACGCGATCGCCCAGAGCTTGTCGCGCTGGTCGGGATCGTCGACGCGGTTCTTGTCCTTGGGCGGCAACAGGCCGAGCACGCGCAGCTCGTTCTCGGCCTCCTCGCCCAGGCCCAGCCGCAGGAACTCCATCGCGCGCGCGAACCCGGGCGTGCCCCACTCGACCCGCGGCGCGAACGCGAACGCCGGCGCCTTGGGATCGTAGCCAGCGGGATCCTTCGCGAGCTCGGCGGCCAGCGCCTTGTACGCATCGGGCGAGGTCTCGCGGATGCGGTTGAGCGCGAGCAGCGCGTAGTACGACATCGGGTAGGTCGCGATCGCGTCCTTCCACGCGGCGATCGCCTCGGCCTTCTTGCCCTGCTTGGCGCGGGCGCGGCCGATCCAGTACTGCGCCTGGCCCTCGGCGTAGTACGTGTCGTCGATCGGCATGACCGCGATCTGCTTCTGCCAGAAGCTGATCGCCTTGGGGAGATCGTCGGCCCGCCAGGCGCGCCAGCCGAGCCGCCACATCGCCTCGGCGCGCATGTCGCCGGTCGGATAGGCATCGGGCAAGGAGCCCAGCGCCTCGGTCACCTTCTTGTCGTTCTTGAGATCGGCCCACTCCTCGGCCTGGCGCAGGCGCGCGTCGTCGGCGAGCGAGTGGGTCGGGCCCGCGGCCTCGGCGGCGGCGTAGCGCGCGATCGCGGTCTCGTGCTGGTGGAGGTACGCGTAGCTGCGGCCGGCCTGATAGGCGCTGCGGACCGCGAGATCGTCGTTCTTGACCGCGGTGCAGGCGGTGACGGCGGCGTCGAACGAGGGCGCGGCGTCCTTGCGGTTGCGCGCCTTGAACTGGCTCTGCGCGAGGTGGTACGCGGCGACGCAGCGATCGTCGGCGGACAGATCCGGCGCCGCGAGCGCGGCCGCCATCTCGGCCTCGCTCTCGGGGTTGCGCATCTGATCGAACAGCTCCTTGCCGCGCGTGACGTGCTCGGCGCCGGTGAAGGTCGTCGACCAGGTCGCGAGATCGGGCGGCAGGGTCGGGGCCAGCGCGGCCAGGCGGGCCGCCGCCTTGGTCGCCCACGACGACGTCGGGTCATCCAGGCCGATCGCGCGATACGCGGTGACCAGCTCCTTCTGCGCATCGGCGCCGAGCTGCTCGAGGGCCTCGGCCAGGCGGAAGCGCGCCTCGGAGGTGCGCGGGCCGCTGGCGCGGCGCGCGAGGTAGTCGCGGTAGTGCGCGGCGGTCGCGGCCGGGTCCTTGCCGCCGCGCAGCAGA
>JAIOQA010000505.1 GCA_021413675.1 Deltaproteobacteria bacterium | reverse complement strand
GCGCGGACCACGCCGCCGTCGCAGCGCCGCGGCACGACCAACAGCGACTTCGATCTCGACACCGACGTGAGCGGCGAGTGGAAGGCGCAGAAGGTCGAGGCCGTGCTGGTCGACGTCGACGACGAGCAGCTGGTCGACTGGGCGCAGTCCGACGAGACCATCACCGGCGGTCTCGATCCCGATCGCAAGCGCTGACCAGGTCGCCGGTGGCTCGCGCTGACCGCGCCGCTCGAATCCGCGAGGTCGCGTTGCTGCTGCGCGAGGCCGAGCGCCCGGTGCGCGTCCTGCGCACGCTGGCCTGGCCCGCCTCGGTGCGCGAGGAGTTCTTCGCGCGCGGCGCCGCCGAGCTGCCGCGCCCGAGCTACGCGCCGGTCGACCCCGCGCCGACCCTGGCGATGGTCCACCAGGCGCGCAGCCTCGCCGATGGCGACGACGAGATCGACTCGTGGCTGCGCCGCCAGGCCTGGGCGATCGAGCTCGGCGCCCGCATGCTCGCGGCGGTCGGCACCGCCGAGTTCTCGCCGCTGTCGGTCGAGCTCTACGGCGAGCCCGCGACCCAGCTGCCGGATCAGGCCTCGACCTCGCTCGACCTCGCGCGCGCGTTCGAGACCACGCTCGGCATGGCCGCGACCGTCAACCTCGGCCCGGCTCGCGAGCTCGACGCGATCCAGGTCGCCGAGCGGGTCCGCCGCGCGGTCGATCGCCACTTCGGCGGCGATGCGCCCGAGGTGACGATCGTCGACGAGCTATCGGCCAACGCGCTGGCCCAGACCGGCGAGATCAAGCTGCGCGCGAGCGCGCGCTTCACCGATCGCGACGCCGCGCAGCTGATCCAGCACGAGGCCTTCATCCACATCGCGACCTCGCTCTCGGGCCGCGCCCAGGTCGACGTGCCGATCCTCGGCGCCGGCCACCCCGGCGTGACCCGCACCCAGGAGGGCCTCGCGGTGTTCGCCGAGTTCATCTCCGGCGCGATCGATCCCGAGCGCCTCGGCCGCCTCGCCGATCGCGTGCTCGCGATCCAGATGGCCCAGGACGGCGCCGACTTCCTCGACGTCTACCGCTGGTTCGGCGACCGCACCGGCGATCGCGAGCAGGCGTTCGAGAACGCGCGCCGGGTGTTCCGCGGCGGCACGCTGACCGGCGGCGCGCCCTTCACCAAGGACGTCGTCTACCTCGACGGCCTCCTGCGCGTGCACAACTTCCTGCGCGCCGCGGTCGCGACCGGCCGCACCGACTGCCTGCGGCTCCTGTTCGCCGGCAAGCTCGACATCGAGGACATCCCGGCGCTCTGCCACCTGTCGGCGATGGGGCTCCTCAGGCCGCCGCGCTACCTCGCGCCGTGGGCCGAGGACCTGCGCTTCCTGGTCGCGTACCTGGCCTACTCGGGGTTCTTGAACCAGGTCGACCTCGACAAGATCCGCACCCACTACCGCGATCTCCTCGCCAATGCGCCGCCGGTGGCCGACGAGCGGGTGCCGATCGCGCGACGCACAGGTGGTGACGCGGTCGATTGACAGGCCCGCGCGGATTGGCTAAGAAACCCACCTCGCCGGGCGTTTAACTCAGTGGCAGAGTGGCATCTTCACACGGTGCAAGTCGTAGGTTCGACCCCTACAACGCCCACGAATCTCGGAACTGGCGTCGCGTAACCCTCGGGTGGCGCGACCCGACGGGGGAGCCGGTCGCGCTGACCGCGACGGCTGGTAGCACGGGCCGCGGCGCGGCGCGCGGCCAGCCGTGATACGAAGCGGCATGAACCGAACCGTAGTGAAGACCGCGGCGGCTCCGGCCGCGATCGGCCCGTACTCCCAGGCGGTGGTCGTGCCCGTCGGCGACAGCACGATGGTGTTCTGCTCGGGCCAGATCCCGCTCGATCCGGCCACCGGCCAGATGGTCGAGGGCGACGTCTCGGCGCAGGCGCGGCGCGTGCTCGACAACGTCGGCGCGGTGCTCGCCGCCGCCGGCGCGGGCTTCGCCGACATCGTCAAGACGACCATGTTCCTCGTCGACCTCGGCGACTTCGCCGCGGTCAACGCGCTCTACGCCGAGCGCTTCATCGGGCCGCCGCCCGCGCGCTCGACGATCCAGGTCGCGCGCCTGCCGCGCGACTCGCGGGTCGAGATCGAGGTCACCGCGGTGATCCGCCGCAAGGTCTGAGCCTCGTCAGCGGTTGACCAGGACGACAGGTCCTCGACACCGCTGCCCGTCGGCGCCAGCTCCGTCGCGGCGGGTTGTCGAGGCGTTGCGCCTGCGCTGGTTGAACCTTCGCGTGGCGCACCGCATGCACTCGCCGCTCGCATGAAGGCCGCGTGGTGGATGGTTGGCGTGCTGGGGCTCGTAGCGGCGCGGCCGGCGCACGCCGAGGATCCGGTGGCGGCCGATGTGGTGGCGGCCGATCCGGGCGCGAACGCGGTGCTGCTCACCTCGACCGCGCTGACCCAGCCCAGGCACGCGCTGATCGTCAGCAGCCACATGGGCGTGACCGGCGTGACCTACGGGTTGCTCGAGCGCCTCGAGGTCAGCGGCTATGTCGTGCCGCTGTTCCTGCTCCCCGATCCCGGGCATCCCGGGTTCCGCGGCGGCGCCGTGCTCGCCGCCAAGGTCGCGGTGGTGCGCCACGGGCCCGTGCGCGCCGCGGTCGAGGGTCGCGGCGCCGCCCTCAAACTCGACGAGTACAGCAAGACCGGGTACGCAGAGGCGAGCGCGATCGCGACCTGGTGCGCCACCCCGTCGTGCGGCTGGCAGGTCACGACCGAGGCGACGTTCGGGTGGCGCCACCAGACCTTCGAGGACCGCCAGCCGCAGTCGTATCTGACCTATCGCGTGGCGGCCGGCGCGCGGGTGCCGCTCGCCGCGCACGTCGCGCTCGTGGCTGACGTCGCGCGCTGGTGGGACGAGACCGCGCATGTCCGCCGACCGATCGCGGCCGGCCTGCGCCTGCACGGCCAGCACCTGATGGTGCAGGGCAGCCTGGTGGTCGATCCCGGCGGGTACAACCCGGCGTGGCTGCCGTGGCTCGCCGTCGCGTATCGCTTCTGACGGTCAGGCCGTGAGGAAGGCCTTGAACCCGCCGTAGACCATGCGCTTGCCGTCGAACGGGATGTTCGTCGGATCCATCATCGCCGCGAGCCGCGGATCGCTGATCGCGGCCTTGTTGATGCGATCGCGATCGCGGCGCGACTTGTAGACGATGTACGAGAACACCACGACCTCGCCCGGCTTGAGCTTCACGCTGCGCGGGAACGAGGTCCGCTTGCCGACCGGCGCGTCGTCGGCGACGCACTCGCAGTACTCGAGCGCGCCCAGCTCGCGCCAGATCTTGCTGCACTTGCGCGCCATCGCGCGGTAGGCGGCGAGCTTCTTCTTCGGCACCGGGATGACGAATCCGTCGACGTACCTCATGCGGCCCTCCTGGCTGAGCGTCTCACGGGCGCTCGCGTCTGGAGTCTACTCCGCGGAGGGCTGGGCGGCCGGCGCGGCCTCGTCGTCGGCTTCGTCGTCGGTCGCCTCGGTCGGCGCGGCGACCGGCGCGGGCGCGGCCACCGTGGTCGGCGCGGCGACCGGCGCGGTCTCGGGCGCGGTCTTCGCGATCGCGGTGGCGTAGTCGTACAGCAGCCCGACGACCTGCTCGTGGGCGACGCGGATCGCGTGGTGGTCGCCCTTGCGGTTGCCGTTGGTGATCAGCGCGAACGCGAGGTGCTGGCCGGGCGCGGCCTCGAGGAAGCCGGACAGCGCGATGACGTTCGACAGCGTGCCGGTCTTGGCGGTGAGCTTGCCACGCATCGCGTTGTGGAAGCGGCCGCGCAGCGTGCCGTCGACGCCGGCGACCGACAAGGACGCGAGGTACGCCGCGTGGCAGGCGCGCGCGGTGTCGTCGGTGGGCGCGCTGGGCAGCACGCCCGCGCCGGCGCGCAGCACCTCGACGATCTGCCGCGCCGACAGCTCGGTCTTGTAGGACAGGCCCGAGCCGGTGTCGATCACCGCGGCGTCGCGCGCCACGCCCGCGCGCGCGCCGAGCCAGCGGTACATCGCGTCGACGCCGGCGGTCATCGACGGCACCGCGCCGATCCGCGCGGCGGCGGCGGTCATGACCACGCGATCGGCGAGCCAGTTGATGCTGCGCTTGTTGACCTGCGCGACGATCGCCGCCAGCGGCTCCGACTGGTGCGTGCCCAGCTCGACCGGCAGCCAGCCGTGGGTCGCGGCGTCCATCGCGAACACATCGAACCCCTCGGTGCGCACGCCGCCCGAGACCGCGACGCCGGCGCGGGCGAGCGCGGCGCGGAAGACCTCGGCGGTGTACGCGCCGCGATCGGTCGGCCAGATCGCGAGGGTCTGCGTCTTGCCCCGGCCCAGCGTGCCCTTGATCGTGACCGCGAGCCGCGCCTGATCGCCGTCGGTGCTCGGCTTCGACGCGAGCGTGACCGCGCCGCGCTTGCCGCGCGCGGTCGTCGCGTCGATCGTGAGCGCGGTGAACGCGGTCGGCGGATCGACCTCGACCGTCGGCGCCAGGCCGGGCTCGGTCGCGGTGACCGTCACCTTGATCTTGGCGCGGAAGATCGCGTCGCGGTTCGCCTCCGGCCCGACGACGATGCCGCCGTCGATGCGGGTGATGCCGCGGGCCGCGATCGTGCGCGCGAGGTCCTCGAGATCATCGGGGCCGAGGGTCGGATCGTAGCTGCCGTACAGGTAGACATCGCCCGCGAGCGACCCGTCGGCGTCGGGCACCGGCCCGTAGAGCCGCGTCTGGTAGCGATGATCGGGGCCCAGCGCCTCGAGCGCGGTCGCGGTCGAGATCAGCTTCACGTTCGACGCGGGGTTGAGCGGATCGTCGGGGTGGACCGAGAACAGCTCGCGGCCGGTGTCGGCGTCGACGACGTACAGCGCGGTGGTGCCGGCGCGCAGCGGGCCGCGCAGGATCGCCTCGATGCGCTTGGCGGTGCGCTCGTCGAGCGACAGCTCGCTGTCCCTGGCGCGGCGCCAGGCGTCGCTCGCGCCCTCGCGGGCCTGGCCGATCGAGACGCGGGCGTGGGCGGTGGCGTCGTCGGGGCGGACCCGGCGGCCGCGGGTGGCGCGGCCGCGCGGCGCGTCGTGCGTGGCGGTCGCGGTCGCGGCCGGTTTGGCCTTGCCCTTGGCCTTCGCGGCGGGCTTGGCCTTCGCCTTGGCCTTCGCGGCGGGCTTGGCCTTGGCGCCGGGCTTCGCGCTCGCGGTCGCGCCGGCCGAGCCGACGCCGATCAGCGCCGCCAGCACCACGACCAGCGCGCGACGCATGACCCTCATGCCTTCACCATGACGTAGGTCGCGCCCGGGCCGCCGTCAGGCGGGATCGCGGTGGCGAGGCAGTGGACCATGCCCGACAGCGCGCCGAGCAGCGTGTGGATGGTGGCGTCGCGGACCACCGCGCGGCCGTCGTCGGAGTGCAGGCCGCGGCCGTGGATGACGAGCACGCAGCGCCGGCGGAACCGGGCGCTCTCGACGAGGAAGCGCTCGAGCAGCGCGGGGACCTCGGCGCCGGTGCGGCCGTGCAGATCGAGCGTGGCCTCGGGGCGGACCCGGCCGCGCTTGAGCTCGGCGAGCTGGGCGCGGTTGACGCCGGGCGCGCGCGCGCCGATCTCCTCGCCGCCGCCCTCGACTGCGAGCGTGACCGTCGCGGGGATCGCGGCGACGATGTTGGCGACCGCCGGCTTGGGCGGCGGCGGCGCGACCCGCACGCGATCGCGGCCCTCGAGCGGCATGACGCCCGCGAGCGCCTCCATGAAGGTCGCCTGTTCTTCAGGCGAGACCAGCGGACGGGGCGGGCGCTTGGGTTTGGCCGGGCGGGCCATACCTCCATCTTGATCCATGCGGTGCGCGTATCCAAGAAAGTCGCGCATCGACCGTGATCGCCGTGGGGTCGGATGGATCCCGCGACGGCCCCTGAGGCGGCCGCGCGGCAGGGCGATTGCTCGATGTGAGCCGCGCCGGCGCCCGCCGGAACCGCGGTTGCCTATGCTCACGCGCATGAGCATCCGCGCGATCTTCCTCGGGCTTGGCGCGCTGGCGGCGTGCGGCGACAACGGCGTGACCAGCCCCGCCAGCCCCGACGCCGGGCCGCTGGTGACTCGCACCTGCGCCGGCGAGACCCTGGCGACCGTCGACCTGACCGGCATCTACCACGCGCGCCTCACGCTCGAGGGCAGCGAGTCCGCCTCGGCGTTCCGCTTCGATCCCGCCGGCGATGGCTTCACGATCGCGCTCGGCGGCGAGGTCGTGCCGATCACCCGCAGCGCCCAGGCCGTGGTCGCGCACCAGGGCACCAGCACCGACGGCCGGACGGTCACGATCGATCACCTCGCCGACGACTGCAGCGTCAGCGGCACCTGGCAGCGGTGCCGCGGCGGGCAGTGCTACGACTACGCGCTCGCCGGCAAGCGGGTCGATCGCCTCGACGAGGCCCCGGCCCACGGGCTGACGCTGGTCAGCGAGTACGTCGGCACCGCCGCCGATCCATGGACCGCCGCCGGCCTGCCGGTGAACGTCCGGGTCGCGGACAAGATCGCGTACGTCGCGAACTACTGGGATGGCCTGCGCATCGTCGACGTGCACGACCCGGCGCACCCGGTCGAGCTCGGCCACGCGCCGGCGCAGTTCGGCCAGGCCGGCGAGATCTACAACGACGTGAAGATCATCGACGAGCAGGGCAAGCGGTTCGCGCTGATGGCCTCGAGCATCAACGGCGTGGTCCCGGTCGACGTCAGCGATCCGGCGCACCCGGTCGACGGCGCGCGCTTCGGCACCGGCAACAACGTCCACACCGTGTTCGTCGACGGCGGCCGGGTCTACCTCGGCGCCTCGGGCGGCGGCCTCGAGATCTGGGACCTCGCGGATCCCGCGCACGCGGTCAAGCTCGGCGGCTGGCTGCACCCGAACGCTCCCTCGCCATCGCCGTACCTGCACGATCTCTACGTCCACGGCGATCGCGCGTACCTCAACTACTGGGACTCGGGCATGACCATCCTCGACGTGTCCGACCCGGCGCACCCGGAGGTGGTCGGCGAGTACGCGAACTACGGCCAGCACACCAGCCACTCGAACTGGGTGACCCAGGTCGGCGCGCGCATGATCAGCGTCCACGGCGACGAGCAGTGGGATGCGCACGTCCACATCGTCGACGTCACCGAGGGCACCGCCGGGTTCGCGACCGGCATCGGCGAGTGGCGGACGCGGCCCGAGGTCTCGGTCCACAACATCATGGCGTTCGGATCGCGCGCGTACATGGCGCACTACCAGGACGGCGTGCGCGTGCTCGATCTGTCCGATCCGACCGCGCCGGTGGCGATCGCCTGGTTCAACACCTGGCCGGGCTACGACACCCGCTACGGATCGAGCTTCTTCGAGGGCGCGGTCGGCATCGACGTGGACCTCGACGCGAAGCTCGTCTACGTGGCCGACAGCCACCGCGGCCTGATGATCCTGCACCTCGACGTCTGAGCGATCTGCCCGGGCATCGCGCGCGGCCGTTCT
This sequence comes from Deltaproteobacteria bacterium, assembly GCA_021413675.1. Classification (GTDB taxonomy): domain Bacteria; phylum Myxococcota_A; class Polyangia; order Haliangiales; family Haliangiaceae; genus JAIOQA01. The sequence continues at coordinate 9,669 of JAIOQA010000505.1, read as the reverse complement.
GGCCGACGGGGTGTCGACGATCGCCTGCGACACGCCCCCGCGATCGCGACCACGCAGCCGCGGCGTGCGCGTTCAACGGCTGCGAGCGCGCGGTGCGTGAACCCGCGCGCGACGTGAGGCATGATCGGCCGCATGCGATGGGCGATGGCGTTGATGGTGGCGGGGGCGTGCGGGTCGCCGACGGTGGCGCCGGATGCGCCGTCGCCGGCATGCAAGGGGCAGTCGTTCATGACCGAGGCGGCGCTGGGGACGCTGCCAGGCATCTACCTCACGTCGACGGGCAGCCTGTTCGCGCGACCGCTGCAGGTCGATGGCGCACCCGGCGGGTTTCGCATCGGGCTGGGGCGCGACTTCGCGACCCTCCAGCTCGGCAACACGCCGCTCGCCATCGAGGGCGACGCGGTCGTCGCGCGCACCGGCGACGCCACCGACGGCACGGTCATCACGCTCGATCAGCTCGAGGACGACTGCGCGTTCGCCGGGACGCAGCGCATCTGCACCGCCGGCACCTGCGTCGACAGCCCGATCGCCGGCCAGCGGTTCGCGCTGGCGGCCGAGGCCGAGGCGTCGGGGATGTCGCTGGTGGGCGAGATTCCCGGCAACCTGGGCGACGACTGGCGGGGCGCGCCGGTGACCCGCCTGCGGGTCGCGGACTCGCTCGCGCTCGTCACGACCGACTGGGGCGGGGGCCTGCGGATCGTCGACGTCGCCGATCCGGCCCATCCCGTCGAGGTGGCTCACGTCGCGCCCGAGTTGCCGGAGCTGTACGAGGGCTACGTCGACGTCCGCCCGCTGCCCGCCGGCGGGCGCCGCTACGCGCTGGTCGCCTCCGACCGCTTCGGCGTGGTCGTGGTCGACGTCACCGCGCCCGCGTCGGCCGCGATCGTCGGGCACGTCGGCCTGTCGCGCTGGGCGACCAGCCTGGCGGTGCGCGGCACCACGGCCTACGTCGCCGCCTACGCGGGCGAGGTCGAGATGCTCGAAGTCTGGGACGTGGCCGACCCGCTCCATCCGGTGGCCCGCAGCGCCGTGGCGATCGCGCCCGGCTCGCGGCTCGAGGTCGACGGCGATCATGTCTACGCTGGCGGTGGCGACACCGGCCTCACGATCATCGACGTGGCGAACCCCGACGCGCCGGTCGTGCGCAGCCGGTACCAGCACGCCGGCCCGCGCGCGGACGCCGCGGTCTCGGTGACGACGGTCGGCGCGCAGCGGATCGCGGTGGTGAGCGACGCGCGGTGGGCGGGCACGGTGCAGCTCGTCGACGTCACCGATGATCGCGCGCCCCACGAGCTGGCCAGCTGGCAGACCCGGTCGCCGATCGCGCCGGGCGGCGTGATCGCGGTGGGCAGCCGCGCGTTCGTCGCCGACGATCAGGACGGCGTCCGTGTGCTCGACCTCGCGGACCCGCGCGCGCCGCAGTCAGTCGGGTGGTTCCACACCTGGAGCGCCGCGGATCCCCGTACGGGCAGCTTCTTCGAGGGCGCGATCGATGTCGACGTGGATGTCGCGCGCGGCCTCGTGTACGTGCTCGACAACGTGAGCGGCCTGGTGATCCTGCACCTCGACCTGTGAGCCGGTGCGGTAGGGTGGGGCGTGGTCAAGGCGCTCGCGCTCGGCGTGCTCGCGTTCGGGGCGGTCGCCGCCTGCGGCGACGACGCGACCTACGCGATCGATCAGCCCGCGCGCACCAGCCACTGCGCGCCCGGTGGCTTCGCCGAGGTCGGCGATCCGGTCGGCGCGTACAACGTGGTCTATCGGTTCGAGGGCGGCTTCGCCCAGACCGGCGCGTTCCGGATCGCGCGCAGCGGTCCGGGGCTGGTGCTGCGCCAGGGCGAGCTCGACACGCCGCTCGTCACCGAGGGGCGCGCGCGGGTCGCGACCCTGGGCACGGCGCGCGATGGGACCTCGTACCGCTTCACCGACGTCGACGCCGCGTGCGGCATCACCGGGACCTACGCGAGCTGCCGATCCGGCGCCTGCTACACCTACGCGATCGAGGCCCGGCCGCTGGCCCCGCTCGACGAGGCCCGCGCGTTCGGCCTGCACGCGCTCGGTGAGTTCGCGGGGACCGCGGCGGATCCGTGGCTCGCGAGCGGCCTGCCGGTCAACGTCCGCGTCGCCGAAGGCGTGGCCTACGTCGCCGACTACCGCGATGGCCTGCGGCTGGTCGACGTGCGCGATCCGGCGCACCTGCGTGAGCTCGGCCACGTGCCGACCCGCTCCGGCGATCCCGACGAGATCTGGAACGACGTCAAGCTGACGCGCGCGGGCGGCCGGAGCTACGCGCTGATGGCGTCGTCGGTGGTCGGCGTCGAGGTCGTCGACGTCACCGATCCGGCCGCGCCCGCGGTCGCCGCGCGGCTCGGCGAGCGCTGGCGCAACGTCCACACGCTGTTCGTCGACGGCGCCCGGGCCTACCTCGCGGCCAGCGAGCAGGGCCTCGAGATCTGGGACATCGCCGATCCGCTGCACGCGACCCAGGTCGGCGCGTGGACCCATCCCGCGAGCGCGTCCCTGTCGCCGTACCTCCATGATCTCTACGTCGACGGCGATCGCGCGTACCTGAACTACTGGGACCTCGGCCTCGCGATCGTCGACGTGCGCGATCCCGCGAGCCCGGCGCTGGTCGGCACGTTCACCGGCTACGGCGAGACCACCAGCCACTCGTCGTGGGTCACGACGATCGCGGGCGCGCGGATCGCCGTCCACGGCGACGAGCAGTGGGGCGCCCACGTCCGCGTCGTCGACGTGACCGAGGGCTCGCCCGGGTTCGGGACCGCGCTCGCGGCCTGGCAGACCCGGCCCGAGGTCTCGGTCCACAACCTGATGGCCTTCGGCCGGCTCGCGTTCCTGACGCACTATCAGGATGGCGTGCGCGTGCTCGATCTCTCCGACCCGTGGCACCCGCACAGCCTGGCGTGGTTCAACACCTGGTCCGCCGACGAGCCCGGCACCGGCGTCTCGTTCTACGAGGGCGCGGTCGGGCTCGATGTCGACCTCGTCGCGCGCCGGATCTACGTCGCCGACACCCACCGGGGGCTGCTCGTCCTGGCGATGGACTTCGCGCCGCCCTGAGCTTCGCAGGTTCTGACACGGCGCAGGCGCAGGTCGTGCGTCACGGCGTTCGTCCTCGCAACGCCCGTGCTGCAATTGGCAACATCGCGGACACGCGCCGGCACGACATCCCACGACATGGGCGTGACCGAGCCCGGCATCGTTCTTGATAGGTGAGGCAGGCTTGGTACCGCGCAGCTTGCGATCCGCCACCCGGCCGGGGCAACGTGCGCCGAGGAGGTCTTGATGTCTGCTAGCGCTGGCCGCCCGACGGTCGCCTACTTCTGCATGGAGTACGGGATCGATCCCGACCTGACGATCTACGCCGGTGGTCTCGGCATCCTCGCCGGTGACCACATGAAGTCCGTCGGTGACCTCAAGGTCCCGCTGGTCGGCATCGGCCTCCTCTGGGACGAGGGCTACACGATCCAGCGCATCGGCGCGCATGGTCAGCCCGAGGATCACTATCCGAAGACCCGCCGCGACGCGCTGACCAAGGTCGACGTGCGCATCGAGGTCACGGTCGCGGGCAAGGTCGTGCCCTGCATCGCGTGGCGGGTCGATCGCTACATCACCAGCACGCTGTACCTGCTCGAGCCCGAGCACGAGCACGATCGCTGGATCACCCGCCGGCTCTACGGCGGCGGCGTCGACGATCGCCTGGCGCAGGAGATCGTCCTCGGCGTGGGCGGCGTGCGCCTCCTGCGCGCGCTCAACCTCGACGCGCAGATCTATCACTTCAACGAGGGCCACGCGGTGTTCGCCGGGCTCGAGCTGTTGCGCGAGGGCCGCTTCGGCGGCGGCTCGCTCGACGCGCGCATCGAGAAGCTGCGGCCGCACGTGGTGTTCACGACCCACACGCCGGTCGCCGCCGGCAACGAGGTCCACGGCCTCGACGTCATGCGCCGCATGGACGCCGACCTCGGCTTCACCGACGCCGAGCTCACGCGCATCGGCGGCTCGCCGTTCTCGATGACGGTCGCCGGCCTGCGCCTGGCGCACGGGGCCAACGCGGTCGCGCAGCTCCACGGCGAGACCGCGCGCGCGATGTGGCACGACGTCACCGGCGCCGCGCCGATCATCGCGATCACCAACGGCGTCCACACGCCGACCTGGCAGGACGCGCGCATCCGCGCCGCGCTGGTCGCCGAGAAGAGCCCGGCGGTGTCCGAGGAGGAGCTCTGGGCCTCGCACCAGGACATGAAGGCCGAGCTGTGCGCCGAGGTGAAGCGCCGCACCGGGCGCACGCTGCGCACCGATCGGCTGCTGGTCGGGTTCGCGCGCCGCGCCGCGGCCTACAAGCGCGCCGATCTGATCCTCGGCGACATCCCGCGGCTCGAGCGGATGCTCGCCGACGATCGGCTGCAGCTGATCTACGCCGGCAAGGCCCACCCGCGCGACAACGAGGGCAAGGCCCTGGTCGCGCGCCTGGTCGAGGCCTCGCATCGCTGGCCCGGCCAGATCGTGTTCCTCGAGGGCTACGACATGACGATCGGCGCCTTGCTCACGCGCGGCACCGACGTCTGGCTCAACAACCCGCGCCGGCCGCTCGAGGCCTCGGGCACCAGCGGCATGAAGGCCGCGATGAACGGCGTGCTCAACCTCAGCATCCTCGACGGCTGGTGGCCCGAGGGCTGTCGCCACGGCGAGACCGGCTGGAAGATCGGCGACCCCGAGGCCGGCGACGATCAGGCGGCGCTGGGCGCGGGCGGCCACGGCCCGCCGGCGGCGGTCGACTGGCTCGATCACCGCGATCGCGACCGGCTCTACGATGTCCTCGAGCGCGAGGTGCTGCCGGCGTACTACGGCGATCGCGCCGGCTGGGTGCGCATGATGCGCGCCGCGATCAGCATGTCGCAGTGGCGCTTCTCCTCGGACCGCATGGTCCAGGAGTACGTCGCGCGGCTGTACCGCCAGCACTGACTCGACGAGCTAGCGGAGGGCGCGCGCGGCCCAGCGGTCGCGCAGGCGCAGCATCAGATCGCGGTGGATCGCGTTCGCGAGCGTCCGCTCTGGCGCCCGCGCGAAGCTCAACGTCACCTCGGGGACGACGCCGGCCCAGCTGCCGCCGAAGCCGAGATCGAACGCCACCGCGCACGGACCGCGCTCGGTGCCGGGGCTGGCCACGAGGTCCGCGAGCGCGATCCGGGGCGCTCCGTCCTGACGCGAGCCGAGGCGCCACGCGGTCGCGTGCGCGGCGAGGATCGGCGGCAGATCCTCGCGCAGGGTCTCGAGCGCCGCGTCGACGACCGCCTGCCACTGCACGTCGGCGGGCGGCGGATCACCGGGCAGGGTCTGCACGCTCGCGGGCACGCGGACCTGCGCGGTGTGGCCGGCGCCGGCGAGCGCAGCGACCGCGAGCCGCGGGGCGTGGAGCCAGGCGTCGCGGTTGGGCAGCTCGCCGGTGAGCGTGACCGCGTAGGCGTGGCGATCCGGATCGATGCCGATCGATCGCCGCAGGCCCGAGACCGCGCTCATCGGACGCCGGCTGCGTTCCCAGCCGAGGTGCGCCGCGATCGCCGGCGCGACCTGCGCGTACAGCCGGTGATCGAACGCCGCGGTCGGGTGGACGACGCCGTCGTGGACGTGGCCGGTCGGGAAGAACAGGCGATCGGGGTCCCGGCGCGGGAACACCAGGCCCATCGGATGAAAGGCCGCGCGGCGGCGCGCGTCGGTGGTGAGCTGGAACACCGCGAAGCCCCAGTCGTCGTATTCGGGCAGGGCGGCGAGGACCTCGGGCGCGAGCCGGAACCGCGGATCGAGGCGCGCGAAGTCGGCGGGCCGCGGCACGAACGAGGCCTCGAACGCGCCGACCGCGTGGACCGTCAGCGCCTGGCGAGCGCCGCGCGAGGCGTCGCGGGCGTGGCCGGCCGCGGGCGCCGGCGCGAACTCGCCGGCGAGGTCGTCGAACAGCCACGCGTGCTCCGACAGGTCGTGGAACGCGATCGCGTCATCGGGCCCGTCGGCGGGCACCGGCAACGGCAGCACCATCGCGACCGGCGCGGCCAGCTCGACCTCCATCGCGTAGATCAGCGACTGTCGACCGTCCCCGGCATCGCCGACGAAGATCTTGGTCGCCCCTACCTCCCTCACCGGCCCCGAGAAGCGACACATGACCGGAGCGTACGCCGATCGCCGGCGGGTCAGTGACTCGCGCGCGGGCGGTGCAGGACCTGCCGGCGCTTGCCGCGCCACTCGAAGATCGCGAAGTCGCCGTCGAGCTGCGCGGTCGCGGCGTCGAGCGAGCGGCGCGGCGTCGGCGCGAGGCACGGGTGGCGACCGGCATCGCTCGCGACCTCGGTCAGCGTGAGCACGTCGCGATCGAGGTGACCCTCGAGGGTGTAGCGATCGACGTAGGTCCAGCGCCTGGCCCCGGCGCACGCGATCGGCCGGCCGTCGCGCGAGCGGGTCGTGACCGTGCGGACGTAGGTTGCGGTGGCGAGCTGATCGGCGCCGATCGCGATCCGCCAGTCCTCCTGCTCGTCGCGCAGATCGCCGCCGTCGTCCATCGTGTGGACGGTCCAGGTCCACGATCCGTCCCAGGTCGGGTGGAGGCCGGCCCACGCGGGCTGCGCGGGCAGCGGCTGGGTGCCCGCGCGCGCGAGCACCTGCTCGCCGCCGTCCCAGCGCAGGCGCAGGAGGTTGCCGCGCAGCGCGCCCTCGAAGTGGCCGATCGCGCGGAAGCCGTGCTCGCACGGCCCGGGCTCGGTGTGGTAGCCGGTCTCGCGGATCGCGATCGCGCCGTCGGCGATCTCGACGACGACGTCGTAGCGCGCGCGCTGGCGGTAGGTCGTGTCCTGGGCGCAACTGAACGGCACGCCGTCGGTCGCGGTCACGACGACCTCGCGATCGTAGGCGCCGTGCGCGTGCAGCGCCGGCCCGGGCGCGGTCGGATCGGCCTCGAGGTGCCAGCGCTCGCGCTCGGTGACCTGGGCGCCGTCGACCAGGGACGTGTGCTCCCAGGCCCACGTGCCGCCGAGATCGGCGAGGGTCATCGCATCGTCGAGCTTCGCGGGGTTGCCGGTCGGCGCGCGCGGCGCGGGTGGCAGGCCGGTCGGGTGCGGCGTACAGGCGGTCAGCGCCAGCAGGGCGAGCGCGGCGCGGATCGGCCGGGTCATCGGCGAGCTCCAGGCTTGCGGGGCTCCTCGCCGATCGCGTCGGGGACGCCGCCGACGTGCAGGTAGTAGGCGAGGGCGGGGTCGCGCACCGCTGGCGCGTCGATCGGCACCGGGACGCTGTCGATGAGCGGCGTCGGCACGTCGTCGGTCGGCGCGTCGTCGAGCGGCTCGCGGACGACCGCGTCCGGCAGCTCGTCGAGCGCGGCCTCGAGGTCGGCGTCGACCGGCTCGGAGCGATCGGCGATCGTCGTCAGCGGCGTGGCGGCGCGCACCCGCGCCGGGCCATCGCTCCAGACCAGCGCGCCATCGCGCAGCAGCGGCAGCGGCGCCGGACCGGCGATCGCGAGCGCCTCGCGCCACAGGCCGGTCGGCGACGGCACGACCCCGGCGCGCGCGGCGGCGTCCTCGAGGGCCTCGACCATCGCCGCGGCCGAGGCCCAGCGGCGCTCGGGATCACGCTCGAGCGCCACCATCACGACGTCGCCGATCGCGCGCGGGACATCGGGCCGGACCCGCGCCGGGTGCGCGACGACCTGGCCGCGCACGCGCTCGCACGTGTCCAGATCGCTCAGCCCCTGGAACAGCGGCCGCCCGACGAGGAACTCGTGGATCATGACGCCGAGCGAGAAGACGTCGGCGCGGGTGTCGAGCTGGTGCGCGGGTCCGAGCTGCTCGGGCGCCATGTACGCGTACTTGCCCTTCACCACGCCGGTCTCGGTGTGGTGGGTCTGCAGCGCGGCGCGCGCGATGCCGAGATCGATGAGCTTCGCGTGGCCCGACGAGGTCACGATCACGTTGTGTGGGCTGACGTCGCGGTGGATCACGCCGAGCGGCGCGCCATCGAGGTCGGTGAGCGTGTGCAGGTGATCGAGCGCGCGCGCGACATCGAGCGCGATCGAGGTCGCGGCGGCCACCGACAGCGTGCGGTGCTCGTGGACGATCGCGCGCAGGATGCCGAGCGCGAGGTGGCCGTGCAGGTACTCGAGCACGAGGTAGCCGCGGCCGCCGAGCTCGTCGAGCCGGTGGGCCGCGGGCAGGTTCGGGTGGTGGACCTTGAGCGAGACCCGGCCCTCGGTGCGGAAGAACTCCGCGAACTCGGCCTCGTCGGCGTAGTCCGCGCGGACCCGCTTGATCGCGACGAACCGCTGGCCGCCGAGGCGCGGCTCCTCGATCGCGAGGAAGACCTCGGCCATGCCGCCGGTCGCGAGGCGCGCGACCAGCAGGTAGTCGCCGAACCGCGCGGGCAGGACCTCGCGGCTCACGCGCGCGGGCCTCGAGCGCGGATCGTCATGCCGGGTGACGCGCGTAGGTCTCGCGGACCAGGGCCGCGATCGCGGCGTCGGAGAGCGCCGCCGGCCGGAGGTGGGGGCCGGTCTTCGACGGCGGATCGAACTCCCACGCGACCGTGGCGGCGAGGCGCGCGGTCGCGCGCTCGGCCGTGTAGCCGAGGCGGTAATAGGTCGCGGCGCGCGCGCGGAGCTCGCGGAGCGCGGCGTCGGTGCGGCGCGCGGCGCCATCGCCGCGCAGGGTCGGGGCGAACCACGGGAGGGTCATCGCGATCAGTATACGCGCGCCGCGCCCGGCGCCGCGCGCGGTTCGGGCGATCGCGCGCTCGACGACGATCGCGCTGCTGCACCCACACGCGCCGAGACTGCGGTACCGTCTGCTGATGCGGGTCCACGCGATCGCGATCGCGGCGGTGGTCGCCGGCCTCGGCCCGGCGGCGCGCGCGGACCAGGTCGGCGTCGCGGTGCTCGCCGACGCGCACGCGCCGATCGCGCCCGAGCGCGTGGCCCGCGCGATCGCGGTGGCCGCGGCGCTGACCGGCGACCGCACCGTCGACGCGCCGGTGGCGCGGGCCCAGGCCGCGATCGCCGGCGGCGCGGTGCCCAAGGACGAGCTCGCGCGGTTCGCACGGGTCGCCGAGGTCGTGGCCGAGGGCTGGCGCGCCTACCAGCAGGTCGCGCCCGACTTCGCGGCGGCGCGGCTGGCGGCGGCGCGGCGCGACGCGGAGGCGCTCCTCGCCTGGGACGGCGGGCTCGAGGTCTACGCCGACGCGTCGTTCCGGCTGGGCGCGGTGCTCGACCAGCTCGGGCGCCGCGATCTCGCCGCGGAGGCGTTTCGCCTGGCCGCCGCGCTCGATCCGGATCGCGCGATCACGACCGCCGAGTTCTCGCCCGACGTGGTCGCGGCGTTCGACGCGGCGCGCGCGGTCGCGCCGGCGGTGGCGCGGGTCGCGATCACGGTGCCCGGCGCCGGCGAGCTCGGCGCGTCGATCGAGATCGATGGTGTGCCCGCGGGCGCGTCGCCGATCACGGTCGAGCTCTCGCAAGGCTCGCACGTCGTCGTCGCCCGCGCCGCCGGGCGGGTCGCGCGCGGCCAGGCGTTCGCGGTCGGCACCGACGGCGCCGCGGTGGTGGTCGAGCTCGACCCGGCGCCCGCGCCCGCGCCGCTGGCGATCGGCGCGCGCGGCGGCAGCGCGGCGGCGGCGATC
>JAIOQA010000504.1 GCA_021413675.1 Deltaproteobacteria bacterium | reverse complement strand
CGGCGACCTTGGCGACATCGGGCACGACCGGCGCGGGGGCGTTCGAGGGCTTCGACGAGCACGCGCCAGCGATGGCGAGGGCAGAGAGGACGATCAGACGGGACAGCGAGCGCATGCGAGACTCCAGTGCGAGGGCCGGCGACTCTACCGGGTGGCCGCTACGAACGGCCGCTCCTCGTCGAAGTTTCACGCGGTGGTGCGCTTTCGATGGGCGCGATTTATTCAACGATGATGCGCGCTCAGACGATTCTTGCCGGTGGCGATCGGGATCGCCTCGAGGGCCGCGCGATCGCGGGCATTGACGCCGCCTCGCAGTGATGGCACTCGTGCCGGATGAGTTCTGCTGGCCTCCCGGTCACCCTCGCCGTCACCCGCCCCGACGGCTCCGTCGAGCACGTCCGCGTCGGCACCGCCGTCCGCGTCGGTGACAGCTTCCGGCTGTCGTTCGCCGACCTGACCATCGGCAGCGTGCCGGACGCCGCGCCGATGCGCCGCGCCGCGCCGCCGCCGTCCTCGGACGGCGGCATGGTGTTCCCGCCCTACGGTCGCAGCAAGGGCGCGCCGGTCGCGGGCGCGTCGATGCAGGACCTCGAGTACTACGCGAGCGGCTGCAAGCGCACGCTCAACGATCCCGCGAAGGCGCGCTGGCACGACAAGGAGCGCCAGCTGCTCGCGGCGATCGAGGCCGAGATGGCGCGCCAGGGCGGCTCGATCGCCGGCGGCCCGCGCGGCGGCGGGCGCGACCGCGCGCCGGCGTTCACCGACGACGTACCGATGTTCCGCGACGAGGACATGCCGCCGCCGAACGACGACGTGCCGTTCTGATCTAAGGTTGACGGCATGTACGCCGTCTGCGTCCAGATCCAGGTGATCCCCGAGCACGTCGAGGCGTTCATCGCCGCGAGCCTCGCCAACGCGCGCGGCACGCGCACCGAGCCGGGCAACCGGCGGTTCGACGTGCTCCGCCACAATACCGACGCAGCGCGCTTCTTCCTCTACGAGATCTACGTCGACGAGGACGCCTTTCGCGCGCACCAGCAGACCGCGCACTACCTCGTGTGGCGCGACACGGTCGCGCTGATGATGGCGGCGCCGCGCGTCGCCGAGAGGTACACGCCGCTCGCGCCCGAGCCCTGGGCGTGACCGCCGCGGAGCTGCTGACCGAGCTCGAGCCGCTGACCCACGCCGCGCGCATGCGGCGGATGGTCGAGCTCGGGCGGCAAACCGACGCGGACGCGCAGGCGACGCTGGCGGCGCTCGCCGCCGACGACGGCGTGTACCCGCGGTTCCTGGCGCTGATGAGCGCCTACGGCTCGCGCGACGGCGCGCAGGTGCTGGCGCGCCTCGACGATCCCTCGCGCACGATCCGTCACGCCGCGTGCCGGCTGGTCGCGGTCGTGTGCGATGACGCGCAGGCCCAGGACGCGCTCGAGCGGATCGTCGGGAAGCGGCTCCTGCGCGCGACGATCATGCGGCTGGTGGCGCGGCGGCGCCTCGCGCCGGTCGAGGCGTTCGTGCGCGCGCAGCTGAGCGGCGCGCACGATCCGATGCTGGTCGATCTGCTGCCGCTCCTGTCGCCCGCGCTGGTCGAGCGCGAGCGCGCGGTGATCGAGGAGCGCGGCGGCCCCGCGTGCTGGGCCCGGCTCGCGAGCCGTCACCCGGCCCTGTACGCGGCGTGGATCGAGCGCAGCGTGGCGGCCACCGGCACCGTCGACGTCCGCCAGCGGTGGCGCGCGTTTCCAGCGCTGCCCGCGCTCGCCGATCGCGCGCCCGACGCGACCCTCGCGCTGGTGCGCCGGCTGTTCGAGGTCGGCGAGGAGCCGCAGCCGATCGCCGCGGCGCTCGATCGCCTGCTGCGCCGGCGGCCGCGCGAGACGTTCGATCTGATCCGCGCGCGACACGAGGCCGGCCGGCCGACGCGTCCACCCGGCGCGTTCGGCGCGGTCACGTTCGATCGCGTCGCGCACGCCCTCGGCGGCGAACGCCTCGACTACCTGGTCCGCCACGCGCCGACCCGGCTCGGCGAGGGCAAGCGCGGCCTGCGCTGGTACTTCTCGCTCGCCCCGGACGATCGCGCGGCGGTGATCCGCGCCTTCCTCGACGGCGGACGCGATGGCACCGGCGCGTTCCTGTTCCGCTTCATCGCGATCGATGGGCCCGACGCCGCGGCACGCGACCTCGCGTTCCAGCGCTGGTCGCGGGAGGCCCAGGCCGCCGACGGGACGATCGCGCCGGATACGCTCCAGTGGTTGCCGCGCGATCTGCGCGAACGCGAGGCGCGGCGGCACCTCGACGCATGCGCGGGGCTGATCGACATGCCCGCGCGCCGCCTCGCGTACGCGCAGCTCCTGGCGTTCGCGCAGGCCAAGGAGGTGCTGGCGCCGTTCCTCGGCCACCCCGAGGGCGCCGAGCGGGCGCGCGCCCAGCGGTTCTTGATCGCCACGCTCCACCACGACCGCGGCGCGATGACCGCGGTGCTCGATCACATCCACGCGCGCAGGTTCGAGCAGGACCCCGTGCGCCACGCGATGCTCGATGCGCTCCGCGAGATCGCGATCGCGAGGTTCGCGCCCGGCGATCTCGAGCGGGTCGGCGCGATCGTGCAGGACGCGCTCGACGCCGCCGATCTCTCGGCCGCGACCGCGGCGGCGGTCGAGAAGCTGGTGGCGCGCCTGTTCCGGCTCGACGGCGCGTGGGGCGCGACCTGGCTGACGCGGCTGTTCACCGTGCGTGGACACGTCGCGACCTGGGGCCTCGGCCTCGGGCTGACGCGCGCCGAGGCGACGCGGCTGGCCCCGGCGTTCGCGCAGCTCGCGCAGCGCTGGGCCACGCAGGAGCGCGCGCCCGCGATCATCGCGCTGGCGCAGAGCCTCGGGATCCGCCTGCCGGTCGTGACGCCGCTGCTCGACGCGCTCGAGGCGCTGGCGCGCGAGCTGCCGTTCGCGAACGTCGCGGCGGCGGCGCTCGCGCTGATCGCGCGCCACGATCGCCCGCGGCTCGCGACCCTGGTCCCGGCGCTGCTCGCGATCGACCCCAGCTTCGTGCTGCTCCCGACCGTCGCCGCGTACGTCAGCGGGCGGCGCCAGGATCTGCTCGCAGCGATCCTCGATCGCGCGCCGATGACCGGGCGCTTCGCGACCGGCCGCACGCACTGGGTGATCGATTTCCAGCGCGGCCACGGCCGCTGGACCGAGCGGCTGCAGCGCCGCTACGCCGGGTCCCTCGCGGGCCTGCTCGAGAACCCGGACTGCGACGTGCCGACCGCGCGCTTCGCGCTCACCGCGCTGGCCCGCCTGGCGTACGCCGACGGCACGCACGCGATCCGCTTCGCATCGGACAAGCGCCCGCCGGTGCGCGAGATCGCGGTCCGCGCGCTGCCGCGGCTCGACGCGGGCGCCGGCGTGCCGGTGCTGATCGAGTGCCTCGGCGACGATCGCGCGCGCCACGCGATCTACGCCCTGCGTCGGGTCTTGGCCGAGATGCGGCGCGAGCGCGTGCTCGCCGCGCTCCGCGCGGTGCCGACGACCAAGGTCACGGTCGCCAAGGAGGTGGTGCGCCTGCTCGGCGAGCTCGGCGGCGATGACGCCTATGCCGAGCTGCTGGCGCTCGACC
>JAIOQA010000503.1 GCA_021413675.1 Deltaproteobacteria bacterium | reverse complement strand
AAGGCGACGACGACGGCAGCAGCTGCGGTGGCGGGTTCGGCGGGCATGAAGAGATCCGGTGGATCGACGAGGGTGATGGACCTGCGGGCAGTGCTCACGTCCAGGCCTCCTGTTGTCTGGGCACAATGCATCCCGCGCGCCATGGCCCCGCACACGCTGTGTCGCGCCGTGCCGCGGCGCGCGATCGGCGGCCGACCCGAGGCAAGTAGGCAGAACTCCGACGACGCATGCGCTCCCGCGCCGCCGCGCCCAGGCGGTCCGCGGTGACCAGATGGGGTCTGCGTTGACACTGCCGGGGTGTGACCGTCAGGCGACATGCTGCCTCGCCGCTGCCGACGCGCGTCATTTGCAGCCGCGGTACGGTCCGCGGATGTCCACGCTGCTCATCGATGGCGTCGCGGTACCCCGGCTCTGGTACGGGACCGCCTGGAAGGAGGACGCGACCGAGGGGCTGGTCGCGCAGGCGCTGGCCGCCGGCTTCCGGGCGATCGACACCGCCAACCAGCGCAAGCACTACCACGAGGCCGGCGTGGGGGCGGCGGTGCGCACTGCGCTCGCCGGCGGGCTCGCGCGCGATGCGCTGATCCTGCAGAGCAAGTTCACGTTCGCGTCGGGGCAAGACCATCGCTTGCCCTACGATCCCGCGGCGCCGATCGCGACCCAGGTCGCGCAGTCGTTCGCGCGCTCGCTCGAGCACCTGGGCGTGGATCGCCTCGACAGCCTGGTCTTGCACGGCCCGTCGCAGGCGCGCGGCCTGGGACCCGACGATCACGCGGCGTGGCGCGCGATGGAGGCGATCCACGCGCGCGGCCAGGTCCGCTGGCTCGGCATCAGCAACACCTCCGCCGCGCAGCTCGACGCGATGGTCGCGTTCGCCGAGGTGCGGCCGACCTTCGTGCAGAACCGCTGCTACGCCGAGCGCGGCTGGGATCGCGAGGTGCGCGCGCGCTGCCGCGCCCACGGCATCACCTATCAGGGGTTCTCGCTGCTCACCGCGAATCGCCAGGTCGTCGCCGATCGCCGGGTCGTCGCGATCGCGCAGCGCCACGCGGTCGCACCCGCGCAGGTCGTGCTGCGCCACGCGCTCGACCTCGGGATGATCGCGCTGACCGGCACGCGCGATCCGGTGCACATGCGCGACGATCTCGCGATCGCGACGCTCGTGCTCACCGACGACGATCGCGCGGCGCTCGCCGCCGTCGCGCCGGCGTGACATCGGCGTCGCAGGTGTCGCGGGATCGGCCCCGGCAGATTTCTCGCGCACTCCCGCTGTCGTCTCGATGCCCGCGCGACTAGCGTGATCGCGAGCGGGGCACTGGCGCGCCGCCACGGGAGGTCGTGATGAACGCGATGGAGATCGGGACGAAGCTGGTCGAGCTGTGTAACCAGGGCAAGAACCACGAGGCGATGCAGACCCTCTACGCCGAGGACATCGTCAGCGTCGAGGCGATGTCGATGCCCAACATGCCCGCCGAGCAGCGCGGCATCGCGGCGATCATGGAGAAGGGCAAGTGGTGGGCGGACAACAACGAGGTCCACTCGGCGAAGGCCGTGGGCCCGTTCCCGCAGGGCGATCGCTTCATCGTGCGCTTCACCTACGAGACCACCTTCAAGCCGACCGGCAAGCGCCAGACGATGGACGAGATGGCGCTGTTCACCGTCGCGAACGGCAAGATCGTCCGCGAAGAGTTCTTCTACACGGCCTGATCACTCGCCGAGCAAGCGGCGCGCCCAGTACGTGGGCGCGTGCGGGCGCCCGACGATCGCGCGGTGCGGCACCTCGCGGTTGTACACCTCGCCGGCGAGCGCGCTCGGCACCGAGATGCAGTGACCGCGGCGCGCGTTCTCCTCGGCCTCGTCCAGGGTCGCGACCGCGAACACCGCTTCCTCGCACTGATCACACTGGCGGATCGCCGGGTCGCGCGTCGGGTCGAGCTCTTCCCACTGCCGCGGGCACTCGTACGCGAACCGGACCGCCGCCGGCTGCTCGCGCCGGCTGCCGCAGTTGAGCAGCCAGCCCCGCGCGCGGACCACCCGCGACGGCGAGCCAGGCCTGGTACGCGCGGCGATCGTCGTCGGTCGCGGTGCCCGCGAGGAACGGCCGCATGAGCCCACCCTCGACCGGATCGGCGAGCGCGCTCGACAGGCTCCACATCAGCTCGAGTCTACGCCGTCGGGAGGATCACGGCACGCGCTCGGGATCCGGGCTCCAGTCGGCGAGCCGCGAGACCGCGAGCTCGAGGCCGGCGTGGATCGTGAGCACGAGGCCGTCGGGGCCGGGGCGCGCGCCCTCGAAGTCGGTCGCCGGCGTGTCCTCGACGAGCTTGGGGTAGAGCTCGCCGATCGTGCGCAGCGGATGATCGGCGATGACCAGCTCGTCGATCACCACCAGCGCCGCGAGATCGATCAGGTACAGTCGGCCGTTGGCGGAGGCCCAGGTGGCGTAGCCGCCGGGCACGTAGATCACGTAGTCGCCGGCGGGATCGTCGAACGCATCGCCGCCATCGTCCTCGTCGGACCACTCGAGCGCGTCGAGGTCCTCGCCGCCGGGCCAGGCCAGGTACTCGAGGATGTCCGGACTCGCGGACAGGTACGCGTCGCCGGTCGGGGTGAACACCGGGGGCAGGCGATCGCGCGGCGCGACCTCGGTCGCCGTCACGGATTCACCATCGTCGAGGATCACCCACGACGCCTGGCCGTCCTGCCCGGCCGCGACCCACGCGATCACCGCGCGCGGATCCGGGTGCGGGCAGAACATGACCGCGGAGTCGCCGAACGGATCGTCGATCGAGGTCAGGCGGCGGACCGCCCCGGTGTCCGGATCGCGGCGCGCGAGCTCGATGCCGCTCGCCCGCCGCTCGGCGGTCCAGATGCGCGGCCCGGCGTGGCGGCAGGCGAGGAACTCGCCGGTGACGCGCCAGGTCTCGGCGTCGCCCGATCGCCCGACCAGCGCATCATCGAATGCGACGACGAGCTGCGCGCCGCTGGCGTCGGTCGTCACGTCGACCGGCACTGCATCGAGGCGGTGATCCGCGATGGTGGCCAGCGCCGGATCGACGATCCGCACCGCGGGATCGTCGGTGACGATCAGCCAGCCGCCGGCCCAGTCGCGGGCGAACACCGCGCGCGCCGGGAGCGTCGCGGTGGCGAGAGTCGGGATGGTCCGCACCGGCGCATCCTACGCCAGCGCGATCCGCCCGCCAGGCGATCAGTTGGTGAACGCGCAGTCGTAGTAGGTCGCGTCGACGATCGAGGAGGCGCGGGTCTTGGTGCCGGCCACGAAGATCGCGCCGTAGCTGTTGTCACCGGCGCCGTACTCGAAGGCGCGGAGCGTGGCGCCGGTCGCGTTCTCGGTGAGGTCGACGACGTTGAGCTGGCCACCGTCGATCTTGCTCAGGCCGTTGGCCAGCGAGGTCGCCGGGTACGCCACGCGGATCGCGGCGAGGGCGTCGCTGGCGTCGTTGCCGCTGAGCTGGCTGGCCTTGGTGACGACCTTCTGGCCGGTCACCGTGAAGGCGCCGCCGACCTTGGTCGTGTAGAAGTCGGGGCCGAGCGAGCAGACCTGCGCGACCGCGGTGCAGGCCTCGAGATCACCGTCGTGGATCTTCGACACGATCGTCGTCGAGCCGTACGCGAACACCGCGCCGTAGCTGTTGTCGCCGGCGCCGTACTCGAACGCGGTGAACGACCGACCGCCGGCCTCGTCGTACAGATCGACGCGGCGGATGACCTGCTGATCGACCGCGGCGAACGCCTGCTCGACGGTCATGACGTCGGTGTGCGCCGACTGCTGGACCGCGAGCACGATGCGCGCCTTGTCCTGATCCGACTGGTAGTCGGTGACGTGCAGCTGCGCGTCGTTGGTGATGCGGTACGCGCTCGACTCGAGCAGCTCGCCGAAGGTGGTGCCGAACAGGCACGACGACGGGACGGCCGCGCAACCCGCGCCGGTGCACTCGACCGAGGTCGAGAACTGACCGTAGGTCGTCGCGGTGTAGCCCTTCGCCAGCACGCGGTAGTTGCCCGCGTCGAGCGAGCGGGTGAGCCCCGACCACTTGCTGCCGGTCGCGTAGTCATCGTTGCGCGCGATGTACGCGCCCCACGAGCCATCGGCCTTCTGCTTGTAGAGGTAGAGCACCGTGTCGATCGTCTTGCGCGCGGTGAGCGACGGACCGGTGAACGCGTGGATGCTCGCGGTGCCCGACAGCTCGAAGGTCCACGCGTGGTACTTCGCGGTCGCCGCCAGCGTGGCCTCGCTCGGCGTCTCGAACGGGATCACGCCGTGCTCGGTCGGCTTCGCGAACGAGTCGAGCTTGCCCTCGTCGGGCAGCGCCGACTCGGCGCCCTTGTCCTCGGTCATGTCGTCCATGCAGCCGAGGGCGGGCAGGGTCACGGCGAACGCGAACAGGGTCGCGAGGGTGGTGCGGGACGCGGACATCATGGGGCCCAGCAGAGCAAGCCTCGGGCCGCTCGTGTGATCGATGCAACCCGGCGGAATCGTGCGCGCCACCCCTGTCGTTGCCGACGGCGGCCACTCGAGTTGCCGGCGCCCTGGACGCCGGCTGGCCGCGCCGATCCTCGACGGTGACGACGGCGTCGCAGCGCGGTCGCGCTACTTCGACGCGGGCGCGTCTGCCGCCGCGGGCGTCGCGTCGCGCCGGATCATCGGATCCGCGACCGCGCCGAACGCGTGGAACCCGGCCGCGACCGATGGCGCGCGGCCGCTGAGCACGGTCATCTGCGCGCCGCCGAACACCGTGGCGAGCTCCGGGCCGAGCCTGGTGGCGGGCAGCGCGAGGACCTCCTTGGCGACCTCCACGTCGTGGTCGATCGGCAGGCCGCGCTGCGCGAACGCCACCGTGTCCGCGGCGAAGCTGTCGCCGGTGATCTCCGCCTGCAGCTCGCGCACCACGCGCACCCGCGCCCGCAGGATCTCGTCATCGGTGAGCGCGCCCTTCCGGACCGCCGCGATCGCGCCCGCGACCAGCGCGAGGCCGGGCTCGGCGCGATCGCCGTCGACCGCGCCCGAGATCGCGATCGCCGGCGCGATGAGCTCGGGCGACAGGCGCGCCTCCATGGCGTAGGCGGCGCCGAGCCTGGCGCGCACCGCGCCGACGCGCTCGTCGAGCACGGCGGCCGCGACCCGGGCCAGCGCCTCGGCGCGCGGCGTGGCGAGCGCGACCGGCAGCCGCGCGAAGATCGTCACGTCGTCGTCGTCGTCCTCGTAGCCGATCCACGTCGCGCGGGTCGGTGGCTGCGCCGGCGGCACCGGCGCGCGCGCGTCGCCGTGCCAGTCGGCGAACGCGACCTTGAGGTGCTCCTCCATGAGCGACCACGAGAAGTCGCCGGTCAGCACGAGCACCGCGCCGGTCGGGCGGTAGTTCGCCGTGCGAAAGCGCTCGAGCGCCGCCGCGGTGATCGCCGTGAGCGAGGCCTTGGTCGGCTCGGGCATCGAGGTGATCGGATGCTCGCCATAGACCGCCGCCATCGCGGCGCGCTGGAGCTCGTCATCGCGGCGATCGCCCTCGAGGCTCTCGACGAAGCGCTTGCGCAGGCGCGTCAGGCGATCGCGGTCGGTGTGGCTCCGGGTGACGAAGTGCGCGAGGCCCCAGACCGCGAAGTCCTGCAAGATCGTGAGCGACGAGACCTCGAACGTCGTCGC
The DNA here is from genome assembly GCA_021413675.1 of Deltaproteobacteria bacterium. GTDB lineage: Bacteria > Myxococcota_A > Polyangia > Haliangiales > Haliangiaceae > JAIOQA01. The sequence goes on along the minus strand of JAIOQA010000503.1, from coordinate 34,006 downwards.
GGTCGCGCCCACGCCGATCGAGAGATCCATCAGGCCGGACTGCACGAACTGCCCGGCGTTGCCGTACCGGCCGGGGCCCTTCTCGGGCGTGTCGAGCGTGATCGCCGCCAGCACCGCGGTTCCGGGGGCGGCGCCGTCATCGAGCCGGCCGGCCGGGATGACCAGCCGCGCGCGCATGAGCGGCACGAACCGATCAGGCGCGAGCACGACGGTGAGGCCGTTGGGCAGGACCATCGTGCGCACGTTGCTGCGCGGCGCGGGCGCGGGCGGCAGCGCGGTCGCGAGCGGGGTGACGGTGCGCGGCTCGGTCCACAGATCGCTGATGCGGGTGTGGTCGTCGAGCGCCGCGTCGTCGTCGGTCGCGGTGACCTGCACCTGACCCGCGCGACCGAGGTCCAGCAGCTCCTTCGACAGCGCCGGCAGGGTGTCGCGCGACAGCTGGCGCGCGTTCTCGAGATCGGTGGTGATCATGCCGAGGGTCGTGTCGAACTGCAGGTAGTCGGCCCAGGTCGAGGTGCGCCCGTCGATGTCGACCAGGCCCGCGTAGAGCGCGTGCAGGGTCGCGAGCCGCAGCATGAACGCGTCGTCGTCGGTGACCTTGTCCCAGAGGTGACCGATGACGTCCTTGACCGCGGCGATCACCTGCGCCGGCGAGTCGCCGTCGAGATCGATCGCGACCACGAGGATCGGCGCGCGGGCCCCGCCGGTACGGGCGAGCTCGACGTCGCCGATCTTGCCGTCGCGCGACGCGATCGCGCGCGCGCCGCCGAACCGCGCGGTGATCGCCGCCGCCGCGAGGCCGTGCTCGTCGTAGCGCGACGGCAACGGCCACACCAGATACAGCCGATCCTCGTCGATCGGCGCGCGCACGACGACGCGCTGGCCCGCCGGCGTGGCAGCGGCGACCTTGGGGGGCGTCGCGATCGTCGGCGCGGTGATCGCGTCGAACGCCTTGCTGAGCGCGAACGCGCGCGGGCGCTCGATCGGCCCGCTGAGCACCGGGAACGCGCTGGCCGGGGTGTAGTGCGCAGCGAGGAACGTGCAGACGTCGTCCCAGGTGATCGCGTCGAGGGACGCGGCGCTGCCGATGCCGCTGGTGCGGTACGGGTGATGGGCGGGATACGCGACCTCGCGCAGCGCGTCGCCGATGATCTGCGAGGCGCGCCCGACGCGCAGGCGGCGCTCGCCGAGCACGATCGCGCGCTCGTGCTCGAGCGCCTTGCGATCGAGGTGGGCGCACGTCGCCTCGCTCGCGACCTCGGCGAACAGCGCCGCGACCACGTCCGCGTCGGCCGGCGCGACGTGCGCGACGTAGTGCGTGCCGTCGAGGTCGGTGGTGGCGTTGTAGCTGCTGGTCACCGCGCGCAGGCGCTCGTCGAGCGTCGGGCCCCTGGGATCGCGGCGCAGATAGAACATCAGGTGCTCGACCAGGTGGGCGAGGCCCTCCTTGCCCGGCGGGTCGTCCATCGAGCCCGCCTGGATGCGCAGCCCGAGCTCGATCTGGTTGATCTCCTGATCCGGCACGATCATCACGCGCATGCCGCCGGCCGCCTGGATGCCCCAGGCTGGCGACAGCGCATCGAGGTCGCGCCCGGCCTCCGGCAGGTCATCGCCGGGGCCCGGTGCGGGCGGTTCCTCGACGGGCGCCGCGGCCTTGGGCGGCTTCGCGTGACAGGCAGCGATCGACAGGGCGAGGACGGCGACGGCAGCGGGGCGCACGCCCGACAGCGTACAGGGCCGGTGGGTTGTGACCCGGCGCGGCAGAACTCTGCCACCTCGACGAGGAATCACCTGTCACAACCGGCCGTCGGCGACTCCCTTCATTCGCGCCGACGCAGCGCGGTGTCCGAGCCGACCGCGGCTGTACGTGCCATGCACACCGACGAGCGTGACGCGACCGTGACATCGATCTGACCACGCCAGGGTGTGCGCATGGGCACGCTGGGAGGCATGGAGTTACGAGCGGCCTCGACCTACGTCCACGAGCTGCGACCGCGGCTCGGGGCCGACGTGTTCACCCCTGCGCGGTCGCGCTTGCTCTGGGTGCCCTTCCACCTCGCGATGATCACGCTCGCGATGGTGGCGGTGGCGCGCGGCTGGATCCCGTGGCCGCTGGTGCCGCTCGTGTCGCTGGTGATCGGCGTCGGGTTCGCGGGGCTGACCTTCGTCGCGCACGAGGCGCTGCACGGCGGCATCGTGCGCAACAAGCGGCTGGCGCACGTCGCGGGGTGGATCGGCTTCGCGCCGTTCCTGCACTCGCCGAAGCTGTGGAAGGTCTGGCACAACCGCGAGCACCACGGCCACACCAGTCATCCTGTCCGAGATCCGGACACGTATCCGACCCTGTCGATGTACAAGGACAGCCGTGCGGTCCGGACCGTGACGGACAGCTTCTCGCTCGGCGGCCGGCGCTGGACTGGCGCGCTCAGCCTCATCCTGGGCTTCTCGGTGCAGAGCGCGAACATCCTGTTCGACGCGCGCAAGCGCGGCTGGATGAACGCCCAGCAGCACCGCGCGGCGTTCGCCGAGTCGGGGATGATGATCGCGATGTGGCTGGTGATCGGCTGGCTCGTCGGGCCGCTCGCGTTCCTGGCGCTGGTCGTCGCGCCGGTCATCATCGCGAACGTGATGGTGATGACGTACATCCTCACCAACCACGGGCTCAGCCCGCTGACCGAGATCAACGATCCGCTGATCAACTCGCTGAGCGTGACGGTGCCGCGCGCCTACGCGTGGGTCACGCTCGGGTTCGGCCATCACGTCGAGCACCATCTGTTCCCCGCGATGAGCACGCGCCACGCGCCCGCGGTGCGGGCGGTGGTGCTGGAGCTGTGGCCCGAGCGCTTCCAGGAGATGCCGCTCAGCCAGGCGCTGCTGTCCTTGCACCGGACCGCGCGCGTCTATCGCGACTCGACGACGCTCATCGATCCGCGCACCGGCGCGATGTTCCCGGCGCTCTTGCCGCGGCCGGTCGCCTGATCACGCGACGCGCGCCGCGGTCGCGGGCGGTCAGGTCATCGCCGGCACCGCGACGTGCACGTCATCGTCGGTGCGCGTCACCGCGAGGTCGCGCTCGAACCACGTGCGCAGGAGCGCGCGCTGCGACTCCGCGTGGGCCGACCACGTGATCGCGCGGAACTCGCCACCCGCGGCGAGCGCCAGCGGCACCAGCAGCTGATCGCAGAGATGCTCGCCGACCGGCGCGGTCGAGCGCAGGTACGCGCGCGCGTCGGTGAGGGCGGTCGCGGCGACCTGCTCGGCGCGGGTCTGCTTCTCGCCGATCGCGATCACGGTCTCGGTCACGTGCGCGAAGCCGAGCGCGATCGCGACGTAGTTGCCGGGGCCGGCGCCGTCGAGGCGCACGATCCGGCCGTGCTCGGGCGCCCAGGTCAGCGCGTCGAGGACGATCGCGAGCTCGCGCGCCGCGACGTTGCCCGGCAGGTTGGCGATCACCGCGCGCGCCTCCTGGTGGGTGCGCGGCCCGCGCTCGAGCAAGGTGAGCGGCTGCGCCGCACCGCCCGCGCCGATCCGCGCGACCACCCGGCCGCCACCGGCGGGGTAGAAGCCGGCGCGCTCCATCGTCAGATCGAGCGACCAGCCGATCGCCGCGAGCTGCGGCGCCAGGGTCTCGCGCAGGAAGTCGACCGGCGGCGCGAACGGGTTGTGCGTCCCGCCGGTGATCGCGATCGTCGAAGTGGTCGCGAGGCGCGCGAGCGCCGGGACGATCGCCTGCAGCACGAGCGAGGCCGAGCCCGCCGAGCCGATGTCGAACGCGTGGTCGCCGGCGCGCACCGCTTGCGGGTGGAACTCGAGCGCGGTCGAGCCGAGCTCGGCGCCGCGCACCTCCGCGTCGCAGATCGCGCGCGCCGCGGCCACCGCGGTCAGGTGCTGGCGCATCAGGCCGGGCTTGGCGCGGCCGGCGCGGATGCGGTCGATGCGAAAGCCGCGGCCGGTCGCCGCCGCGAGCGCGAGCGCGCCCCGCAGGATCTGTCCGCCGCCTTCACCGTGCTGTCCGTCGATCGTGATCATGACTGCTCCAGACAATGGAAACGAGAAAGGGCCGCGCGCGCGACGGCATCGCGTCGCGCAGCCCAGGATTCATCAGGGCTCGATCAGCCCTTCACACACACCACCTGCTTCAGCGTGTAGACGATCTCGACCAGGTCGGCCTGCGCCGCCATCACGTCGTCGATCGCCTTGTACGCGCCCGGGGTCTCGTCGATCACGTCGGCGTCCTTGCGGCACTCCACGCCCGCCGTCGCCGCCGCGTGGTCGGCCAGCGTGAACACCTTCTTCGCCTTGGTGCGGCTCATCGAGCGGCCCGCGCCGTGGCTACAGCTCGTGAACGACTCCGGGTTCCCCTTGCCGCGCACGATGAACGACTTGGCGCCCATCGAGCCCGGGATGATGCCGAGCTCACCCTCGCGCGCGCGCACCGCGCCCTTGCGGGTCACGATCACGCTCTCGCCGTAGTGCTTCTCGCGCGACACGTAGTTGTGGTGGCAGTTCACCGCCTCGAGGTGCGCGGTGAACTCCGGCAGCGTGCCCAGGCCACGCAGCGCCGCGATCACGCTCTGCATCATCAGCTCGCGGTTGGTGCGCGCGTACTCCTGCGCCCAGTGGACCGCGTGCAGGTAGTCCGCGAAGTGCTCGCTACCCTCGGGCAGGTACGCGAGATCGTCGTCGGGGAGGTTGATGAACCAGCGGCGCATGTCGGCCTTGGCCCGCTCGATGAAGTACGAGCCGATGCGGTTACCCACGCCGCGCGAACCCGAGTGCAGCATGATCCACACCGCGCCGGCCTCGTCGAGGCACAGCTCGATGAAGTGGTTGCCGGTACCCAGCGTACCGAGCTGGTTCACGCGGGTCGCGTGACCCGAGCTCTGGTGCTTCGCGACGATCGTCTGGTAGCCCGCGTCGAGCGCCGCCCACGCCGCGAGGTGCGTCGCCGGGGGCTCGCCCCACGCGCCGCGATCGTTGCGGCCGCCGTTGTCCGTGCGGCCGTGCGGCACCGCCGCCTCGATCGCCAGCCGCAGCGGCTTCAGGTCATCGGGCAGCTGCTCGGCGCGCAGCGAGGTCTTGACCGCCATCATGCCGCAGCCGATGTCCACGCCGACCGCGGCCGGGATGACCGCCTTGCGCGACGCGACCACGCTACCGACGGTCGCGCCGAGGCCGGCGTGGACATCCGGCATCACCGCCACCCACTTGTGGATGAACGGCAGGCTCGCCAGCCGGCGCAGCTGGTTCTTGGCCTCCTCCTCGAACGGCACGCCGCGCGTCCACGCCTTGATGGGCACGTTGTCGGTCGCGAAGGTCTCGTGCGACGACGGGGTCATGGCGGGGGTGGTCTCGATCATCTCGGTGGTCGTCATTGGGTTGCCTCGGACCGGAGCTACTGCAGGCTCGGTGCCGTCCGTTCGAGCCGTGGTTTCAACGGGTTGGCGCCATTGGTTCTATCTCATGAGATATGAGGTTATCCTGTAGGATATGGCCCGGAAGTCCGTCGTCATCGGCCTGCTCGGCCCCAGCCTCGACCAGGGCTACGGCGCCGATCGCTGGAACCGCTGGCGACCGAGCGTGGGCATCTGCCAGCAGGACGACTTCGTGGTCGACCGGTTCGAGCTGCTGGTGTCGCCCGCGCACACCCGGCTCGCCGACCTGATCTCCGCCGACATCGCGAGCGTGTCGCCCGAGACCGAGGTCCGCCGCCACGCGCTCACGGTCAAGAACCCGTGGGACTTCTCCGAGGTCTACGCCGCGCTCGGCGACTTCGCCGATGGGTACGCGTTCGCGCCGACCCGCGAGGACTACTACCTGCACATCACGACGGGCACCCACGTCGCGCAGATCTGCCTGTTCCTCCTGTGCGAGACCCGCACGATCCCGGGGCGGCTCCTGCAGTCGTCGCCGGCGCGCGGCCGCGACAAGCACGGCACCGTCGACGTCATCGACCTCGATCTCGGCAAGTACGACCGGCTCGCGGCGCGCTTCAAGGCGCGGCAGCTCCGCGGCGCGTCGATGCTCAAGGCGGGCATCGACACCCGCAGCGCCGCGTTCAACCGGCTCATCGACGATCTCGAGCAGGTCGCGACCCGATCGAAAGATCCGATCTTGCTCACCGGCGAGACCGGCACCGGCAAGAGCGAGCTCTGTCGCCGCATCTACGAGCTCAAGCGCGCGCGGCACCAGCTCGAGGGCGAGCTGGTCGCGGTCAACTGCGCGACCGTGCGCGGCGACACCGCGATGAGCGCCTTGTTCGGCCACGCTCGCGGCGCGTTCACCGGCGCCGCCGAGCCGCGCACCGGCTTCCTGCGCAAGGCCGATCGCGGGCTGCTCTTCCTCGACGAGATCGGCGAGCTCGGCGCCGACGAGCAGGCGATGCTGCTGAAGGCCATCGAGGAGAAGCGGTTCTACCCGCTGGGCGCCGACAAGGAGGTCGCGAGCGACTTCCAGCTGATCGCCGGCACCAACCGCGATCTGCGCCAGGCGGTGCGCGAGGGCCGGTTCCGCGACGATCTGCTCGCGCGCCTCAGCCTCTGGACCTTCCAGCTGCCGGCCCTGCGCGATCGCCCCGAGGACCTCGCGCCCAACCTCGACTACGAGCTCGATCGGGTCGCCGCCGATCGCGGCAGCCTGGTGTCGATGAGCAAGTCGGCGCGCGACGCGTTCCTCGGCTTCGCGCAGGGCGGCGCGTGGCCCGGCAACTTCCGCGATCTCGGCGCCGCGGTCCGGCGCATGGCCACCCTCGCCGAGGGCGGCCGCATCGCCGACGCCGATGTCGCCGCCGAGACCGCGCGGCTGCGCGCGGCGTGGCGCGGCGGCGCGAGTGACGATCCGCTCGACGCGCTGCTCGGCGCGCGCGCGGCCACGCTCGATCGCTTCGATCGCGTGCAGCTCGCCGACGTGGTCGCGGTCTGCGCCGCGGCGCCCAGCCTGTCCGCGGCCGGACGCGTGCTGTTCGCGCAGTCGCGCGAGGACAAGGCCAGCCGCAACGACGCCGACCGCCTCCGCAAGTACCTCGCCCGGTTCGCGCTGACCTTCGACGCGATCCGTGCGCACGCGGGGGCCTGACCCGCGGGGCGCCGCGCTCCGCCGTAATCACCGTATGCCGCGCAACATCAGCAGGTGTGTCTCGTTCACGCCGTCGCGCACGCACACGCACAGCGACCAGCGCCCGCACCTCCGGAGATCGGTTGCCAGGTTCGCCGTCGCGTTCGATCTGCGCCGCACGCGCGAGGCGCAGTACCGTGGGCGCATGAAGCTCCTCGCATCGACGATGGTGATCGGTCTCGGACTCGCGATCTCGCAGCAGGCGCACGCCGCCCCGCAGATCAACGTCACGCTCGGCTCCGGCGCGGTCGCCGACTTCGAGTCGACGTCGACCGATGGCTGCACGCACACGACCGGGCAGCTGGTGGTGCTCAAGGCCACGCCCGGCGCCGAGCTCGCCAATGGCCTGTACGTCACCGGCATGCAGGAAGACCTCTGCGACGGCACGTTCGGCAACGGCTTCGCCGGCTACGTCGCGGGTGGCTACGTCATCCCGCTCATCACCGCCGGCTTCTCGGGCACCGTCGTCGCCGACTCGTACAGCGGCGGCGCGCCGGTCACGCTCGAGCTCGATCTGCGCTGGTTCGGCACCGGCGCGATCACCCGCACCGGCGGCGTGTTCGACGACGGCAGCACGATCAGCCTCGACTGGTCGCGCAGCCGTGGGGCGCGCACCGCCGGTCAGTTCGACGTCGATGGCGCGGCCGCGACGGTGAGCTCGGCGTCGCTGGTGTTCCAGGCGACCGGCACCATCACCCGCTGATCAGTAGCGGTGCACGAGCGGCTCGACCTCGCTGCACGGTCGACACATCGCGGACGGCACGCCGGTGTTGCGGCGCGTCCGGCCCGCGATGGCCTTGAACACCGGACCGCTCTTCTCCTCGTCGCACTTCAGGCAGTCGTTGAGGCTGCCGTCCGGCAGGTGATACGGGTCGTTGATCGTGATGAAGCAGGGCGTGAGGCACTGCTCCCGCGTGTGCACGGTGTTGAAGTACCAGATCTGCGCGCACGCCTCGGTGAAGCCCAGGTCGCGCAGGCACTGCTGGTGATCGGCGGCGGGACCGCTCGGATACTTGATCCCGCACGCGCGCACCGGCGCGGTCAGGTCGGGTGTCTCGATGTAGACCGCGAGATCGGTCAGGGTCGAGCAGAGGCCGCACGGCCCGGCGTGGGTCGGCACCGCGCCCGCGGCCTCGGCGGCGGCGCGGTCGGCGAAGGTCTGGAGCCGGTAGTGCCCGGCGGTGACCGGATCGCGGACGACCGCGCAGAAGCCGTCGGTGGGCGCGGGCGGCGGCGTCCGCGCGTAGGGATCGTCGGTGAGCAGCGCCGGTGGATCGTCGAGGACCCACGCGCGCAGCGCCGCGACGTCGTCGGGCGTGTAGACCGGCGCCTCCCAGTCGAGGCCATCGCACGCGCAGCTCGGACCACACTGCGCGGCGGTGAGCCCGGTCATCGCGTTCGGCACCCCGAACAGCGCGGTGCTGCACGCCTGCGGCGGATCGCTGCAGGCCGCGAGGAGTCCCGGGATCAGCGCGAGCAGGGGCCGCATCGCGGCCAGCATCGCACGGCTCACCGCCCGACGAGGTGCCGCGTGTCGCCGCCGGTCAGGCCTGGAGCGCGTGCAGTCCGACCCGGTTGCCCTCGAGGTCGTCGATGATCGCGATGAAGCCGTTCTCGCCGATGTTCATGTGCGGCACGACGACGGTCGCGCCGGCGGCCTGCGCCCGCGCCAGGGCCGCGTTCACGCCGTCCCGGGAGTAGAGATAGACGACGGTGCCCTTGCTGCCCGGGGTGAGGTGCGGCCCGGTGACCAGCGCGCCGGCGACCGACCGGTCGTCGTGGTTCTGGGCCGTGAACACGGCGTGCGGCATGTCGCCGAAGAGCTCGCGCTTGAGCGTCACGCCCAGGGTCTTCTCGTAGAAGCGGACCGCCTTGTCCATGTCCTTGGTCGGGATCTCGAACCAGTTGGCGGCGTTGAACTGAACGGGGAGGGTGGGGGTCGTGTTGTTCGACATGTCTTGCGTTTACGCGACCCGTTTGACAGCCTTCTGTCAGCTATGAACCGCAAGAGCCGCCTGTTCGCGCTGGCCGAGGCCCTGCGCGCGCGCCGCACCGGCGTCACCGCCGAACAGCTCGCCGAGCGCTTCGGCGTGACCGTGCGGACGATCTACCGCGACCTCGCCACGCTCCAGGACGCCGGTCTGCCGCTGCGGGCCGATCGCGGCCGCGGCGGCGGCTACGCCCTCGACAAGAGCTACCAGCTGCCGCCGATCAACCTGACCGCGCGCGAGGCGGCGCTCCTGTGCGCGCTCGGCAAGATGGCGATCGAGCAGCGCCTCGTGCCCTTCGTCGACACGCTGTCGTCGGGCCTCGACAAGGTCCGCGGCGCGCTCACGACCTCGGCCCAGCGCGAGCTGCTGACGTTGCTCGATCAGCTGCAGATCGTCGGCGTGCCGGCGCTGCCGGTCTCGCCCGCGGTGCGCCGCGCGCTCGAGACCGCATGGTTCGAGGATCGCGCGCTGCGCATCACCTATCCCAAGAACCCGTACCGCGCGGAGCCGCGCCTGATCCGCATCCGCAACCTCGTGCTCGATCGCGGCGTGACGCTGCTCAACTGCGTCGATCTCGAGATCGGCCAGGACCGGCAGTTCCGCCTCGACAAGATCGCGACGGCGACCGCGCTGCCGCCGGGCACGCTGCCGTCCGCGTAGCGCTATGCTTGCGGGCGATGCCCCGCAAGCTGCCCGTGTGGACGCCCAGCGCCGACCAGCTGCAGCACTGGCCGACGATCTCCGGAAACGCGATCAACGGGGTCGGCGAGGCAGCGGTGCGCCGGCCATCGCCGATCTACTGGCACCCGCCAGACTCGACGCCCCACGGCCCGCTGCAGCGCTGGTTCTACGCGCGCACCGCCAGCAACGATCCCGACATCGTCGCGGCGCGCGCGGATCGCCAGGCCGCGATCGACGAGCCGCTCGCGCCGCTCGCCGAGACCGTCGTCGACAAGCCGGCAGCGGCGTGGAGCACGGAGGTCAAGCGGGTGGCGCGCGAGCTCGGTGCCGACGACGTCGGCATCGCGGTGATGCGCGCCGACTACGTCTTCGAGGGGCACGCGGTGCCGACCCAGCGCTGGATGATCGTGCTGGCGGTCGGCCAGGACTACGAGGCCATGCGGACCGCGCCGTCGAGCCGCGCGCTGGTCGAGGTCACGCGCCAGTACGCGCGCGGCACCCGCTGCGCCAAGCGCCTGGCGAACTGGCTGCGCGGGCAGGGCCACGATGCGTTCCCCTACGGCGGCCCGATGGCCGGCTCGTTCCTCCTGATCCCGCCGGCGATCGCGGCCGGGATGGGCGAGCTCGGCAAGCACGGCTCGCTGATCCATCGCTCGCTCGGCTCGAACTTCCGGCTGGCGTGCGTGCTCACCGACGTGCCGCTGGTCGAGGACGCGCCCGACCGCTTCGGCGCCGACGACTTCTGCACGAACTGCCGGGTCTGCATGGACGCCTGCCCGCCCGACGCGATCGCGCCGGTGAAGCAGCTGGTGCGCGGCGTCCTCCGCTGGTCCGTCGACTTCGACAAGTGCCTGCCGTACTTCAACGAGAACATGGGCTGCGCGATCTGCCTGGCCGCGTGCCCGTTCAGCCGGCCGGGCGTCGCGCCGAAGTTCATCGCCAAGCTCGCCGAGCGCGCGACACGCCCGCGCGAGCCGTGACCGGAATCGCGATTTCGGTCAGCGCAGGTTCGGCGACGTGCTGAAGCGGGCCGTGCCGGTCGTGACGTGTTCGCCGAACAGCGCGTCGAGGTTCCCGAGTCCGGCGCGGAAGTCGTCGTAGCCGTCGAGGCTGTCGGCCTCGAGGATCGCGACGAACGGGCTGAACCCGACGCTGTCACCCAGCTTGGGCCCGACGTCGCCGACCTCCGGGGGCAGGGTCGGCAGCGTCAGCGGGCCAGCCTCGGGGCCGAGGATCACCCAGTCGTACTGATTGGTGATCACGCCGGGCACCGCCGAGAACGCCGCGGGCCGCGAGTAGCCCAGGCGGACGTAGGCGCCATCCGGCACGACCGTGCTCGAGCCCGAGAGCGTCACCGCGAGCGCGCCGGTGTCGCCCGTGTACGTCGGGATGTCGATCCACTTCATCAGTGCCCCGCCGACGTCGAGGCTGTAGTTGAGGCTGTTGCCGGCGATCCCGGCCTGCACCTGCTGGCGCGAGTTCGACGCGTTGTTGAACTCCGAGCGGACCACCGCGGTCGCGGCGGTGACGGTCTGCACCGCGATCGACTCCGTCCCGCCCGTCGGGGTCGCGCTGCCCTGGATCGACCAGCCCCTTCCATCGGGTGCGTAGTGGGTCAGGCGGACGTTCGTGACGTCGGCGGGCAGGTTGGTGAAGTTCCCGTTGAAGGTCTTCATCGTCTGCCAGCCGTTGCCCAGGGCGGTGGCGCCGTTGGGGCTGAACGGGACGTTCGGCTTCTCGAGGTAGGCGAGCGGGTTGAAGTTCGCGTCGTACGCGACCGCGATCAGGTCCATCGAGTTCTGCTTGCAGTTCTGATAGATCGTCAGCGTCGCGCTCAGCGGATTGGAGGCGTTGCTGTTGGTGCTGCCGCACGGCCCGAACAGGCCGTACTGCGTCGCGCCGCTGTACGCCGACCAGGTCGCGCCGAACGTGCCGAGCTGGGTGTTGTCGCTGTACGGCTGGAAGTAGTTCATCTCCAGGTCGTCGCCGGGCTTCACCGCCCGGATCTGCTCCATCGAGTACGAGTTCGGGCCGATCAGGACGCTGACCACGCTGCCGCCCGGCAGCACCTCGCCCTGGGCCTTGCCCACGCCGTCGGTCGCGACGCGCGACGCGACCGAGCCATCGGGCTGCAGGAACACCACCTGCGCGCCCACCACCGGCGCGCCGCCGTTCGGATCGATGACCGTCACCTTCACGACGCCGGCGACGACCGCGTCAGGGGAGGCGTCGTTGGTCGCGCCGTCGATGCCTCCGGCCGCGTCCGGGAAGCTGGAGACGCTGCCGCAGGCAGCGAGCGGCAGGGCCGCGGTGAGGAGAGCAAGAGCAAGGCTATTTCCGCGCATGGGATCGAGCATAGACCAGCTCGATCGCGCCTCGCGCACCGATCGCATTGGCCTTGCGGCAATGGATTGGCGGTCGGCGTGACCTGGGCCACCTGCGGCCCTAGCTTCGTCACATATGCTCCGCCTGCTACTCCAACGGCCCCGCTTCCGCCGCCTGTGGCTCGCGGGCGCGCTGTCGCTCGTCGGCGACTGGCTCACGTTCGTGGCGATCAGCCTGCTCGCGCTCGATCGCGGCGGCGGGCCGTTCGCGCTGGTCGTGATGCTGGCGGTGCACTCGCTGCCGCAGGCGATGCTGATGCCGGTCGCGGGCGTGGTCGCGGATCGCTACGATCGCCGCGCGATCCTGGTGACCGCGGCGATCGCGCAAGGCGTGCTCACCGTCGCGATGGCGGTGGCCGCGCTGCGCGGCGCGCTGCTGATCGTGCAGGCGCTGGTGCTGCTGCGCAGCGCCGCGACCGCGTTCGTGCCGCCGGCGGAGACCGCGGTGCTGCGCCACACCGTGGAGCGAGATGAGCTGGTCGCGGCCAACGCGCTGGTCGCGAGCACGTGGAGCCTGACCTTCGTCGTCGGCATGGCGCTCGGCGGCGCGCTCGCGATCCTCGGCCCGGCGCTGGCGATCGCGCTCGACGCGCTGACGTTCGCGCTCGCGGCGATCCTGCTGCGCGGGCTCCCGGCGCTGCCGCCCGAGCCCGATCGCGAGCGCCGGCACGCCAACCTGGTGCGCGCGCTGCCCGGCGAGCTCGCCGCGGCGTTCGCGCGCGCGCGCGCCAACCCGGCGCTGTTCCGCGCGGTGTTCGCGAAGGCGCCGGTCGGGATCGCCGGCGGTGCGGGCTGGGTCGCGATGAACGTGATCGCCGATCGCAGCGTCGTGTTCGGCACCGGCGCGGTCGCGCTCGGCGTGATCCAGGCGGTGCGCGGCACCGGCACGGCGCTCGGCCCGGCGGCAGCCGCGCGGATGCCGGCGCATCGCGCGCCGGTCGCCCCGCTGGTGGCGGCGATGACCGCGTTCGCGGCGATCGCGCTGTTCCCGATGGCCGAGGGCTCGGCGCTCGGCATGCTCGCGGTCGCGCTGTGCTGGGGCATGGGCACGGGCGCGAACTGGGTGCTGTCGTCGGCGGCGATCCAGCGGCTCTCGCCCGACAGCCACATCGGCCGGCTCGCCAGCCTCGACGAGCTGTCGTCGGCGGTGTCGGTGATCCTCGGCGCGGCGATCAGCGCCGCGGTGCTCGAGCATGCGGGCGCGGTTGCCGCCGCCGGATCGGGCGCGCTCGCCGGCGCGCTCGCGTGGATGTGGCTCGCGGCGCGCGGATCGTCGACGCTGGCGATCGTGACCGAATGACCGGATCGGTCAGGTCGCGCGCACGAACGCGGCGACCACGCGCCCGAGCTCGTCGCCGACGTCCTCCTGCAGGAAGTGGCCGCCGCGCACCAGCGTGGTGTGCGCCTGCCCGCGCGCGCCCGGCACGTGGGCCTGCAGCGCGCGATCGCCGCCGCGGGTGATCGGATCGCTGTCGCTGAACGCGGTGAGGAACGGCCGCGTGAACGCGCCGAGCCCGGCCCACGCGGCGCGGTTCGCCGGCGCCGCGGGGTCGTCGGGCGATGCCGGCACCAGCGTCGGGAACTGCCGCGCGCCGGCCTTGTAGGTCTCGTCGGGGAACGGCGCGTCGTAGGCCGCGATCACCGCCGGGGACACCGGCCGCGCGCAGCCGCGCATGACGATGCCGCCGACCGGCAACACCGGCGCGGTCTGCGAGAACGTGCGCCACGCGAAGAACGCGTCCGGAGGCCGGACATCGCCGGTCGGCAGGAACGTGTTGGCCGCGACCACGCGCGCGAACCGCTCGGGCTCCTCGCCGACCAGCCGCAGGCCGAGCAGCCCGCCCCAGTCCTGGCAGACCAGCGTCACCGGCGGCAGCGCGAGCGCGTCGAGGAAGCCGCGCAGCCACGCCATGTGCTGGGCGTAGGTGTAGTCCTCGCGCCGAGTCGGCTTGTCGCTGCGGCCGAAGCCGATCAGATCCGGTGCGATCGCGCGCAGCCCGACGGCGGTGACCTCGCGGATGACGTGGCGGTAGAGGAACGACCACGACGGCTCGCCGTGCAGCATCAGCACGACCGGCGCGTCGCGCGGGCCCTCGTCGACGTAGGCCATGCGCAGGCCGCCCTCGAGCTCGAGGTAGCGCGGCGCGTACGGGAAGTCGGGCAGGTCGGTGAACCGCTCGTCGGGGGTGCGCAGGGCGTCCATGCGGGCAGTCTCGCACGGGGCCGCGCGTATACTGGCGTGTATACGGAACGGGCGCGCCGTGGGTTCGGTGCCGATCGCCGCTCCGGGGCGCGGATCGTCGACGGAACGGCGCCGATCGGGCCGCCCGCGTATACCGCGACGTATACGGATTGCTCGGAAGCCCCCTGGACGAATCGACCGTTTCGCCCCAGGTTGTCTCCGTGGGCAAGGCCGCCACCATCGACGTCTTCGGGTACCTCGACTATCGAGCGTTCCTGCGCGACGTCTACCTCGCGCGCAAGGCGGCGAGCGCGAGCTTCAGCTACCGCGCGTTCTCGCGGCGCGCCGGCCTCAAGTCGCCCAACTACCTCAAGCTGGTGATGGACGGCGAGCGCAACCTGACCGCGCCGATGGCGGCGCGCTTCGCCAAGGCCCTCGGCCTCGACGACGAATCCGGGGGCTACTTCACCGATCTGGTCGCGTTCAACCAGGCCCGCACGTCCTCCGAGCGGGCCGCGCACTACGCGCGCCTGTCGAGCTCGACCCGCTACCGCAAGACCCACCGCCTCGATCTGGCGCAGGCCGCCTACTACGCCACCTGGTACGTCCCGGTGGTGCGCGAGCTCGCCGCGCGCAGCGACTTCCAGGATGACCCGGTGTGGATCGCCGCCCGCACCTGGCCGCCGATCACCAGGCTCGAGGCGGCGCGGGCGCTCGATGTCCTGCTCGAGCTCGGGCTGCTCGTCCGCGACGACGACGGCAAGGTCTCGCAGGGCGGCAAGGCGCTCGTCTCGACCGGTCCGGAGTTGCACGCGGTGCACATCGCGAACTATCACCGCACGATGATGGGCCGCGCCGCCGAGTCGATCGATCTGATCCCGTCCGCCGAGCGCGACATCTCGTCGCTCACGCTCGGCGTCGGCGAGGACGGCGTGCGCCGCCTCAAGGAGCGCATCCAGCGCTTCCGGCGCGAGCTGCTCGAGCTGACGTTGCTCGAGGATGATCCGAAGCAGGTCGTACAAGTGAACTTCCAGCTGTTCCCGCTCACCCGTGAACCGGAGGACGCGTGATGCGCGCCCTCGCGCTCATCCTCGTCGGCGCGGCCGCCTGCACCGGCGGCACCGAGACCGGCAACCCGGTCACGGCCGAGCTGCGCATGCATGGCCACTCGTCGATGCCGCACGACTACGCGGTCGGCACCGCCGCCGGTGGGGCGGTCATCACGGGCATGTGGATGCGCGTGCCCGGGCTCGCGATGGTCGATGCCGACTGCGCGACCGCGGTCGCCAGCGCCGATGGCATGAGCGCGCAGGACTACACGACCGCCGCGCTGGTCGAGCTCGCCGTCGACGACGCGCCGATGTGCGCGGTGTCGATCGCGCTCGATCCGCAGGCGCCCGCGCCGACCAACGCGCCGTCCGAGCTCGCGGGCGCGACCGTGCTGGTCACCGGCGCGCTCGTCGATGGGACCCCGTTCGTGATCCGCTCGGCGCGCGCCGGCACGCTCACCGTCGGCGAGGTCGCGGGCCACTTCCGCGTCACCGCCGATGCGCCCGGGCTGCTGCTCGGCTTCGACGTCGCGACCTGGCTGCGCGATCTCGATCTCGCGAGCGCCACGCCCGGCGGCGACGGCGTCATCCGCGTCGACGCCCAGAACGATCCGCTGCGGCTCGCCGCGTTCGAGGCCGCGCTGGCCCGGGGCGCCGAGCTGTTCCGCGACCTCAACCAGAACGGCGAGGTCGATGGCCCCGAGGACGCGCTGCTCGCGCGCGGTTCCGTCGTCACGCCGTAACCTCGATCGATTTCCACACTCCAACCGTCCGACGCCTTCGTCTCGCGCTCGCGTCTCTGCAGCTCGCATCCTCTCGATTCGCTCGTGTCTCGTGGTCGCGCTGCGCGTGACCGCCCACCGACGACGATCGTGACCCTGCGCCTCGCGTGATCGCGAGGGCGCGCCCGCCCCTCGTCCGCCCTTCGTCATTCCCACGCGGGATCGATCCCGCCGCGGCTCCGTGCGCGTGTGCCCCCCGCGCGCGCACGGAGCCGACTGTCCTCGGCTCATCGCGATCGCCGCGATCGCGTCCGTGCGTCCCCATCTCTTCCTCCCGTCCCCCCCTGTCATCACGACTTGTCTTTCAGGAGATTCCCATGCGCTCTCGTCTGCTCGCTTCGTCCCTCTTCTCCGCGCTCGCCCTGTTCGCCGCGTGCGGCGACGATCCCGCCACGCCGCCCACGCCCGGTAAGGCCAGCCTGCGCGTCGTCCACGCGTCGCCCGACGCGCCCGCCGTCGACGTCTACGCCGTCGGCGTGGCCACGCCGCTGATCTCGAACCTCGCCTACGGCCAGGCGTCGCCGTACATCGAGGTCGACGAGGGCACCTACGATCTGCAGGTGAAGCCCGCGGGCCAGCCGACCGCCGCGCCGGTCTACGACACCGGCAACCTGACCCTCGCCGCCGACGACAAGATCACCGCGATCGCCGCCGGCTTCCTGACCTCGACCGCCGACGCCGACAAGTTCCGCGTGTTGCCGCTCGCCGAGGGCTTCACCGCGCCGGGTAGCGGCAAGGCCGCGGTCCGCATCGTCCACGCGTCGGCCGACGCGCCGACCGTCGGCGTCGACGTCGGTGACGACAACCCGGCCGCGCCCGAGGTCGCCGCGCTCGCGCGCTTCGCCGACACCGGCGCCGCGGGCATCGCGCTGCCGTCGGGGCAGGCGCTGCAGGTCGGCATCGATGCCGGTGGCGCGCGCGTCACCGCGTTCACCACGCCGGCGTTGCCCGACGGCGCCGATCTGTTCGTGATCGCCACCGGTCGCCTCGGCGACCTGCCGCGCGAGGCCACCGGCTTCGGGCTGCTCGCGGTCGGTCCGTCGGGCGTCGTCGGCCTCATCAAGCAGAACCCGACCGTCTACGCGCTGCACGCCTCGCCCGACGCCCCGGCGGTCGACATCCGCGCTGGCGCGACCGGCCCGGTCCTCCTCGGCAACGTCGCGTTCGGCGATCTCGGCGCGGTCCAGGTGCCGCCCGGTGACTACGACCTCGCGTTCTACGCCGCGGGCGCCGCGCCGGGCACGCCGGCCGCCACCGCGCCGGTCACCGGCCTCACCGCCGGCGAGCGCTACCTCGCGATCGCGACCGGCTTCCTCTCGCCCGCGACCGGCGAGGCGCCGTTCCAGCTCCTCGCGTTCCAGGACGAGTTCACCACCGACGCGATGCCGCGCCTCCGCGCGATCCACGCCTCGCCCGACGCGCCGGCCGTCGACATCGGCGTGGCCAATGGCAACGTCCTCGCGCAGGCGCTGATCACGAACATCGCGTTCAAGGCCGCCACCCCGGGTGAGGGCCTCGTCGTCCCCGCCGCGCCGTCGATCCGCGTCGGCGTGGCCGCGACCGGCACCACCGCGACCGCCGCGACCTTCAACATCTCGACCGCGTCCAAGCCGCGCGCGTTCGTCGTCGCCGCGGGCGCGCTGTCGCCGGCGTCGGGCGAGGAGGGCTTCCGCCTCCTGCAGATCGACACCTCGGCGTCGCCGTGGGCGCTGACCGAGCTGCTGCCCAACGCGAACTGATATCGAGTCTTCATGCGAAGGGCGGGAATCGCGCGATTCCCGCCCTCCGGCGTTCACCCGATGATCACTTCTTCGCGTCGCGCCCGGCCTTCGCCGCCGCGAAGTCCGCGACCTTCTCCGCGTGGGTCTGCGCGATCTGCGTCGAGTACATCGCGTCGCCGTGGATCTCGAGGGTCGACTCCGAGCCATTGACGGTCGCCTTGAAGACCTCCTTGTCACCGTCCTTGGCAAAGCCGCACTTGCCCGGGCCCGACTTGTACTTGGTCTTCTCGAACATGTCCTGCTCCCACTCCAGGCAGGCGCCCGAGGCGTCGAGCGTCACGACCTTGTTCGACACGCACGCGACCGCGGTCGCGCCGTTGCGCGAGCCGGCGTTGCCGAGCCCGGTCATCAGCTTGCCGCCCTCGACGGTGAAGTGCGAGACCGTCCCGCTCGACGAGCCGTCCGCGCTCTTGATCGTGATGGAGGCCTCGCACGGGCTCGTGATCTCGAGCTCCGCGGTCTGCTCCTTGGTGCCGTCCCAGATCGTGACCTTCGTGCCCTCGACGTTCCACGCCTCCCACTGCCCGATCGAACCGCCGGGCGCGACGAACGCGCCCTGGAACGCGGCCTTGCGGCCATCCATGTCCCAGGCGCCGAACGGGCCGCTCGGCACCGGCTTCGCCGCGGGCTCGCCGCTCTCGGTGGGCTTGGTGGCGCCCGAGGCGGCGCCGTCGCCTTCCTTCTTCTTGCAGGCGGCGAGGTTCGAGGCAGCGACGAGCGAGAGGACGATGGCGAGCTTGTTCATGCGCCGACGTTCTGCAATGGCGGTGCCGGGCGCAAGTGCCCGGATGGTGGAGAATGGCGCCGGTGCGCGCCTGCCACGATCGGCAGCGCCTGCCAGGCATGGCAGCTCACGATTGCCGCCGGCGCCGCGTGTGAACGATCGCCGCGGCGATCCCCGCGATGGACAGCCACACCAGCACGTCGCCGATCGCGCGGTAGATCGTGCCGGTGCCGTGACGCGGCAGGTCCACGATCATCACCCGCTCCGGCGTCTCGAAGCTCGACGACCACGCGCGCAGCCGACCGACCGGATCGATGCCCGCCGACAGCCCGAAGCGCGTCGACCGCAGGATCGAGACGCCCTGCTCGATCGCGCGCACCGCCGCCATCTGCGTGTGGATCGGATCGATGCCGCGCCAGTCCGACGACGGCAGCGCGACCACATCGACATCGAGCTCGCCGTGGCCCGCCGCGATCGCCGGGAAGTCGTAGTCGTAGCAGAGCGCGCCGCTCATCACCGTGCCGCCGAGGTCGATCGCGGTCGCGGGACCCTCGCCGATGATCGACGGCTCGCCCGGCGCGGGGTGATGCTTCCAGTAGCTGTGATCGATCGCGCCGTCCGGCCGCGCCCAGACGTACTTGTTCTCGAACACCAGCGGATCCTGCGTGCGCTCCACGATGTACGCCGCGACGACATGCACGTGGAGCCGCGCCGCCAGCGCCTGCACCCGGGCCTGTAGTGCGGGCTCGGCGGTGGGCGCGGTCAGCGCCGCCGCCTCGTTCCAGACGACCACCGTGGCACCCGCGCGAGCCGCGGCCTCCGTGTCGCGTTCCAGTTGATCGAGGATGTGCGCGCGTTCGGCCTCGGAGACGATGGTCGAGCCATCGAAGGTCGCGATCGTGCCGACCGCCGCGAAGCGCCGGGTCTCGCCGAAGGATCCTGCAAGCCGCGCCGAGCCCGCGGCGTGGACGACGATCGCGAGTGCGAGCGTCGCGCCGGCGACCCGGTAGCTCGCGGCGCGCGAGGTGTTGTCGAGCGCCGCGCTCAGCGCGGCCTCGAGCGCCGCCGCGGTGAGGTAGATGAGGAAGCTCACGCCCGCGAGCCCGAAGACCGCGGCGAGCTGCAGCACCGCCGGGTTGTCGACCTGCGTGTAGCCCGCGGCGCCCCAGGTGCCGAGCCCCAGCGCCGCCAGGTGCGGCTGCGCGTACTCGACGACGACCAGGACCGCCGGGATGACGAGCACGCCCGCGATCGCGCCGAGGTTCCGGCGCAGGCGGTTCGCGCCGAGGTACGCCAGCGCCTGCGACAGGCCGAGCGGCGCGCCGACCAGCGCGAACACGGCGGGCAGCGGCGCGCTGACGATCTTCGCGGTCGCGGCGATCCACGCTGCCGTCACCACCGTGACGAACACGGTCCGCGCGCGCCAGCCGCTCGTGATGCGGAGGTAGCGCAACAGCGGGATGGGTGCGATCCACGCCAGTGCGCCGATGCCCCAGCGCATGTTCGCGAGGACGAGGAGGGTTGCGCCGGCGGCGAGCCAGCCGAGGGGGGAGCGGGGAGGGCGAGGGAGAGATTGCATGACGGGCTCCTTGGGTGTCGCTGGTTGGTTCCGAACACTGTTAGGTTAATGAGCAAAAAAAAGGGGGGGCGGGCCGGGCGAGTGCCTCAGGCGCCGAACCCCGCGATGAGCGCTTCGACCGCGGCCTTGTCGGCGGTCGCGAAGTCCGCATCGAACCCCGCCAGGTGCGTGAGCTGCAGCATCGCCATGCCGTGGACCGCCGCCCACAGGGCATACGCGATGTGCTCGCGCCGCTGCGGCTTGCCGGTGATCACGCCCGCCTCGTGCGCCTGCGTCACCGCCGCGACGACGATCTGGTACGGCGACTCGCTCGGCGGTGCCGCGGTCAGCGCACGCCGCCGCGAGGGAAGCCGGGAAAACATCAGCAAGAAGTCCTGCGGGTGCTTCCGCGCCCACGCGACATAGGCCAGGCCGATCGCCAGCAGCGCCGCTCGCGGGTCCTTCGCCTCGGTCGCGGCCTCATGCAGCGCGCGGCGCAACGACGCCGCGATCTCGCCGGCGATCGTCGCGACGATCTCGTCCTTGCTCGCGAAGTACTCGTAGAGGCTCGGCGCGCTGAACCCCGCCTCGCGCGCCACCGCCCGCAACGACAGGTTCGCGTGGCCCTGCTTGATCACGAGCTTCCGCGCGACCTCGAGGATTCGCTGCTTGGTGTCGGCGTGGCCTGGCCCGCGGGTCCGCATCGATGGCTCCTAACGATGTTAGGGATAAGCCTAACGCTGTTCGGTGTCAAGCGGCGATCGCGCGCGGGGACGATCGCGCTCGCGGGGGTGACGAGAAAGCTACGCAATATCAAGCGCGTGCCGGAGCCGCGCGGAGCGGCCTCACACCCCTGAGGCGCACCTGCGAGGGTTTTCGGCAACCGCGGACGAGCGCGGACGACAGGAGCTGGCGACATGGTGATAGATGCGATGATCTCGCGGCGGTCATGCACGACTGATCCAGCCCTCGCCGCGGTAACGCGGCAAAGTTCGTCGCGCGGCGACGCGCGCGAGCGCCTCGCAGGTGACCTGCGATACTCGCGGCGCATGCGTTCCGCGGTGCTGGTCTCGCTCATCCTGGCTTCCGGCGCCTGCGTCACGGCACGAGGGCGCGCCGACGATGCCTACGTGCGCGCGGACTACGTCTCCGCCGCGGATCAGTACGGCGAGCTGTTCGCGCATTCCCCGCGGGATGCGGCGCTGCGCGTCCGGCGGGACGAGGCGCGGACGCGTGCGCTGACCTCGCTCGCGCTGCAGACGCACGACGCGCGCCTCGCGGGGCGCCACGATGACCAGCTGCACGCACTCGACGCGCTGCTGGCGCGGCGCGATGCGTGGCCGCACGCGAGTGGCACCTGGACGACGCAGGCGATCGCGACCGAGAGCGCGGCGGCAGCCACCGTCATCGAGCAGGAGGTGGTCGCGCTCGCGGCGACGCAGCCGCTCGGCGCCGAGGCGCGCCTCGGCGAGCGCCACGCGCTCCTCGATTACCGGGAGCTCGCGGCGCTCTGGCCCGCGCTCGCCACGCGCGTTCGCGGCGCGGGGCTGGCGCATTGCCGGGCCGTCGTGCCGGCGCATCCCGACGAGGCCCCCTATCAGCAGCGGCTCGCGGCGGAGTACTGCGCGCACTTCGGCGCGGCGACCGCGGGTCCCGCACATCTCCCCGCCGGGCTCGGCCGCCTCGAGACCAGCGGCGCGATCACCGGCATGAGCGCGCCGCAGCGCGCGCGGGTCGATGCGTCGCTGGCGCAGGCGCTGCGGCAGTCGCCGTGGTTCGAGCCGTCCTCGGACGCGCTCGCCACCGTCGATCTGACCGGATATCAAGCCGCGACCTTCGGCTCGGCGCCGGTACAGCTCGACGCGCCCTGGAACGAGACCCAGACCTATACCGAGCGTGAGTCGTACCGAGAGTCGTATCAGGAGTCGTATCAGGAATCGTATCAGGAGCCGTATCGGGAGTCGTATCAGGAGTCGTACACGCAGCAGGTGCCGCACACCGAGTACGGCACCGAGAGCTACTCCTGCGGATACGGCACGACCTCGCGGACCTGCACCCGCTCGACGACCCACACGAGCTACAGCTCGGAGACGCGGTACCGGACGGCGTATCGGACCGCGTATCGCACGGCCCATCGGACTGCCTACCGCACCGCCTATCGGACGGCGTGGCGCGACGTGACGAAGACGCGGCTCGTGCCGCACGTCTTCTCGTACAACGCGATCCAGCGCGTCGGGGTCTACAGCGGCGCGTGGCGGATGGCGGTCGGCCTCGTGGCCGCGGCGCCCCCGCTGGAGGTCACCGTCGCGGACTCCGATCGCGAGGAGGGCTACGATCACGACGTCACCTTCGAGCCCGCCGGCGTCACGCCGTCGCGCGCGCACCTGCCGAGCTTCGACGCGTGGTTCGATGGACTGTTGACCCGGCTCGCGACCGATGTGCCCGCGCAGCTACGCGATCACTGGCGCACGGCGTTCTGCCAGGCGCCCAGCTTCGGGCTCGAGTCGGCGGCGCGGTGCGCGTACGGCGCGGCGATCCCGCGGGCCGCGCGCGCCGAGCTGGCGACGCTCTTCGGCGAGGATGTCGACCGCGTCATCGCGGCGTTCGCCGGGGCCCCGGCGTTGCGCGAGTGATCTTTTCGATCGCGGATGCCGACGCTGACGCGATCCAGGATTCCGACAAGAGCGTCGTCACACCGCCTGTGTCACAGCGGATAGACACCATTGCACGCGTCGGGATCGCTCCACCGATCGACCCACGAGCCGAGCGAGCACTGGTACCACAGCCCATCGAACTTGCTCTGCACGCAGGCGTTGCTGGGCATCTGCTTGCCGAGCGTGCCGGAGTAGCAGCTCGCGCCGCTGGTGCCACCGCCGCCGTAGGCAGCGAGGACCTGCTTGGCGTACGCGAGGCGCGTCGCTTGCTGGCAGTTGCCGCAGATCTCGTAATAGCGCTGGAACGCGAGCGTCGCGTCGGTGACGTTGGTCGCGTTGCGCAACGACGTGTAGCCGTAGCCCTGCGTCGTGAGCTCGTACCAGATGAAGTTGAGCTGCGTGGTCAGCGACCAGCGGCTCGTGCCCTGCTGGTTCGCATACCAGGTGACGTTGTCGTGGTAGCTGGTGTCCCAGCGGCCACCCACTGACCACTGCGCGATGCCGCGGCCGGGGCCGCCGCCGTACTCGACCGCGGTCGGGATGACGCTCGATTCCTGGATCAGGTTGCCGACGATGCCCGCGGCCTGGGCCTTGGTCAGGCCCTTCGCGACGAAGAAGTTGAATGCGGACTGCTCGCTGTTGGAGAGCGCTTCCTCGCTCATGCCGGTGTCGTCGGGGTCGTCGGCGGTATCGACGCAGCCCGCGACGGTCGCGGACAGGAGCAAGCACACCAGGGTGGACGCGAGCGCGGTCGATCTCATGCGACCAGGCATCGCAAGGCCCGTACCGCGAGCGGTGACGCGTTAACCCTCGAAATCACTCGAGGCACGCCTGGGGCGCGGGGTTCCATTGCGGACAGCGAGTTGCACTCGCGGGTGGGCACCGTGCTCTGCGGTGCGACCGGATCACTCCCGCTGGCGCGCGCGGACGAAACACGCCGCGAGCCGCTGACCGCGAGATCCGCTTTCGCTAGCCTCGACCCGAGGTGAGGCACGCGTGCGGATGATCGCATGAAGACGCTCGACGATGGCGACGAGGTCGAGGTGCAGGGCTCGTCAGCGAAGTACACGCTGTCGCGGCGCGGCGACGTGTACATGTGCTCGTGCCCCGCGTGGCGCAACCAGGGCGCGACGATCGATCGCCGCACGTGCAAGCACCTGCGTGCGTACCTCGGTGACGCTGCCGAGAGCGCGCGCGTCGGCGCCGCGCTGGTGACCCGCGCGCCCAAGGCCAAGAAGAGCGCCGCCGACGACGGTGACGTCGCGGATGACGGTGATGACGCCGCCGCGCCGGTCTTGCTCGCGCACAAGTGGGAGGTCGACCACGATCCCACCGGCTGGTGGATGAGCGAGAAGCTCGACGGCGTGCGCGCGTACTGGGACGGCGAGGCGTTCCAGTCGCGGCTCGGCAAGAAGTTCTACGCGCCGGACTGGTTCATCGCGGACCTGCCGGCCGACACGCTCGATGGCGAGCTGTGGGTCGGGCGCAAGCTGTTCTCGAAGACGATCAGCATCGTGCGCTCGGGCGCCGGCGGCGAGGCCTGGAAGCAGGTCAGCTATGTCGTCTTCGACGCGCCCAACGCGCGCGGCGGCTTCGAGGATCGGCTGGCGCACGTCGACAAGGTGCTGCGCAAGGCCGGCGCGCCGCACGCGCGCGCACTCGAGCATGTCGTGTGCGAGGGTCTCGATCACCTGCGCGCCGAGCTCGCGCGGGTCGAGGCGCTCGGCGGCGAGGGCCTGATGCTGCGCCGCCCGGGCTCGCCGTACGAGGTCGGCCGCTCGGGCTCGCTGCTCAAGGTGAAGACCTTCCACGACGCAGAGGCGATCATCGTCGGACACGCGCCGGGGACCGGGCGCCACAAGGGCCGGCTCGGCGCGGTGATCGCGGAGCTGCCCGATGGCACGCGGTTCAACGTCGGCACCGGCTTCAGCGATGCGGAGCGCGATGATCCGCCGGCGGTCGGAAGCGTGATCACGTTCCGCTACCAGGAGCTCACCGACGATGGCGTGCCGCGATTCCCCAGCTGGGTCGGCGTGCGCATCGATGCCGAGTGGCCGCCTCGTTCGCAGGCGTTGCCGGTGAGCCAGGCGGGCGCGAAGAGCGCGAAGCCGGCGAAGCCGGCGCCAGTCGCGAAGCCGGCGAAGGGCGAGCCGCCCGCGCCAGTCGACACAGTGGACGACACGCCGAGCGCTGCCGCCGACTTCACGGTCAGCCTCGTGCATCCCACCGAGCACAAGTTCTGGCGCGTCGAGGTCCGCGGCACCGCGCACTACATCCACTTCGGCAAGGTCGGGACTGCCGGCCAGACCCGCATGATCGAGCTCGGCAGCGCCACCGCCGCGCGCGCCGACGCCGACAAGCGGGCGCAGGGCAAGCGCAAGGACGGCTACGTCGCGGCCAAGCCGCGCTGACGGTCAGCCGCGGAGGCGCGCGAACAGCCGCTGTTCGCTCGCCAGGATCGCCCCGGCGTCGAGCTGGAAACCCTTTCGCGGCGAGCCGGTCGTCATCCGTGGATTGCACTTCTTGCTTGCCAATGTGACCGGGCGGTCATATGACTACCCGGTCACATGCCGTCGCCCACGTTCCTCGCCCTGCCGGCCGACCGCCGCGATCGCCTCGTGCGCGAGGCCATCACCGAGTTCTCCGAGCGGCCGTACGCCGAGGCCTCGCTGTCGCAGATCGCGCAGCGCGCGCAGATCGCCAAGGGCAGCATCTACCAGTACTTCGACGACAAGCTCGATCTCTATCGCTGGCTCCTGACTGACGAGGCGCCGCGCCACAAGCGCGCGTTCCTCGGCACGCCCGATCCCGCCGGCGATTTCTGGGCCGGCTTCGAGACGATGATCGAGCGCGGGATGGCGTTCCTCGTCGAGCATCCCCGGCTCGCGCGCCTGACCGCGGCCGCCGCGGATCCGTCCGCGACGCCCGACGTGCGCGGCCTGCACAAGGCGATCTGCGAGGCCGGCATCGACGAGCTGCGCGCCCAGCTCGCGCGCGGCGTCGCCACCGGCGCGATCGCGCATCCGGATCTCGATCTCGACATCGCCACGCGGCTGGTCGCGGCGATCATCGGCCCTGGCCTCACCGATGTCGTGCTGCAGGAGCTCGGGGCGAGCCTGCACGAGGTCCTCGCGTCCGACACCCTCCGCAAGCGCCTCGGTCCCGCGCGTCGTCGTCGGCTCGCGCACCAGGCGGTGCTCCTCATCCAGGGCGGCCTCGGCGCCGCCCGCAGACCCCTTCGACGAAAGGCTCGAACATGACGACCCACGATTTCTCCGACAAGGTCGCGCTGGTCACCGGTGGCTCCGCGGGCATCGGCCTCGCCACCGCACGTGCGTTCGCGCGGGCCGGCGCGCGCGTCGTCATCGCGGCGCGCGGCGTGGAGGCCGGCCGCGCTGCATGCAACGCGATCATGGCCGCCGGCGGTGTCGCCAGCTTCGTCGCGACCGACGTGCGCGACGAGGCCGCCATCATCGCCGCCGTCGCCCACGCGCGCGATGCCTACGGCCGCCTCGACCTCGCCGTCAACTGCGCCGGCGCAGGCGGCGACATGGCCCCTCTCGAGCACGCCAGTCAGGCGGTGTGGGACGACGTCATGGCCGTCAACGCGCGCGGCGTGTGGCTGTCGATGCGCCACGAGATCCCCGCGATGCTCGCGGCTGGCGGTGGCGCGATCGTCAACATGAGCTCGATCTACGGCCTCGCCGGTCGCGCCGCACACCACGCCTACGTCGCCTCGAAGCACGCGATCGTCGGCATGACTCGCTCGGTCGCGCTCGAGTACGCGGCGCGCGGCATCCGCGTCAACGCGATCTGCGCCGGCGTCACGGCCACGCCGGGGATGCGCCAGGCCGAGGCGGTCGTGCCCGAGGTCGTCGCCGGGCTGGTCGCGGAGCACCCGATGAAGCGCATGGCCACCGAGGACGAGATCGCGGCCACCGCGCTCTGGCTGTGCTCCGCTGGCGCGGGCTACGTCACCGGCACGCCGCTCGCCGTCGACGGCGGGTTCCTCGCCGCCTGATCACGCGAGATCGAGCGCGCGCGCGACCGCGGCCGCATCCTTCGGTCGCTCGCGGCGTTCGCACGCGAGGCAGTGCCGGATCACCTCGTCCCAGCGCGGATCGATCGCCGGGCACAGCGCGCGCACCGACGGGCGCTCGCCGACCAGCCGCGCCTCGGCCAGCTCGAGCGCGGTAGTGCCGCGCCACGGCAGCGTGCCAGTCAGCATCTCGAACAGGATCACGCCGAACGCGAACAGGTCAGTGCCGTCGAGCACCATGCCACCCGTGACCTGCTCTGGTGCCATGTACGCCGGCGTGCCGACCAGGTGTGGCATCTCGCATCGACACGCGAGCGTCGCGCAGCAGGGCAGTGCGAGCCCGAAGTCCGTCACCACGACACGGCCCTTGTCGGCCAGCAGCACATTCGACGGTTTGAGATCGGCGTGCACGACATCGGCCGCGTGGGCCGCGCCGATGCCCGCCAGCACCTGCCGCGCGATCGGCCGGATCGCGTCGAGCGACATCGCGCCGCCCGCGCGCAGCCGCGCCGCGAGCGTCTCGCCGCCGTGCAGCTCCATCGTGTAGAACACGCGCTCGCCATCGATGCCGACCTCGAAGACCCGGCAGACGTTGACGTGCGTGACCTTGCGCGCCATGCGGATCTCGTCGGCGAAGCGCTCCTGCGCGCCCGCCTTGCGCAGCAGGTCCTGGCGCAGGAGCTTCACCGCGATCGTCTCGCGCAGGAGCTCGTCGCGCGCCTCGTAGACCTCGCCCATCCCGCCCGCCGCGATGAACTGGCCGATCCGGTAGCGTCCGCCCAGCAGCGCCCCCGGCCCCAGCAGCGCGCTCGGATCGAGCAGCGCCCCGGGGCTCCGCGCATCCGTCACCGTGCCGCCTTCCGGAGCTCGCTCGAGCACTCGCGCCGCGTCGATCATGACGCCCAAGGATAAGTCCGCCGCGCGGCCCCGACCAGCGCAGATGCGCGCGCCGCTGCCAGCGCACCGATCCCCTGCGACTCCCGCGGCCACCTGCGACGCCTGCGTCACACCGGGCGACGTGTCGGCTCTACCGATCGACATGTACGACGCCACGTGTCCCACTGACGAGCAGCTCCTGGATCTGTGCGCTGGCCGGCTCGACGCGGCGTTCGCCGCCGCCCTCGATGCTCACGTCGGCGCGTGCGCCGCGTGCCGCACGATCGTGCAGCACCTCGGTCGCGAGGCCCCGCCCGCCGCACCCAAGCGCGCCGTCACCCCGGCGAGCGGAGCAGCAGCAGGTACTCGACGTTCCCCGCCGGGCCGGTGATCGGCGACTCGACGACGTCGCCGACCCCATCGCCGACGCCGAACCCCGCCGCGCGCGCCCAGTCGCGCACCTTCGCGATCGCGCCCAGCCGAGCGTCCGGATCGCGGACGACGCCGCCCTTGCCCACGTGCTCGCGTCCCGCCTCGAACTGCGGCTTAACCAGCGCGATGATCGGTCGCGCCGGCTGACGTAGCAGCTCCGCCACCCGCGGCAGCACGATCGTGAGCGAGATGAAGGAGACGTCGATGACCGCCAGGTCGCACGGCTCCGGCACCAGCGCCAGGTCCATCTCGCGGACGTTCGTGCGCTCGATCGTGACCACGCGCGGGTCCTGCCGGAGCGCCCACGCCAGCTGCCCGTACCCCACGTCGATCGCGTACACTCGCGCCGCCCCGCGCCGCAGCAAGACATCCGTGAAGCCGCCGGTGGAGGCGCCGATGTCCAGCGCCGTCATGCCCGTCGGGTCGATGCCGAAGGCATCGAGCCCTTTGACCAGCTTCAGCGCCCCGCGCGAGACGTACGGGTGGTCCTCCTCGCGCAGCGTGACTTCCACGCCCGCATCGAACATCGAGCCGGCCTTGTTCGCGACCTGGCCCGCTACCGTGACCTTGCCCGCCAGGATCAGCGCCCGCGCACGTTCCCGGCTACCTGCCAGCCCGCGGTCCACCACCAGCTTGTCCAGACGCTCCTTCGCCACCGCCGCATGCTCCCACACCACGTGCCTCAACACCTCGCGCCCAGCGCGCTTGACACCCGGCCCCCGCCTTGATACCTAAGGCGCCGCTCGGGCAACCGAACGACTGAAAACTTGGGGCTGTAGCTCAGCTGGGAGAGCGCTAGAATCGCACTCTAGAGGTCTGGGGTTCGATCCCCCACAGCTCCACGAAAAACGGCAAAGGTTCCGCGTAATTGCGGGACCTTTCGTCGTTTCGGGGTCCCGGATTTCGGTCCTGCGGAACGAAATGCGGAACGATTGGGGCCACCCCCGTCATTCTGCACGTGTGGCCCCTGACTTTCCGCCCTCCAGGACGGACAGCACGCGGGTCTGCCGGGCCAGCCCCACCCCATCGGCGCGCGCGTAGCTCTGGGCCGTCGTCTTGAACGACTCGTGCCCCAGCGCATCCGCGACCGCCCGGGCCGTCACCCCCGCCTCGACCGCCAGCGTGGCATGCAGGCCCCGCTGCCCGTGCGCCGTCACCACCGGGACCCCTGCCTCGCGGCAGATCCGCTGGACCCAGTGCCGGGGCCAGTCGCGGTGGTGATCGCCGAACAGATGATCGGTCGATGCCTTCCCCGCGGCGAGGGCCCGCAGGTACGGCTGCAGCTCGGCCGGCACCAGCAGCGTGCGCCGACCTTTGTACGTCTTGGCGTCCGGGATCCACAGCATCGCGCCGTCGTCATCGAGGTCGCGCACGACGCGCGACACGATCTCGTTGCAGCGCGTCCCCATCAGCAGCGTCATCATCGCGGCGACCGCACCGGCCTCGCCGCGATCGGCGTACTCCTTCGCCTTCGCGAGCCACTTGCGCGCCTCATCGATGCGCAACTGCTCCTTGCCGTGGCGCCGTCGGCCGACGCCCTCCACGCCCTCGAGCGGGTTCGCGAGCAAGTACTTCTGCTTCACGCACCACTTCAAGAACGTCCGTGCCTCGGCCAGCAGGTTCCGGTGATAGTCCACCGAGATCGGCTTGTGCCGGCGACCCTTGCTGCGCTGCTTCGACGTCCGCAGCGCCTCGTACAACGCGGCGCACGTCGCCGCATCGAGGTCCTCGATCGGCTGGAACAGGTCGGGGAAGAACCGGTTCATCTTCAACCGGGTCTGCTCGACACTCGACGGCTTGTTACCCTTGTCGTCGCGCATATAGGCCAGGTACTTCTTCAATGCCTCGCTGATGGTGGTCGTGGGACGCTCGACGTCGAGCGTCAGGGCTTGGACAGTCCGGAGCGCCTCTTCCTTCGTCGCAAGGAAGTAATGATCGCGCGCGCCTCCTCGTTTGACATGGATGACTCGGAAGCCTTTGCGTTCTTCGTACGGGCCCAGCACGCGGGCCCCTGCTTTGTGTCGTGCCATGTTCCCTCCTCCTTCCCGCGGCACGACGCATCCTGAGCGATGCTGACGATACCACGCGTGATGAATGCGTCGACGACCGCGTCGGCGATGCGCCGGGCGAGATCGTCTCGAGCGATCGGATCCAGCGACGCGATCGGATCAGCCGTCACGATCGCCACCGTTGACGTGCGGCACCGGCACGAGCGGGAATGAAACGCCGCGGCTCGGCGTTGGCGGCGCGTTGCTGTTTGAGGCATTGAGCACGCGCAGCCGCGCGATCGCGACGTCGAGCAGCTGGTTGAGATCCATGCGGCCAAGCGTCGCGATGACGTTGAGCGCGGGCGTGGAGCCAGAGAGCGGCGCGCCAGGCGTGGCCTCGAGCGCCGCGAGGATCGCGCGGCAGGCGGAGGCGCCGGCGCGCTTGGTATCGTCGCTCGCGCCGTCGGTGATCGCGGCGCGGATGGAGTCGATGAGCGTGTCCATGAGGACCTCGTGACGTGCGGGTTGGGGTGAGCATCGGGCGGCGAGATTCGATCAACGGCGTTGATCGAATCCGCGCGCCCCCTGGCAGTCAGAACGGGACGGTCTCGTCGGCGACGACCTGGCCGCGGAGGTTGTCGCGAGGCGCGAGGCGCGCGATCAGGCGAGCTTCTTCGTCGAGCGCGCGATCGGCGCGGGTGACGCGGGTCGCGACCTCGACGGATGCGCGGTCGTAGGTGAGGCCGGGGTCGTGGCCTTCGCCGTACTGGCCGCGCCAGAAGCCCTTCCAGCGGCGCCAGGTCTGAAAATGGCGCGTGAGGGTTTCGTAGAGCTTTCCGGTGTGCGATTCGCCGACGTAGACGACCTCGCCGCGCTCGCGGATGACGTAGACGCCGGACTTGCCGCGCAGCGCGCGGACCCACGCGGGATAGGGATCGCCGCGCGCGCCGATCGGGCGATAGGTGAGGGCGGCATTGCGCGCGACCAACTGCGGCGACGGGGGTGACGCGCGCGGATCGTCGACGTAGTCCCAGCCGCGCATCAGCGGCGATGGATCGGCCGGATCGCTGGGGCCGTTGCGCCAGAGCTCGAAGTGCAGATGCTTGAGGCCGGCGGCGTCCTTCGGATCGGCGCCGATGATCCCGATCGGCTGGCCGGCGCGCACGCGCTGGCCCGACTGCGCGCGCTGCGTCGGCTTCAGCCACGGCAGCGCCAGGTGCGTGTAGTAGGTCGCGACGGTCGCGGTCGGCGCGTGGTCGATCACGACCGACCAGCCGCGCGGCGTCCACGCGCAGGACCACACGCCACCATCGCTCGCCGCGAGCGCGAGGCGATCATCCGGCATGACGAAGCCGGCGGAGCCGTTCGGGGAGCCTGCGCGCGCGGTGTCGTCGGGTCGACGCGCGAACATCAGATCGACGCCGAGGTGAGCGGGCGCGCGGAACTCGTTCGAGATGATGGGCCGACGACCGCGCCAGACCGCGACCGGCCAGACCCAGCGACCCGGCAGCGGACCGCCCCATGGTGCGGGAGCGACAGCGATCGCTGGAGGCGACGCGGGGGACGGCACATCGCGCGCGCCGCTGATCCCGGGTGCGCGGTCGCGCGACTGGGACCAGAGGTAGGCGCCGAGCGCGCCGCCGCCGAGGACGAAAGGAAGGGCGCGCATGTCAGGCCGCCTCCTTCGCGTCACGGTCGCGCGTGAGCAGGTAGAGGCCGATCGCCCCGCCGCCGATCGCCAGCGGCAACACGAACGGACCGAGCAGCCCGCTGGCGAGTCCGCCGAGCGCCTTGCCGACGCCACGCCCCGCGCCGCTGAGCAGGTCGCCCGCAGCGTCGGCACTCGCGCTCAGGGCGGCGGGCACGCCGTGCACCGCGGCGGCGACGCCATCTACGACCGTGTCGGCTGTGCCCTCGATCCGGTCTTCCACCGCATGCGCGGTGTCCGCGATCAGTCCGAGCAAGCGGCGGTTCGCGTCGCTCGTGAGCGCAGCGTCCATCGCGCGCGCAAGGAGGGTGGCGCCGTGCCAGAACGCGCGTCCGTGCTCGTAGATCTGATCGCCGGGCACGCCGCGCGTCGTCGCGATGATGTCGTCGACGGTCTTGTGCCACTCGAGGGCCGCCGGCGTCAGCTGGCCGGGATGCGCACGCATGAGCGCGGCGAGGCGATCGTTCCAGCGGATCGTCAGGCCGACGATCTCGGAGACGGTGGCCTTCGGATACGTGACTAGGCCGTTGAGCACCGGCTGGCCATCAGGCCCGTGCTTTGCGAGAAGCGCCTGCCGTTCGGCGAACAGGTCGTCCGAGGGCATGCTGTCGGCGTTGCGGCGCGCGTGCGGGTCTTCGTCCTGTTCGAGCCGAGTGAGCAGCGCCTGCCAGTGCGCATCGTCGGGCACGCGCACGCCGACGTGATCGAGGTGGACGCAAACCGCACGCACGGCGGCCCAGAACGTGCGCGCCATCGGATAGGTGCGCGCGGGCTCGAGCAACGCGGTCGTCTCGGCGTCGACCAGGACGTCGCGCCACTGCCGGAGGAGTGCCGCGCGACCGAACGCGGGCGGCGACGCGCGCAGCGGCGGATCGAGGACGGCGGCGATCGCGACGACATGGGCGCCCGTGGCGCGCGGCCACCGCGTGGCTTGCGGCGTGTTCGGCGCGAGCTCGATGAACCCGCGACGCGCCTCGATCGTGTCGCGGATCGCGGCGTAGGCATCGGTCCAGGTGCGGATCGGCGTGGACATGGCAGCTCCAGGGCGCAGGGAGGGAAGCGATCGCGCGCGGCGGCGCGGATCGAGAGCGACACGCGAGGTGCGCGCGTCGAGGTCAGCGGATCGGATCACGCGGGCGCGGGATTCGGCGGCGCGCTGGGCGCGGCAGCCACCGCGGGTGCAGCCACCTGCAGCTCGAACCGGTCGCGCACGCGCTCGCGCGCATAGGTCGCGGTCACCGCGTTCGCGAAGGCGAGCTTCCGGCGGTTGGACAGGTGCGGTGACGCGCCGGCGGCGCGGGCGTTGGCGACGATCGCCTCGACGGCGATCGCGGGACGGCCGTCGCGCTCGAGGTAGCGCGCGACCCGACCGAGGCCCGCGCGTTCGGACCAGCCCGCGTTCCAGCCGAGCGTGACGAGCTCGACGAAGCGCAGGTTGGTCCAGTCCTCGCGCAGGTTCGCGATCGCCGGATGGTTGCGCTGGTAGCTGTCGATGATGCGGCGGAGCGCGCTCGCCGCGACGTCGACGTTGGTCGCGGGCACGAGCAGATCGGCGCGCGAGAGCTGCGTGCCGTACCGCGCATTGTGGTCGGTGCGGACGGCGTCGACGACCTGGAGCAGGCCGATCGCCGGGCCGTCGCTGATCCCCGCGTGCATGTCGGACTCATGCGCCGCGAGCGCGCGCAGGTACGCGACCGGTACGCCGTGGCCGTTGGCGGCGAAGATCGGATCGAACTCGCGCGTGATCGGCTGGGTCGGACCCGCGATTGGGGGCGTGCGCGCCGCGGACGTCGCGGGCGCTGCGCTGCTGCCGACGCGCACGACCGGCGGTGCAGTGAGGGTCGCGCTCGCACCGGCCGGGGCGGCCGTCACGGTGCCACCTGCCGGCTGCTTCGATGGAAACATCGACGGCGGCACGAGCACTGGCGTCGTCGCGACGCGCACCAGCTCGGCGATGCGTTGCGCACTCGCGCGCTGTTCGGCCGTGTGGTGCTCGTGTCGCTGGTAGAGCCACCATCCGACGCCAGCCGCACCGGCAGCGATCGCGAGGGTGGAGAGCGTGTC
>JAIOQA010000502.1 GCA_021413675.1 Deltaproteobacteria bacterium | reverse complement strand
CGGCGACGCGATCGTGGCGTGCCTGCGCGCGATCGATCCGGCCGCCGCCGACCGCGTCGCCGATCCGAGCGGCGAGATCACCGCGCCGACCGCGGCCGCGCCGCCGACCGCGGCCGAGCCGCCGCCGCTCGAGCGCTCGGGCGATGGCGAGGCGGGCTTCGTCGACACCGAGACGCGCATCCGGGCGGTGCCGCCGCGGCGCCGCAAGCGCGGCCTCGCGCTCGGCGCGATCGCGGCCGCGCTCACGCTCGCGATCGTCGGCTGGCGCGTGAGCGCCGACGGCGCGGAGCAACCGGCGCCGGCGCGCGATGCGGCGACGTCGCCGGCACCGGAATCCGTCGCCGCGCCGGTGCCAGTGCCTATGCCCGAGCCCGTCGCCGCGCCCGAATCCGTGCCCGTGCCCGTGCCGGAATCCGTCGCCGGACCAGTCGCACCGCCTGAGAGCCAACCCGTGCCCGTGCCCGTGCCCGTGCCCGAATCCGGGTCCGGGTCCGGGTCCGGGTCCGGGTCCGGGTCCGGGTCCGGGTCCGGGTCCGGGTCCGGGTCCGGGTCCGTGCCCGAATCCGGGTCCGGATCCGGGTCTGGTTCCGCATCCGCATCCGTGCCCGCCACCATCGCCGACCACCCCGCCCCTCGCCCTCGCCCTCCGACCCGCGGCTCCCCGAAGCCCGCGCATCGCCCGCCGCCCGCCGCCGATCTCGGAGTCCAGGAATGGTGAGCCACAACCGCCGCCGCTCATCCGCGCTCGCCCTCGCCCTCGCCCTCGCCCTCGCCCCCTCCGCCCGCGCGGACACGCCCGAGGCCGACGCCCAGCGCGAGTACCAGCTCGGCTATCAGGCGCTGCAGGCCGGCGACTGCGTCGTCGCGCTCAGCCACTACCAGCGCTCGTACCAGCTCGCGCCGCGCCCGCGGACCCTCTTCAACATGGCGGCCTGCCAGGAGACGCTGCAGCAGGACGCCCTGGCCTGGCGCAGCTATCACGCGTTCCTCGAGCAGGCCGAGCCACGCGACGCCGAGATCGCGGTGAAGGCCCGCGCGCGGATCGAGGCGCTGCGCCAGCGCCTCACCGGCCGCCTGGTCGTCGACTCCACGCCCGCGGGCGCCGCGGTCGTCCTCGACGACGATCGCCAGCCGCGCGGCGCGACGCCGCTGACGCTGGCCATCCCGCCCGGCACGCACCGCGTCCGCCTCACCCAGCCCGGCGCGATCCCCGCCGAGCGCTCCGTCGAGATCACGCCCGAGGCGACCAGCTCGCTCGCCGTCGATCTCGCGCTGCCCTCGGCGATCGTCATCCAGGTCGAGCCCGCCGACGCACAGATCGTCGCCGACGACGGCGGCGCGCCGGCGCGCGGGCGCCTCGATCGGCCGGTCAGCCCGGGCCGCTACGCGTTCACGATCTCGCGCGCCGGGTATCGCACCGAGCACGTGGCGATCGACGCGGTCGCGAGCCGGACCTATGCCGAGCGCGTCGTGCTGCAGCCCCTGCCCGCGCGCGCCACGCTCGTGCTCGCGGGGGCCGCCGGCGCCGCGATCACCGTCGACGGCCGCGCCGCGTCGACCACCGGCGTG
>JAIOQA010000501.1 GCA_021413675.1 Deltaproteobacteria bacterium | reverse complement strand
CGGCGGCGTCGGCCGCGGCCACGCCCCAGCGCCGCGCCATCTCGCGATCGCCGAGCGCCACGCCCAGCCGGGTCAGCGCCGCGGCCGGCGGATCGCGGCGCGCGGCGAGCGCGGTCGCGGCGCGCCGCTGCAGCGGCTGGCGATCGGCGACCGACAGCTCGCTGGCCAGCGCGCGCGCGAGCTCGTGGTGCGCGAACCGGAACGTGCCGGCCGCGGGATCCGCGGTGAGCAGGCGGGCCGCGACCGCCTCGGCGAGCGCGGCATCGATCGCGGCGATCGAGCCGACCGCGGCGAGCCGACGCGACTGCCCGGGATCGTCGGCGGGCTCGGCGTGCGCGGTCGCGGCGTCCGGCATCGCGATCTGGACCGACACCGAGATCGAGACGACCTCCTCGCCGATCACCTCGGGCACGGCGTCGGAGTGCGCCGCGACCGGCGCGTGCGCGTGCGCGTCGATCGCCGCGGCGATCGGATCGTCGCCGATCGCGACGCCGAGGGCCGCGCCGACCACGACGCGATCGAACTCGTCGCCAGTGGCGGCAGCGGCGCGCAGGACCGCGCGCGACGCGACCGGCAGCCGGCCCAGGCGCGCGCGCGCCGCGTCGAGCACCGCCGGCGGCATCGGCACGACCAGCGCGCCCTCGGAGTCCCAGGCGCCGTGGACCCGGCGCAGCTGCCCGCGCTGCGCCATGGTCTCGAGCGCGCGCAGCACGTGGCCCGGGTTGCCGCCGCACGCGCGCACGAGATCGTCGACGAGCCGCTCGGCCAGCGGCCGGCCGATCGCGGCGGTCGCGAGCTCGAGGATGCCGGCGCGGTCGAGCGGCGCGAGGTCGAGGCGGAGCGCGCGCACCGCGCCGCGCACCATCCCGCCGAGGCGCGCGGTCGCGTCGCCGACCTGCTGGCTCTTGCGGCCGCCGAGCACGACCAGGAGCGGCTGATCGGCGGCGGCGCGCGCGAGGTAGGCGAGGACATCGAGCGCCGCGGCGCTGGCGCGGTGGACGTCGTCGATCAGGATCGCGACCGGGCGCTCGGACGCCGCGGTCAGCGCGAGCTGGGTCGCGGCCTCGGCGGTGCCCCACCGCGAGCGATCGTCGGCGGGATCGCTCTTGCCGAGCAGGAGCGGCGCGAGCGCGCGGCGGCGGACCGCGGCGTCGGCGCCGTCCCCCGGCCAGCGATCGCCGGCGATCGCGAGCAGCGCGCGGACGGCGGTGTCGAGGCCGCTCCAGCCGCCGTCGCCGACCACCGCGCGGACCACGGTGCCGTGATCGAGCTGCACGCGGATCGCGAGCTCGGCCATGATCCGCGACGCGCCCATGCCCTCCTCGCCGAGCACCAGCGCCACGCCGCCGCGCGACGCGCGCGCGTCGCGCCACGCGCGCTCGAGATCGTCGAGCTCGCGATCGCGGCCGACCAGCGCGCCGCCGAGCTGGGGCGGCGCGGCCTCGGGTGCGGCGGTGCGGACGCGCCGGGGGCCGGGCGCGTGGTCGGCGAGGCGATCGCGGACCTCGTCGGCGGTCTGCGGACGCGCGCTCGGCACCGGATCGCACAGCGCGACCATCAGCTCGGCGAGGGCGGGCGCGAGATCGGGGCGCAGCTGGCGCGGATCGGCGGGCGGGCCGCGGCGCTGGGCGGCGAGCACGTCGCGCGCGGTCGCGGCGGCGTACGGGCGCTCGCCGGTCGCGAGCTCGTAGAGCATCACGCCGAACGAGTACAGATCGCTGCGCGTGTCGATCGCGCCGGCCCACGCCTCGGGCGCGGCGTAGGCGATCGTGCCGCGGCCGATCGGGATCGCCGGATCGCTGCCGTCGCGCGCGCGGGCGCGGGGCTCGGCGACCGCGGTCGGGGCCGCGAGCCCGAAGTCGGCGAGGCGCACGGCCGCGGCCGGATCGGTGGCGAGGATCGCGCCATCGACCAGCACGTTCGACGGCTTGAGATCGGCGTGGACCATGCCGCGCGCGTGCACGAACGCGAGCGCGTCGAGGATGCCGTCGGCCAGCCCGAACCACGTGCGCTCGCCGCGCTTCGCCGCGGTGGCCAGGCTCGGCCCGATCACCAGCTCCATCGTGAAGTACTCGTGGCCCGCGTCGGTGAGGCCGTAGTCGAGCACCGCGACGATGTTGCGATGGCGCAGGCGCGCGAGCGCGACGAACTCGTCGCGCAGGTTGGTGCCGCCGCGCGGGCGCGGCATGATCTTGACCGCGACCTCCTGGCCGGTCGCGCGATCGAGCGCGCGGTGGACCACGCCGAGGCCACCGGCCCCGATGCGCTCGATCAGCTTGTACCGCTCGGCCGGTCTCCCCACGCGCGCATGATCGCTGGCGGTCGCCCGGGCTCGCAAGGCGCGCGCGCCAGTCTGTGATGTCGGCGCGCGAGTCGGCGGGGCGTCAGTGCCCGGTGACGCTCAGCGCGACCACCGGCGACAGCTTCGGCATCGGATCGCCGCCGCGCTTCAGGCGCCCGCCCTGGCCGTGATAGTCGGGGAACGGGTTGGCGGGATCGACGAGCGACACCGCGACGTCGCCGCGCCGGGTGAGGAACAGGACCGGCTGGGGCGCCTGCGCCGACGCCGGGTGATCGAGGCGGAGCGACACGCCGGACGGTCCGCGCGCCTCGATGGTCGCGCCGTCGCGCTCGAACGCCGGCACCAGGGTGCCCAGCCGCCAGGCCTGGTGCTCCTCGTCGGCGAAGTCGGGGTGGATCGCCTGCAGGCGGGAGGCGGTCAGCTCGGGCGCGCCCACGCCGTCGATCTGGACCGCGATGCGCAGGTCGGCGGGCAGCGCGACCGTCGACGGCGGTGGCGCGATCGGCGCGCGCTTGGCCTGGCTCTCGTCGCCGGCGCGCGAGCACGCGCTGGCGAGCGCGACCCAGAGCGTGAGCGAGGCGAGCCGCATGGCGTCGAGTCTACTCGGCCGCGGCAGCGCGCGCAGCGCTTCGCGTGCGCGGCGACGCACCTCACGCCGCCGCAACCAATGTGCGCACTCACGGGCCCGGCCCACGGACGGGGACACCATCGTCGCGACCGTGGGAGGGGAGCCCGCGTTGAGAGTCGTCGCGTCGAGATGATCCGAGGGCGGGGCCCGCGAGTGCGCAAAACGATCAAAGCCGCACGAGCCGAGCGACGTCCCCGGGCGCCGGCCCCGGTACCTGTTCTTTCCGGATCCCGGAAGCGCCGCTCTGGCTCGTGCGAGAACGAAACTAGCGAGCCCCGTGCGAAGTAGCAAGTGCGACTTTCGACTTCGCCTTACACGATCTCACCCCCCTGAGGCGCCGAAGTCGCCGGCTCCGCCCGAGGCGCCGCCAGGCGTCGTGGCATCGTCGCGGGATGCGCGCCGCTCGAGTCGCCGTCCCCGGTCCCGCCGAAGCCATCGCGATCGTCACCGTCGACGATCCGGCCCCGGGGCCGGGCGAGGCGCTGATCCGCGTCGAGCGCGCCGGCGTGAACTTCATCGACGTGTATCACCGCACCGGCCTGTACCCGCTGCCGCAGCCGATCGCCCTCGGCCAGGAGGGCGCGGGCCGCGTGCTCGCGATCGGCGCCGGGGTCACCGAGGTCGCCGTCGGCGATCGCGTCGCGTGGGCGTCGGCGAGCGGCTCGTACGCGACTCACGTGGTCGCGAGCGCGGCGCGGCTGGTGCCGCTGCCCGACGCGGTCAGCGCCGAGGTCGGCGCCGCCGCGATGCTGCAGGGCATGACCGCGCACTACCTCGCGACCTCGACGTTCGCGCTCGAGCCCGGCCACACCTGCGTCGTGCACGCGGCGGCCGGCGGCGTGGGCCTGCTCCTGTGCCAGCTCGCGCGTCACGTCGGCGCGCGCGTCATCGGCGTGGTCTCGACCGACGCCAAGGCCGATGCCGCGCGCGCGGCGGGCGCGGCGATCACCTGCGGCGCGGACGACCTGCTGCTCGCCGTGCGCGAGGCCACCGCCGGGCGCGGCGTCGACGTGGTCTACGACTCGGTCGGGGCGTCGACGTTCACGACCAGCCTCGACGCGCTCGCGCCGCGCGGCCTGCTCGCGCTGTTCGGGCAGTCGTCGGGGCCGGTGCCGCCGCTCGATCTACAGGTGCTCGCGCGCAAGGGCTCGCTGTTCATCACGCGGCCCACGCTCGGCCACTACGTCGCGACCCGCGCCGAGCTGCTCGGGCGCGCGGGCGAGGTCCTCGACCTGATCGCGCGCGGCGAGCTGCGCATCACGATCGATCGGGTCGTGCCGCTCGATCGGGTCGCCGATGCGCACCGCGCCCTGGAGTCGCGCGCGACCTCGGGCAAGGTCCTGCTCGACTGCGCGTAACACGCCGCCCGAAACGGCGAACGGGATGTCGCGAACGACATCCCGTTGATGATCATCGGCCGTGTGCCGGGAGTCGGACTCGAACCGACACTCCCTCGCGGGAAGGGGCTTTTGAGACCCCCGAGTCTACCATTTCTCCATCCCGGCACGCTCCGCCAGAGAACCCGGCGGAACGGTCATGCTCCGAGTGAGATCACTCGGCCGGGGGAGCGGCCGGAGCCTCGGCGCCACCGCCGTAGGTCGCGCCGCCAGCCGGGGCGCCGTAGGTCGCGCCGCCGGCCGAGCCCGTGTCCGAACCCGGGGTCGGAGCAGCGGCGGTCTTCGACTTACCACCACAACCGGCAAGGGCGGTGGCGGCGATGAACAGTGCAATGCCAAGCTTCTTCATGGTGCTTCCTCTTCGTCGTTATCGGTTGATCAACGGCGCGAACGCGCCGCGAACACGGGGCTAGAGCTCGGCGAGCGCCGACTCGAGTTCTTTCTTCGCGTGGAGATCGCCCTTCGCGGTCGAGGCGGCGA
The DNA here is from genome assembly GCA_021413675.1 of Deltaproteobacteria bacterium. Classification (GTDB taxonomy): domain Bacteria; phylum Myxococcota_A; class Polyangia; order Haliangiales; family Haliangiaceae; genus JAIOQA01. The sequence goes on along the minus strand of JAIOQA010000501.1, from coordinate 6,017 downwards.
TCCCCTTCTCGTAGACAGCGGCGGCGTCGGTCGGGCGACCGAGCGCGACCAGCACGTTGCCCGCCATCAGGTACGTCGGCACGTAGTCCGGGAAGCCCGTGATGAGCTCCGCGAACGCCGCCGACGCGCCCTCGAGGTCGCCGCGCGATCGCAGCTCCATGGCGAGGCCGTACCGCGGGAAGGGATCCTGCGGGGACCGGGCGATGAACGTGCGGAAGGTTGCGGCGCGATCCATGGTGGTCGGGGCAAGGAGAACGCGCCACTCGCGCGGACCTTACAGGGCGCGCACCGTACGCGAGGTCGGTGCCGCCGCTCAAGGCCCAGGGGCGTGGTACAAAGGGGCTCCAGCGTGGAGCGATCATTTACGACTTTCGTTGGCGTCGACCTGGGCGGCGCACGCGGCAAGACCACCGCCGTTGCGACGCTCGCTCGTCGAGGCCACGCGGCGATGGTCGATGAAGTCGCTACACGGCGCCTGGGCGAACCCTGGCGCGATGAAACCCTGTGGGACTATCTGTCACAGCTGGGGCCACAGGCGGTCATCGCGATCAACGCGCCGCTGACCGCCCCCGCGTGCACCCGGTGTCAGCTCGCGGTGTGCCCGGGGATCGCTGCCTGTGTCGATCCCGCCGTGGTGTGGCTGCGGAGCGAGGGTCGCGAGCTGGTCCAGGGCACCGAGGCCGCGATGGCCCGGGGTGGCAGCACGCGCGTGTTCCCGATCCGGACCGGGCCCGGCCGCGCCGGCGGCAACGGCCGGGTCGCGCCGTACGCGCATCGCGCGACCGAGCTGATCCTGTGCCACGAGCGCGGCCTCTTGCCCGAGACCGCGATCGGCGCGGCGACCGGGCCGGTGGCCGCGCGCGCACGTCATCTGGTGAAGCGCCTCGCCGGCGCCGGGTTCGCGCTCGGCGAGCGCCTGCTCGAGGTCTCGGCCCAGGCCACGGTCGCCGGCCTGTTCGATCGCCGGCGCGCGCGCGGCTACAAGCGCGACGCCGATCCGTGGCACACGCGCGCCTCGATCGTCGAGGGCCTGCACGATCTCGGGTTCGCGCCGGCCAGCCGGCTCGCGCGCGAGGAGGTGCTGCGCAACGATCACTGCTTCGACGCGCTGCTCGCCGGCTTCACGGCGTACCGCTGGGCCGTCGAGGGCTGGCCCGGCCCGCCCGATGATCTCGCCGTCGACGGCTGGATCTGGGCGCCGCCAGCGCCCTGATTTCAGCGCGAATCAGCCCGCGGCGCGGACCGTGTCGTCGCTGTCGTCGTCGTGATCGTGCGCGACCGCGCGCTCGACCCGCTCCTCGCGGTCGCGGGCGATCGCGTCCTGGTTGCGTGCGCGCAGGAACTCGAGAAACGCGATCGCGCTGGGCAGCTCGATCGCGGGGATGCCGTCGATGAGGTCGCGCGCCTGGCGCCGCAGCGCCTCGCCCGGCGCCTCGGCGCCGTGGACGACCGGCTTGCCCGGCACCACCGGCAGTTCGGCGGGCTCGGCGACCAGCCCCCAGGGCGGCGGGTTCGACGGCTCGATCGTGTGCTGCGCGAGCCAGTTGTTGATGTGCCAGTGCAGCAGCTCGGCGCGGTAGCTGAACCAGCGCTCGCGCTCGGCCGGGTAGGCGAGCAGCACGTCCTTGAACCGGCGGAAGGCGCCCTTGCCGTCGATCGAGATGATCAGGCGCTCGCGCAGCGGCTCGTCGGAGACCGAGCCGACGAACTTCTCCATCCAGCGGTACTGCTCGCGTGACGACGCGGGCTCGACCCGCAGGAAGCCGCGGATGTTCTCGCTGACCAGGGTGCGATTGTGGACGGCCTCGGGGTCTCCGGCGACGATCGTGAGGACCTTGCCGGTGGTGAGATCGAGGAAGCTATCGGTATCGTGGGCGTTGCGTTCGACCGCGACCTCGAGCGCGTTCCAGTCGAGCTCGAGGACCACGGGGCCACGCGGCGGGGAGGTCGGGGCGCGGGTCGTCATGCGGGTTGACCCGACGACGCGAGGCGCGGCGCACGGGGCAGGATCGATCGTAGTGTGACGGGGTTGGCTTGGCAAGGCGCCGGTCCCGCGCCTTGACAGGGGAGCCCCCCCGGGTAGGATACGTCTCCTTTCGCAGTCGAGGTTTCATGGCCCGCGTCACCGTCGAAGATTGTCTGGAGAAGGTCCCCAACCGGTTCGCCCTGGTGGTGCTCGCCGCCGAGCGCGCGCGCCAGATCGCCCGGGGCGGCATGCCGCTGGTCGACTGCGACAACAAGCCGGCGGTCTGCTCGCTGCGCGAGATCGCGGCCGGCATGGTCCAGTTCCGCGAGGACGTCCGCGACACCGTCGTCGAGTACATCGAAGAGCGCCGCAAGGCCGGCTTCATGTGATGGGCGGGCGCGTCGCTCGCTGACGCGCCATTCACTCGCACCAACCTCCGGGCCGCTCGCGGCCCGAAAAGTTGCCCGGCCGCGCGGTCGGCTCCTACATGGGAGCCAATGCGGGGCCCAAGCCAAGCCGCCGAGCCCCTCGGGCGCGGCGAGTTCGTTCGCGTCGCGTACCGTCTCGGGCGCGCGGCCGCGACCGGCGTGCTGACGATCCAGGCGCCGCGCGCGCGGGCCGAGGTCCTGGTGCTGCGCCGCGGCCAGCTCATCACGACCGAGGCCGACGCGCTCGGTCGCGAGGCCTCCGCGCGCCTCGCCAGGCTGGCCGCCCTCGAGGGCGCGACCTGGCACTTCGACGGCGGCACCAACGCGTACCCGCCGGGTGCCGTCGGTCGCCAGCTGCCGCTCGCGCGCTGGGTCCGCAGCCACCTCGAGGCCCAGCTCGACGCGACCCGCGCCGAGCGCCTGGTCGCCGAGCTCGCGGGCGTGCGGCTCTCGGTGCGCGCCGGCGAGGCGCCTGACCCCGCGACCTGTGACGAGACCGATCGCCGGATCCTCGCGGCGATGAGCCTGCCGCGCCGGCTCGATCAGATCTGGCCGCTGGCCCGCACGCCGCGCTTCCGGCTGCTCGCGTTCATCCACTTCCTGCGCTCGGTCGGCGCGCTGGCCGCGGTCGGCGTCGCGTCCGAGCGGGCGTTCGGCAGCGGCGCCGGCTCGGGGCCGCACGCGATCGATCCGCGCGCCGCCGCGCTGCGCGTGCTGGGCGTGGTCGGCGACGGCGATCGCGACGAGCTGAAGCGCGCGTATCGCCGCCTCGCCCGCGCGCTGCACCCCGATCTGCACCCCGCCGCCACCGACGAGCGCCGCCGCGAGCTCGAGCGCAAGCTCGCGCAGGTCACGGCCGCGTACGAGCAGCTCGCGCAGTAGTTCGCGGATCGCGACCGCCCGAGCCGAACCGACGGTTCGGCGGCTCAGGTTCCGGAGGAGATCGGGACCGTCGTCCTCGACGGGGCCGATCGATCGAAAGGAGACCTGGAAGCGAAACCTTCACAGGTCCCGACCTTGCCGCCGCGCCGGGCTGGCGCCGCCCGCGGCGGTGCTACGATCGCTCGATGTCCGAAGATCTCGAGTTCGCGCGCGAGCACTGCTTCATGGCCGGCGTCGGTGACACCGGCGCCGCGCTGTGTGAAGCGAACGTGCCCTTCGGGCTCGCCAAGATCCACGCGGTCCAGCGCGCCCTCGGCATCGCGCCCGACGCGGTCTTCGTCGGCGCGCCCGACGCGACCGTGACCCGCAACGTCGGTCGCTGGGGCCAGGGCTTCGGCTACGGCGGCGTCTACGCCTGGACCGGCGACTTCACCGTGCTCGACATCAAGGCCAACGCCTGCGGCGTGCTGGTCGGCGCGCTGCCGTCGTTGCCCGCGCTCGACGACGTGCGCGCGCGGCTGCGCGCCCTCGATCACGCGCACCTCGAGCTCGACGGCGTGACGATCGAGAACGACCTCACCGAGGGCAACCACTTCGTCGACGTGTGCACGGTCACCGGCGGCAGCGAGGAGGCGCCCGGCGGCGCGCGCACGCTGTTCCTGATGCACTCGAGCGGTCACGAACACCGCGAAGAGACCTCGTTCGGTCCCGGCATCTACTGGGACGCGAGCGAGCCGCTGCGCGCGCGCGCTCGCGTGATCGAGACGCCGTGGGGCTCGGTGCGCATCCTCGAGGGTTCGGCGCTCGCCGACTGGTACCCGTACTACCAGCGGGTGCAGGCCTTCAACCACCGCCGGCGCGAGGCGCTCGCGGCGTTTCTCTTCGACGCGTACACGCCGGTGGTCAACGAGACCCACCAGGGCCTGGTGCGCGCGCACAACATCGCCAACATCGGCGCGTACACGTTCGAGGATCCGGACGGCGGCGGCGACTCGGCGCTTTATCCGCTCGCGCTGTCGCCGACCCTGCCGGCCTACCTCGTGCGCGGCCGCAAGAACTTCACCGCGGCCCAGCGCGAGGGCCTGGGCTGGCGCGAGCGCGTCGAGCGCCTCGGCGTCGAGGGCCTCGTGTCCTCGATCAACCTCCTGCCGCACGGCGGCGGCTACGTCTATCCGCAGATCAAGGGCGTCGCGCGGGTGATCGAGGATGGCCCCGACCAGCGCCGGTTCGAGCTCATCCCCGCCGATCCGGCGGTGCCGGTGCCGACGATCGCGACGCCGAAGGAGTTGCCGCACCGCTACCGCGGCATGGAGGTGAAGGAGCGGATGGAGGCGCTGGGCCTGGGCACCGCGGTGGTCGCGATGGACATCGAGTACGTCGTGACGGCGTGACCGGGCGCGCGCGGCTGTACGCGGTCGGCGCCCAGGGCGCCGTGATCGCGGCCGCCACGCAGATCGGCGACGACATCGCGCAGGCCGTGCTGATGACCCGGGTCGGCGCGGTCGGCTGGCCGGTCACGCTGGTCGCGAAGGCGGCGCTCGATGTCCTCGCGGCCGCGGCCTACCTGCCGCTCACGCGCCGGCGCGACCCGGCGTCGGTGATGCGGGTCCTGCTCGCGGCCTACGCCGCGGCGGTCGCGGCGGCGTGGGCGCTCGGCCGCACCGGGCGGCCCGGCGCGTACCTGGTCTACGTGGTGCACGAGTGCGCGTGGACGCCGCTCACGATCCACTGGGGCGTGTACCTCCTGGCCGCGCTCGACGCGCGCGAGGCCCGCCGCCGGCTGCCGGTCATGTTCACCGCCGCGCGGGTCGGCGCGATGATCGGCGGGTTCGTGCTGGCGCGCGCGGTCGCGTACGCGGCGGCGATCGATCTGCTGTGGGCCGCGGTCGCGCTCGCGCTGATCGCCGCGTCGCTGCCGATCGGCGCGGTGACCCACGAGGTGGAGGGCGCGCCCGCGCCGGTCACCGACGAGCGCACCGGCCCGGCGGTCCGCGATCCGGACACCGGCTGGCGCGCGGTGTGGGCCTCGCCGCTGGTCCGCGCGATCGCGATCTCGACCGCGCTGATGGTCGTCACGCGCTACGGGCTGCGCGTGGTGTCGCTCGCCGCGATCAGCGACGCCAAGGGCGGCGACGAGAACCAGGTCGCCGGCTTCCTCGGCGACCTCGGGCAGATCGCCAACCTGATCGGCGTGCTGATCGGCCTGTTCCTGGTGCCGCTGCTGGTCGATCGGGTCGGCGTGACCGTGCTCAACCTCGGCTATGCCGCCGCCACGCTGGTCGCGCAGCTGGGCCTCGCGGCCTGGCCCGGCCTGGTGATCGCGTCGATGGCGCGGTTCGTCGACGGGCCGCTCAAGGACGCGGTCAAGACCCCGCTGTCGGCGCTGTTCTACGGCGCCGAGCCGCCCATGGCGCGCGCGCCGGCGCGGACGCTGGTGTTCGGCGCGGTGATCCCGCTCGCGACCGTGATCACCGCCGGCGCGTTCGCGCTGGTCGGTGGCGCGGGCGGCGTGACCGCGCTCGCGATCCTCGTGGCGGTCGCCGCGGGCGGCTTCGTGATCGCCTCGGCGCTGCAGAACCGGGCGTGGCGCCGCCGGCTGCGCGCGCTCCTGCGCACGACGCTGGCCGCCGCGCCGCCCGGCGATCCGGCGCGGGCGATCGCGATCGCCGCCCAGCTCGCGCCGCTGACCGCCGCGCTGCCGCCGCCCGAGGCCGCGGCGATCGCCAGCGGCCTGGCCGCCG
>JAIOQA010000531.1 GCA_021413675.1 Deltaproteobacteria bacterium | reverse complement strand
GCGGCATCCGCGAGATCGAGTTCTTCGTGCAGGCCCACCAGCTGGTCCACGCGCGCAACCCGAACCTGCGCGCTCACGGCACGCTGGCCGCGCTCGATCAGCTGCTGTTCGCCGGGCTGGTCACCGACGACGAGCACCTCGTGCTGTGGCGCGCGTACCGCTGGCTGCGCCACGTCGAGCACGTGCTGCAGCTCGACGGCGGGCGCCAGACCCAGCGGGTGCCCGCCGAGCCGACCGCGCGGCTCGTGGTCGCGCGCCGCGTCGGCTACGCGACGCTCGCCGAGTTCGAGGCCGAGCTCACGCGCCACACGCGCGCGGTCGCCGGGCTGTTCGCGACCCTCGGCGCGCCCGATCGCGATCACCAGGACGACGACGCCACGACCCGCGCCGCGCGCGCGGTGCTCACCGGCGATCTCGGCCCCACGGCTCATCCCGCCCTCGCCGCGCTCGGCTTTACCGATCCGGCCGCCGCCGCCGCCGAGCTCGGCCGCGCGCGGCTGCGCCCCGACTCGCCGCTCGGCGACGCGCAGACCGGCGCGCTGGCCCGGCTGGGGCCGGCGCTGCTCGCGGAGATCGCGACCTCCGCCGATCCCGATCAGGCGCTGCGCCACGCGGTCGATCTCGGCGGCCGGCGCGCCGCGGCCTGGTCGGTGTGGCGGCTGCTCGACGACAACCGGCCGCTGTTGCGGCTGCTGGTCTCGATCCTCGGCGCGAGCGAGTACCTCGCGCGCAGCCTGGTCGATCGGCCGGAGCTGATCGATCTGCTGGTCTCGGTCGGCGGCCCGCCCGGCCGCGCCGCGGTCGAGGCCGACGCCGATCGCAAGCTCGCGGTGGCGCGCGCCGCCGATCCGGGTGACGAGGAGCTGGCGTGGAGCGCGCTCGCCGAGCACAAGAACGGCCAGGTGCTGCGCATCGCGCTCGCCGACTTCGCCGGGCGGCTCGATGCCCTCGAGGTCTGCGCGGAGCTGACCACCGTCGCCGAGATCTGCCTCGACCGCGCGCTCGCGCTCGTGCTCGCCGGCATGCGCGCGCGCCACGGCGTGCCGCGGTCGATCGATGGCGCGCCGACCGCGCTCGCGATCCTCGCGCTCGGCAAGCTCGGCGGGCGCGAGCTCGGCTACGCCGCGGATCTGGATGTCGTCTTCGTCTACGGCGACGACGGCGCGAGCGATGGCGCGCGGCCGCTCGACAACGTCGAGTACTTCACGCGCGCGGCGCAGCGCCTGATGACCGCGCTGCACGCCCGCACCCCGCGCGGTCGGCTCTACGAGCTCGACACCCGGCTGCGCCCCGCCGGCTCGCAGGGGCTGCTGGTGTCCTCGCTCGCGGCCTGGCGGCGCTACCACGCCCAGGACGCCCAGCTCTGGGAGCACCAGGCGCTGACCCGGCTGCGGCCGGTCGCGGGCGACGCCGCGCTCGGCGACACCGCGCTCGCCGCGGCGACCGCGGCGGTGTGGCAGCCGCACGATCGCGCGGTGGTCGCCGACGCGATCGCCGAGATGCGCGAGCGCATCGAGCGCGAGCTGGGCAGCCGCGGCGACCTCAAGGCCGGCAAGGGCGGCGTCATCGACGTCGAGTTCGCGGCGCAGTGCCTGCAGCTCGCGTTCGGCGCCGCGCACCCGGCGCTGCGCACGCCGTCGACGATGGCCGCGCTCGCGGCCGCCACCGAGGTCGCCGACGCCGGCGACCTCGCCTTGCTCGCCGACGGCTACCGCTTCCTGCGCCGTCTCGAGCACCGCCTGCGCATCGTCCACGATCGCCCGGTCCACCACCTGCCGACCGAGCCGCGCGAGCTCGACCGCCTCGCCCGCCGCGCCGGCTTCCCCGACGGCCCGCGTCTGGCGCGCGAGGTCGCGCGCTGGCGCGACGAGATCCGCGCGGCGTACCTGCGGATCGTCGCCGCGGTGCGCGGCTAACTACTGACCGGCGCCGCCCGGTCGGCCACCGCCGCGCGGCGGCGGCGTGCTGCCGGTGTCGTCGTCCTTGATCAGCTGCGGGATCTCGATCGGCACCGAGACCGACTGCTCGGCGGGCGAGGCCGCGACGTTGACGGTCTTGCAGTACACCGCCATGACATCGGAGTACTTCATCGCGTACTCCATGCCGGCCATCGGCGCGACCTCGGCCGGGAACGGCACGAGGCAGGCGCTGTAGGTGCCCGGCTGGAGCTCGGTGAACGTGGTCTGCCCGCCCATCGGCACGATGTTCCACTGCGACGAGCCCGCGCCCTGCGCCGCCATCTTGAGCTGCAGATCGCGGCCGTTCTTCGCGGCCATCACGCCCGACGCGAGCCACGCGCTCACCGCGCCGATCTTGCCGCCGGCCGGGACCGCCGCGGCGACCACCAGGGACACCGCGCCCGGCTGGTACTGCAGATCGACGACCGCCTCCTTGCCCGACTCGACGACCACGGTCTTCGAGTAGAACTTCATGCCGCGCATCGGCATGCCGAGCGTCGCGGAGACCTTGTAGCTATCGGGCGCGAGCTTGTCGAAGCGGTACGCGCCGTCGGGGCCGGTCGCCACCGAGTAGAACGCGCCCGGCGAGCCCACCGACTGCGCGCTGACGATCACGCCCTCGGCCGGCGCAGCGCCCTGCTTGAGCACGCCCTTCAGCGCGCCGAACGGCGCGAGGGTCAGCACCAGCGCCTGCGCGGTCGGATCGCCGTCCTGCAGCCGCACCGCGGCCGAGCGCCCAAGCGTGGGCTCCTCGGCGACGATCGTGATGTCCGACAGGCCGAAGCCCGACATCGACCAGCTGCCGTCCTCGCCGGTCGTGGTCTTGCGCGTGCCCTGCGCCATCGGCGGGCCGCCGCCGCCGAAGCGCGCGTCGTTCGACGAGCCGTTGCCGAAGATCTGGCGCCCGGCCCACACCGTCGCGCCCGGCACCGGCTTGCCGTCGGCGACGACCGTGCCCTTGATCGAGCGGCCCTCCACGACGGTGATCGTGCCGACGTCGGTGGCCGCGCCGCCCTTCACGTCGATCTCGACGCTCTTCGACACGAAGCCCATGCCCTTCACCGACAGCTGGTAGTGATCGGGCGCGAGACCGTCGAGCACGAACGCGCCGTCCTTCGACGACACCGGCTCCTGCGTGAAGCCGACGCCGACCGTGAACGGGCCGACCGCGCTGCCGTCGGCGTAGGTGACCTTGCCCTTCACGCTGCCCTCGGGCGGCAGCACGATGCGCAGATCCTTGGTGCCGGTCTGCGCCGAGGTGCCCTCGCCGGCGAAGCCGCGCCCGCGCGCCGCCGCGCGGCTGCGCGTGGCGCGCACGCGGTACTCGCCGGGCGCGAGCCCGACCAGCGTGAACGCGCCGCTGGCGTCGGTCAGATCCTGCGGGAAGCCGCGCAGCCGCCAGCTGCTCATCTCGCCATCGCCGTTGCCCTTGCGCTGCGCGCGGAAGTCGGGGAACGCCGAGACCTGCACGCCCTCGAGCGGCTGGCCGCCCTCGTCGACGACGGTGCCGGCGATCGTGCCGGTCACGTCGAGCTTGAGCACGACCTTGTCGACGTCGCCGGCGCTGGTGTCGACCGGCACGTTGGCCGACGCCGCGTCCTCGGACAGCGCGACCGCGGCCAGCGGGCGGCGCGGCAGGCCGGTCACGACGAACGCGCCGCGATCATCGGTGAACACCTGGCGCGGCGCCTCGCCGACCATGCCCGCGCCCGACGCGCCGATGCGCACGCGCGCCGACGGGATCGGCGCGCCGGCTGCGTCGACGACGTTGCCGCGCACGGTCGCGCCCGGCGGCAGGCGGATCTCGACGTGGTCGCGCGGGGTCGCGCCATCGAGCGTGACCAGCGCGGAGGTGCCGGGCGCCTTCTCGGGGTGGCGCGCGACGAACCGGAACGTGCCCGCGGGGATCGCCTCGAACGCGAACGCGCCGTCCTTGGCGGTGACCGCCGCGTCCTTGCGCTCGTCACCCTGGCGCGACCAGTCGGAGGCGCCGCTGTAGACCACGCGCGCGCCGGCGACCGGATTGCCGCGATCATCCACGACCACGCCCGACACCGCCGCGCCCTTGCCGAGCACGACCTTGACCTCGGTCTTGTCGCCGCCGATGCGCACCGGCTCGTTGCCCGGCGCGAACCCGGGCGCGTGCGCGACGACATCGTAGCCGCCGGGGATGACCGGGGCGAAGGTCGCCTTGCCATCGGGGCCGGCGTTCATCGCCTGCTCGTCGAGGCCGCGCAGCTCGACCGCCGCGTTCGGCACCGCCTCGCCCTTCTCGTCGACGACGGCGACCACGACGGTCGTGGCCGGGCGCAGGTGCAGGATGACCGGCGCGGTGGTCGCGGTCAGGCGCGCGGTGATCGGCCCGGCGATGCCGCCCGGGCCGCGCGCGACCAGCGTGTACGGGCGGCCGACCAGGTGATCGAACGCGAACGAGCCGTCCTGCTCGGTCGCGGTGACCCGCGGCGGGTTCGACGACAGCACGACCGTGGCGTTGGCCACGGGCTGATCGCCGTCGCCCACGACCTGGCCTTCGAGGCGCAGCGCGCCGGCGGGATCGTCGTCGATGAGCGCGTCGTTGCTCGGCCGCCCGGTCGCGTCGAAGTCGCCGCGCGACGACGGGGTTGGCCGGCCGCCGTTCGACTTCACCGGCCCGATGTCGGTCGTCGTCGTCGGCGGCGATTTCTCGACAGTGCCGTGACCCGTGCCGAGCACGAAGTACAGCACGGCGGCGATGACGACGACCCCCACCCCGAGCCCGATCGCGACAGGACGCTTCATGCGGCCGACTATGGCAGATCGGCGGCGGCGCGCCGCGCCGCGCGCGACGGTGTTGGCGGCTGCAAGCGCGGCGGATCGGCGCACGATTCCGGGTTTGCGCAGGTGATCGCGGCGTTTCGCGACCGCACGCAACCACTGCGCGAATCGCGCGGCGTTGCGGAATCGTCACCGCGGGCCGCTCGCGATCCCGCGCGCGCTTCGCTACCGTGCGCTGGTGCGAGTGCTCGGGGTGTTTCTCGCGATCGCGGCGTCGACCGCGACCGTCGCGTGCGTGCGCGGCATGTTCACCGCGCGGCGCCCCAACGATCTCGGCTTCGCGCTCGCCGCGCCGCTCGCGCTCGTCACCGCGGCGCTGGGCGCCGTGCTCGCGTTGGTGCCCGACGCCCTCTGACCCTGGTTCGACCGACTTCTTGGCCTAACCATGCGCAAGATCACGTCGCAAAACTGGCCAGACCGCTATCTTGTAGCCTGAGGCGGTTTCGGGATAGAAACGCTTCACATTCACTCCGGCAAAGAAGGGGAACTTTCGATGAGACTAGTCCAGCGCTCTTCGATTCTGCTCGCGGTTTCGGCTCTCTCGTTCGGCGCGGTCGCCTGTGGCGGCTCGAGCGGCGACGACGACACCATGACCGTCGACCCGAACGGCACCAACCACACCTACGTGGTCGACTCCGTCAAGTTGCCGGTGAAGGCCGGTGAGGGCAGCAAGTACGGCCTCGACCTCGACGGCGACGGCAAGGTCGACAACGCGCTGGGCCAGATCCTCGCGGCGCTCTCGAGCGCGGCCGGCTCGGGCTCGTTCGACCTCCAGCCGACGATCGACAAGCAGGTCAACAGCGGCAGCATCATCCTGCTCGCGAACGTCAAGGCGACCGCGCTCGACATGGCCAACGGCGTCGCGCTCCAGGTCTACCTGGGCACGAACCCCTCGCCGGCGCCGTGCACCGATCCGAACGACGACACCACCTGCGGCAAGCACCTCGCGGGCACCGGCACGTTCGACGTCGACACGACCGGCCCGACGGACGCGATCATGGTCGGCAAGATCATCGGCGCGCAGTTCACCGGCGGTCCCGGCAAGGTCACGCTCAAGCTGTCGCTGTCGGGCGCGCCCGTGCAGCTCGACCTGATCGGCGCCCGCGCCAAGCTGGGCGGCGTCACCGACACCGCGATCGGCTCGGACGCCTCGCCCGGCGTCATCGGCGGCGCGATCACCCAGGCCGACCTCGACAGCAAGGTCATCCCGGCGGTCGTCTCGACCTTCAACGACCAGATCGATACGAACTGCCCGAAGCCGCTCGACACGACCAAGGCCGACTGCGGCTGCACCGGCGGCACCACGACGATCATCTCGCTGTTCGACAAGGCGCCGACCCACGACTGCAACATCACGGTCGACGAGCTCAAGAACAACGACCTGATCTCGACGCTGCTCGCGCCGGACGTCTCGATCAACGGCGTCGAGGCGCTGTCGGTCGGCGTCGGCGTGACCACGGTCAAGGGCACGTTCACCGTCCCGTGACCTGAGCGAGGCGATCACGCGATCGCACGCGCACTGACGACGGGCCCACGCGGGCCCGTCGGTCGTTTTCGGCCCACCAATATCGGCTGACCGATGTCCGAGTTTCGGCGATTCGTGGTCAGCCTGCTCCCCGACGATCGTACGATGCGGGGGATGATGCGGGCCTTCGAAGCATTCCTCGAGATCCTCCGATGCCCGTGCCGCGCCGCGCTCGCGGTCGATCACGACGAGGTGCGCTGTGAGGGCTGCGGGAAGGTCTTCCCGATCGTCCGCGGCCGCCCGGTGCTGATCGACGAGGCGCGGTCGGTGTTCGCGGTCGACGACTACCATCGCGCGCCGGCCGAGACCCGGACGCTGCCGCGGCAGGTGCGCGAGTGGATCCGGCGGTTGCCGTCGACGTCGGTGAACCTGTCCGCGACCCGCTGCTTCGCCGCGATGAAGCAGCACCTGTTCGCGCAGAGCGCCGCGCCGGTCGTGCTCGTGGTCGGCAGCGGCCTCGAGGGCAAGGGCATGGCGACGGTCGCGCAGGATCCGGCGATCCGGCTAGTGACGCTCGATCCCTCGCCGTGCTCGGACGCGGCGATCTTCGGCGACGCCCACGACCTGCCGTTCAGCGACGCGAGCGTCGACGGCGTCGTGGTCCAGGCGGTGCTCGAGCACGTCGCCGATCCGGTGCGGTGCGTCGCCGAGATCCACCGCGTGCTGAAGCCCAGCGGGATCGTCTACTCCGAGATCCCGTTCATGCAGCAGGTCCACCTCGAGGGCTTCGACTTCACGCGCTTCACCCACGTCGGGCACCGCCGGTTGTTCCGCGAGTTCGACGAGCTCGACAGCGGCGCGGTCGCGGGCGCGGGCACCGCGCTGGCCTGGTCGTGGCGCTACTTCCTCGGCTCGCTGACGCGCTCGCCGCGGCTGCGCAAGCACCTGACCCGGTTCGGGCGCGTCACCGGCTTCGCGTTCGAGCTCACCGACTACGTCGTCGGCGCGCACCCGAGCAGCCTCGACGCGGCGTCGTGCACGTACTTCCTCGGGACCAAGGGCGCGGGCCCGGTCTCCGACAAGGACGTGCTCGCCGGCTATCGCGGCTGTCTGCGCGAAAGCTGACGCAGGCGCGCCGCGCGCGCCGCATGCCACGGGCGCCGCGAGTCGGCCACCTTGTATTCACGCGGCCGCTGGCCGACGATTCGCCCGTGCGACACGCAGTCATCCTCGCCGGTGGTAGCGGCACGCGGCTGTGGCCGGCGAGCCGCCGCGCGCGCCCCAAGCAGTTCCTCGCGCTCGGCGCCGGCGAGTCGCTGCTCGCCGCCGCGGTCCGCCGCGGCGCCCACGCCGCTGGCCAGGTCATGGTCGTCACCGCCGCGAGCCAGGCGACCCTGGCCGCCGTCGAGGCGCCGGGCTCGACGATCCTCGTCGAGCCCATCGGCCGGAACACCGCCGCGGCGATCGGCCTCGCCGCGATCCACCTGCTGGCGCGCGATCCCGACGCGGTGCTCGGCGTGCTGCCCGCGGACCAGCACATCGGCGACGAGCCCGGCTGGTACGCCGCGGTCGCGACCGCGTTCGCCGCCGCCGAGCGCGCCGACGTGATCTGCACGATCGGCATCGCGCCGACGCGCGCCGAGACCGGCTTCGGCTACCTCGAGCTGGGCGCGCCGACCGCGCAGGCCGGCGTCACCGAGGTCGCGCGCTTCGTCGAGAAGCCCGACGCGACCACCGCGGCGGCCTACCTCGCCGGCGGGCGACACCTGTGGAACGGCGGCATGTTCTTCTGCCGCGCCCGCCGCATCGTCGACGATCTCGCGCGGCTGGTGCCGGCGATCGGCCTTGCGCTCGCGCAGATCGCGGACGCGCTCGCGCACGACGTCGCGGGCGCGGCGGCGCTGACCGCGGCGCTCTACCCCGCCCTGCCCGCGATCTCGATCGATCACGGCGTGATGGAGAAGACCCCGGGCGTGGTCACCGTGCGCGGCGACTTCGGCTGGGACGACGTCGGCTCGTGGGCCGCGGTGCCCGCGATCACCGGCGCCGACGCGCGCGGCAACACCGCGCTGGGCGACGGCGTCGTCGTCGACGGCACCGGCAACGTCGTCATGGCCGACCCCGGCCGCACCGTCGTCGTCGTCGGCTGCAGCGATCTCGTCGTCGTGCAGAGCGGCGACGCGGTGCTGGTCGTGCCGCGCGCCCGCGCCCAGGACGTGCGCCTCGCCGTCGACGAGCTCACGCGCCGTGGCCTCGAGCGCTTCCTTTGATCATGAACCAGCGCATCTTTCGCGAGTACGACATCCGCGGTCACGCCGACCGCGACCTCGACGACCCGCTCGTCACCGACCTCGGCCGCGCCGTGGCCGCGCGGATCGCGCGCGCCGTGGACCGGCGCCCGCAGATCGCGCTGGGCCGCGACTGTCGCCTGACCTCGCCGCGGCTACACGCCGCGCTGCTCGCCGGCCTGCGCGAGGGCGCGGACATCGTCGACATCGGCGTGGGACCGACGCCGCTCCTCTACTTCGCGGCCAGCACGCTGCCGGTCGACGGCGCCGTGATGATCACCGGCAGCCACAACCCGCCCGAGGACAACGGCTTCAAGCTGCTGCTCGGCAAGGGCGCGCTGTTCGGCGCCGAGATCCTCGCGCTGCGCGACGCGATCCTCGCGCGCCGCGCCACCGGCCTGGCCGCCGGGCCGAGCGTCGGCAGCCTGCGCGAGATCGACATCACCGCCGACTACCTCGCCTACGCCGCCGGCCAGCTCCGCCTCGGCCCGCGCCGGCCCAAGGTCGTCGTCGACGCTGGCAACGGCGCCGGCGGGCCACTCGGCGTGGCGCTCTACCAGCGGCTCGGCTTCGAGGTCGTTCCGCTGTACTGCGAGATGGACGGGCGGTTCCCGAATCACCACCCCGATCCGACGCTGCCCGAGAACGTCGCCGACCTGATCGCCACGGTCGCCTCGACCGGCGCCGAGCTCGGCATCGCGTTCGACGGCGACGCCGATCGCATCGGCGCGGTCGACAGCACCGGGCGGATCCTCTGGGGCGATCAGCTGATGATCCTGTTCGGCCGCGCGATCCTCGCCGAGGTGCCGGGCGCGCGCTTCATCGGCGAGGTGAAGTGCTCGCAGGCGATGTTCGACGAGCTGCGCAAGGCCGGTGGCGAGGCCGAGATGTGGAAGGTCGGCCACTCGCTCATCAAGGCGCGCATGAAGGAGACCGGCGCGCTGCTCGGCGGCGAGATGTCCGGCCACGTGTTCTTCGCGCACCGCTGGCTCGGCTTCGACGACGCGATCTACGCCGGCGCGCGGCTGCTCGAGCTCTTGTCGCAGAGCGCGATGACGCTCGCCGACCACGCCGCGACCCTGCCGGTCATGGTCAACACCCCCGAGCTGCGCGTCGACTGCCCCGATGACCTCAAGTTCGCGGTGGTCGCGCGGGTGACCGCGGCCCTGCGCGCGCGCCCCGATGTCTCGAGCGTCGTCGACGTCGACGGCGTGCGCGCGATGTTCGACGGCGGCTGGGGCCTGGTCCGGGCCTCGAACACCCAGGCCGCGCTGGTCGTGCGGTGCGAGGCGCGCGATCAGGCGCGGCTCGCCGAGCTGCGCGCGATCGTCGAGGAATCGATCGCCGTGGCGCGGCGCGCGCTCGCGGAGGCGTGATCGTGGCGATCGCGATCGGCGTCGATCTCGGCGGCTCCAACCTGCGCATCGCGGCGATCCGCGTCGCCGATGGCGCGCTCGTCGCACATCACCGCGAGCCGGTCGGCGAGCCGCGCGATCCGGACACGATCGTGCGCCGGCTGGTCGCGGTGATCGAGCGCATGCGGGCCGAGGCGAAGCTCGAGGCCGAGGCGGTCGTGCCGGTCGGCATCGGCCTGGCCGCGATGCTGCGCGACACCGCCGGCACCGTCGCCAACTCGCCGCACCTGCGCTGGCGCGACGTGCCGTTCGGTCGGCTGCTCGCGGCCGCGCTCGGCGGGCGCGCGCGGCTCGGCGTCTACAACGACGTCAACGCGATCGCCTATGGCGAGCAGGTCCACGGCGCTGCGCGCGGCGTCGCCGATGTGCTGCTGGTCTTCGTCGGGACCGGCATCGGCGCGGGCGTGATCGCCGGCGGTCGCCTCGTCGAGGGCGCGTCCAGCTGCGCCGGCGAGCTCGGCCACGCCAAGGTCGTCTGGGGCGCCGACGCGGCGCCGTGCGCGTGCGGCGGCCGCGGCTGCGTCGAGGCGTACATCGGCGGCAGCTACGTCCAGGCCCGCGCGCGCCGCGAGCTCGCGGCCGGCGCGCGCTCGATCGCCACGCGCGACACCGCGATCGACGCGATCACCCCGGGCGACGTCGATCGCGCCGCCGCCGCCGGCGACGCCTGGGCCCTCGGGCTGTGGGCCGAGCTCGCGCCGCTCCTCGGCGTGACCCTGGCCAACGCGATCGCCGTGCTCAACCCCGCTCGGCTGGTGCTCGGCGGCGGCATGCTCGGCCGCACGCAAGTCTTGCGCGCGCAGGTCATCGCGGCGCTGCACGCGCTCGCGCCCGCGGCGTCGCTCGAGCCGCTGACGGTCGCCGACGCGATCCTCGGCGACGACGCCGGCCTCGTCGGCGCGGCGCTGCTCGCGGACGCCGGCGTCTCGATCATCTGCTGACGCTTCGCGGCCCCGCGCCGCTCGCGTTACATTCGAGGCGGAGCGGTCGATTCGATCGGGGAGGACCGCCGGCCGCGGCCGACGGTCAGGCGTCCGCAGGCAGCGATGAGCCTTCGCATCTACATCTTCCTCTGGCTCAGCCTGCTGTCGATCGCGTCGGCGATCGTGCTGACCGCGGTCGAGTCGCACCGGCTCGAGCAGCTGCTCATCGACGAGGGCGACGAGGAGCATCGGTTCGCGGTCTCGGCCTTCAGCGCGCAGGTCGAGCAGGAGGTCGACGCCCAGATCCGCGTCCAGCGCGCGATCGCGCACTCCATCGAGGCGCGCCTGGCCAGCGCGGCCGACGGTACCGGCGGCGACGTCGCCAACCTCCCGCGCGCCGAGCTCGCGCAGCTCGCGGCCCAGTACCGCAGCGCGGCGGTGCTGGACAACGTCTACATCGGCGACGCCCACGCGACCTCGGTGCTCTACGATCCGCCGACCGGCCCGGACGGTCGTGCGATCCCACCGACCAGCTACAGCGACCGCGACTACGTGCAGGCCATGCTGGCCACCGGCGACACCGCGATCTCGGGGGTGCACGTCGGCCGGCGCTTCGCGGTCGTCAGCGTCCACATCGCGACGCCGATCTGGACCCGCGACCATCGGTTCGCCGGCTACGTCGCCTGCACGCTCGACGTCGAACAGTTCCAGGCGATCGCCGATCGGATCGCGGCGCTGCTCCCGGATGCCAGCGTGCTCTTGCTCGACAAGCGCCACGAGGTCATCGCGTCGAGCGGCAGCAAGCGGTACCCCCGCTCCCAGGATCTCTCGCAGACCGCCCTGCTGATCGCCGATGTCGCCGATCCGACGACGCGCGAGGGCAAGGATCCCGACGGCGTCCCGGTCCACGCGGGCATCGCGGTGACCCGGGCGTTCCCGCGCGGCTGGACCGCGATCGTCGCGCGGCCCAGCTCGCTGCTCGACGATCGCGTCCGGGCGGCCCAGCTGCACGCCCTCCTGGTCGGTGGCCTCGTGCTGGGCGTCGCGCTGTGCGTGGCCTTCGTGCTGGCGGGCTGGATGGCCAGGCCGATCGCGCGGCTGGCGCGCGTCGCGGGCGCGATCGGCAACGGCGACTTCGCGCAGCACCCACCGCAGCTCGGCGTGTGGAGCCCGACGGAGATCCGCGCGCTGTCCGTCGCGATCGGCGAGATGGTCGACAAGCTGCAGGCCTACACCGTCGAGCGCGAACACAAGCTCGCGGAGCTGTCGACCGGCAACGCCTCGTTGACCGAGAGCCTGGCCGCGCTCCGGCAGACCCAGGATCAGCTGCTGCAGGCCGGGCGCCTGGCCGCCGTCGGACAGCTGGCGGGCGGCATCGCGCACGACTTCAACAACCTGCTGACCGTGATCATGAACTCGGCGCACTTCCTCCACGACGGCGCCACCGATCGCCCCGGCGATCGCGCGGACGCGCAGGAGATCATCGGCGCCGCCGCGCGAGGCGCGAAGCTGACGCGCCAGCTGCTGGCGTTCAGCCGCCGTCAGGTCCTGATGCCGAAGGCCGTCGACCTCAACACCATCCTCGTCGACATGCAGTCGATGTTGCTGCGCATCATCGGCGAGCACGTGCGCCTCACGGTGACGGCGTGCCGCGAGCCGGCGATCGCGATGGTCGATCCCGGCCAGTTCGAGCAGGTGCTGGTCAACCTGGTCGTGAACGCGCGCGATGCGCTGCCCGGCGGCGGCGCGATCCAGGTGACCCTCACGCGCGAGACCATCCCGGCGGCCGGGGCTCGCGAGGCCTGGCTGGTGCTGTCGGTCGCGGATGACGGGGTCGGCATGACCGAGGAGATCCGCGCCCAGGTGTTCGAGCCGTTCTTCACGACCAAGGCGCCGGACAAGGGCACCGGGCTCGGGTTGTCGACGGTCTACGGGATCGTCAAGCAGAGCGGCGGCGACATCACCGTGAGCAGCACGCCGGGCCACGGCACGACCTTCCGCGTGCTGCTGCCTGCCGTCGCGGGCGAGGCGCTCGCCGAGCCGGCGCGCGCGGCGAGCCCGGCGAGCCCGGCCGCCGCGCGGATCCTGGTGGTCGACGACGAACCGGCCCTCCGCCTGATCGTCGCCCGCGCGCTCGCCAGCGCCGGCCACCAGGTCGACGTCGCGAGCACGCCGACCGAGGCGCTCGCGCTCGCCGCGACCGCGGGCGTGCGGTTCGATCTGCTCCTGACCGACGTCGTGATGCCGGACATGAGCGGCCCCGAGCTCGCGGCGCGCTTCGCGCAGCAACACCCCGAGACACTGGTGCTGTTCATGTCGGGCTACGCCCCGGACGCGATGGGCGCCGGCACCGATCGGCACCACTTCCTGCCCAAGCCGTTCCTGCCCAGCACGCTCCTGGCCACGGTCCGGGTCCTGCTCGACGGGCAGCGGCGCGCCGCGGGCTGACGGGATCGTCGCGGCGCGGCGCGTGTCGCGCACGCGATCCGGGCGCGATGCACGAGTCGTGCATCGGCCCCGGTCGAGGCGTGCCCAAGGCAGCGGATCAGCGTCGCGCGCGCGCGGCACATCGCCTGCAATGAGGTCCCGCACGCCGGCACGTCGCCGGGTCTGCAGGAGAACCTCGATGATCACCCGCGCTCGTCTCGTCGCCTCGCTCGTCGCCCTCACCGCCACCGCGCCGCTCGCCCTCGCCGACGGCGGCGGATCCGCGGCCCCGATCCACGCGCCCACGGCCCAGGACCTCGCCGACGCCGCGGCCAAGACCGCCCAGGCCGCGCTCGATCGCGACGCCGCCGCGCTCAAGGCGGTCGCCGATCGCGCGAAGAAGTCGGTCGAGGCCGCGAAGGCCGCGGTCGGCTTCGACGACAAGGCGCTGCAGACCGCGGTCGCCGGCCTGGTGACGCAGGATCCGAAGAAGCTCGCCGCCGCCGCCACCGCGCTGCAGAAGCAGTGGGAGAGCAGCTTCGCCAAGCTGCTGACCAGCGCGCGGCTCGATCTCGCGCGCGAGTCGAGCAACCTGCAGACGCTCCTCAGCGTGGTGTCGCTCGGTGGGCTGCGCTTCGAGGCGCCGTCGCTCGCCGAGAGCGCGAGCTGGAGCCGGACGCCGGATCCGACGAAGACGATCGAGCTGACGCTCGCGCCGATCGCGACCGGGACCAGCATCGCGACCGCCGTCGGCGCGCTGCACACCCAGGCGACCACCGTCGATCCGAAGGGCACCGTCATCGGCGGCACCGCCGGCGTGAGCGCCGAGTTCACGGTCCCGGCCGGCCACAAGCTGTTGAACGCGCGCTTCGGGATCGACATCGGCCAGGCGACGACGATCGCCGCGGCCGCGCTGGGCTCGGCGACCGCGACCGTGCGCTTCCAGATCCGCCTGGTCGAGCATCGCCCCGATGGTGACAAGGAGATCTGCAGCGACCGCAAGGTGATCGCGGGCAGCGCGGCGACGATCGCCGGCATCGCGCCGCAGACCCGCATCGCGCTGCGCACCGACATCGAGTGCAAGGTCCCGGTCGACGGCGCCCAGCACAAGTACGCGGTCCAGGTGTTCGGCGTGAGCCTCGCCGAGGTCACCGGCGGCGGCGGCGCGGCCGCGATCCTCGACGCGGTCATCGCGCGCCACCGTGTCGATCTCGACTAGTACCTCGCCGCAGAGGTTCTGACGAGTTGAGGGTGTCGAGGCGCGCGAAGGTCGAGGCGACTCGGCGAAGGGCTACTGCCTGTAACTCGAGACGAGGCAACGAAGAGATTCGCGATGGATCGGCGGCGTCAACCGTTCAGAATCTCTGCGGCGAGGTACTCGTCACCACCATGGCATCATCGCGGGATGTCGAGCGACCCCGACGACGCGACCGCGCCGAGCGCGCAGGCGCGCGCGGCGGGCCCCGAGAGCGGCGCGCGCTGGGCGCGCTATGTCCTCGGCGAGCGCCTCGGCGCGGGCGGCATGGGCACGGTGTTCGTCGCGCTCGATCCCGAGCTCGATCGCGAGGTCGCGCTCAAGGTGCTGCACGACGACGATCTGGCGCGCGCCGGGCAAGAGCGGCTGCGGCGCGAGGCCCGCGCGCTGGCCCGGGTCGCGCACCCCAACGTCGTGCCGGTCTACGACGTCGGCGAGTTCGCGGGGCGGCTGTACTACACGATGGAGCGCGTGCGCGGCCGATCGCTGCGCGAGTGGGCGCGCGCCGGGCGCGGCTGGGCCGAGGTGCAGCGGGTGGTGCTCGATGCCGCGCGCGGGCTCGCCGCGATCCACGCCGCCGGCCTGGTCCATCGCGACGTCAAGCCGAGCAACATCCTGATCGGCGACGACGGCCGCGCGCGGCTCGCCGATCTCGGCATCGCGGCGGGCGCGGCTGGCCCGGGCGGCGCCGAGATCGTCGACACCGCGACGCTGCGCGCCGCCGGCACGCTCGCGTACATGGCGCCCGAGCAGCTCGCGGGCGCGCTCGGCGATGCCAGGGCCGATCAGTTCGCGCTCGGCGTGTCGCTGTTCGAGCTGCTGCATGGCAAGCCGCCGTTCGGCGGCGCCACGGTCGACGAGCGCCGCGCCGCGATCGCGCGTGGCCCCGCGAGCGGCACGAGCTCGGTCCCGGGCTGGCTCGACGCGGTGGCGCGGCGCGCGATCGCGCCCGATCCCGCCGCGCGGTTCGCGGATCTCCCGGCCCTGATCGAGGCGCTCGCCGGGCCGGCGCGTCGGCGGTGGCCGTACGCGGTGGCGGCCGGGGCGCTGGGCGCCGGCGCGATCGTCGTCGGCGCGATGCTCGCGTCGTCGAGCGCGCGCGAGGAGCCCGATCCGTGCGCCGGCGTGGCGCGCGAGCTACGCGGCGTCTGGGACGACGCGACCCGCGCCCGGCTGAGCGCGGCGTTCGCGACGACCGGCGCGCCGTACGCGACCACCACCTGGACCGAGGTCGCGCGCGCGCTCGATGCGTACGCCGAGGCCTGGACCGCGGCGCGCGCGGTCGCGTGTCAGGCGAGCGCGACCCACGGCGCGTCGCCGACCGCCGAGCGGCGCGATCTGTGCCTGGGCCAGCGGCGGCTCGAGCTGACCCGCGTGGTGGCGCTGTTCGAGCACCCCGACAGCGCGCTGGTCGAGCGCGCGACCGGCGCGATCCGCGGGCTGGGCGCCGTCGACGACTGCGCCGATCCAGCGTTCCTCGACGGGCTCGCGACCGCGACCGCCTCGCCCGCGCGCGCGCAGGTGGTCGAGGCGCGGATCGATCTGGCGGCCGGCCGCACCGCGCAGGCGCTGGCCTCCGCGCGCACCGCCGCCCTGGCCGCGCACCGCGCCGGCGATGCCGAGCTCGAGGCCGAGGCGACGATGGTGCTGGGCGCGGCCCAGCGCGAGCACGGCGAGGTCGCGCCCGCGATCGACACGCTGCAGGCGGCGCTCGCGCTCGCGCCGGCGGCCGCGATCCGCCTGCGCATCGAGCTGTGGCTGACCCTCGCCAACAGCCTGGCCCGCCTCGATCGGCTCGACGAGGCCGACGCCACGCTGGGGCTCGCGGAGGACGCGCTGCGATCGGCGCCCGATCTGATGCGCGAGACAGGCGTCGCGATCTCGCGCGGCACGCTGCTCGGCCGGCGCAGCGACTACGCCGGCGCGCTCGCGCAGTTCGAGCGCGCGCGCGCGCTGGGCGAGACCTTGTGGGGCCCCGACTCGTGGCGGCTCGCGGCGAACGAGTCGAACCTCGCGACCGCGCTCCGCCGGCTCGGCCGCACCGACGACGCGATCGCGCATGCGCGCCGCGCGGTCGCGCTGGTGGCGCCGCTCGGCGACACCCATCCCGACACGCTCAGCAATCGCACGGGGCTCGCCCAGGCGCTGGGCAGCGCCGGCAAGCACGCCGAGGCGCTGGCCGAGCTGCAGGCGGTGCTCGCCGCCCGGCGCGCCACGCTCGGCGACGATCACCCCGACGTCGCGCGCGGCCACACCGCCGTCGCGGTCGAGTTGACCGCGCTCGGCCGCCACGAGGAGGCGATCGTCGAGCTGCGCACCGCGATCGCGATCCTCGATCGAGTCGCGCCCGGTAGCACCGCCGCCCTGACGGCGCGCTCCAACCTCGCCGAGGTGCTGACCGTGCTCGAGCGCTTCGACGAGGCGCTGCCGCTCCACCGCGCCGTGCTGGCCGCACGCGTGGCGCTCTACGGCGAGCATCACGTCGACGTCGCGCTCAGCCATCGCAACGTCGGGGTGTGCTTGCTGTCGATGAACCATCGCCAGGCCGCGCTCGCCGAGCTCGCGACCGCGCGCGCGATCTTCCTCGAGCGGCTCGGCCCGAAGCACCCGCACGTCACGGAGATCGATCAGATCGTCGCGCACGCGCGGTAGCGCTGCAGATCGTCAGCGGCGCTTGGGCCGCGGCAGATCGTACTGCTCGATCCGGTTGACCAGCGTGCGCAGCGAGATGCCGAGCGCCTTCGCCGCGCGGGTCTGGTTGCCGGCGCAGGCCTCGAGCGCGGCGACGATCCGCGCGCGCTCGTCGTCGGGCGGGGCGGCAGGTGCGACGCTCGCCGCCGGCCGGGCCGCGCCGAAAAGCGCCGCCGCCGTGATCGCCCCGGGGGCGAGCAGCACCGCGCGCTCGATCGCGTTGCGCAGCTCGCGCACGTTGCCGGGCCAGGCGTGCGCGCGCAGGGCCGCGATCGCCTCGGCCTCGAGCGCGGGCACCGGCCGGCCCAGCGCCGCGGCCGCGCGCGCGATGAACGCCCGGGCCAGCGGCTCGAGATCCGCGGGCCGCTCGCGCAGCGGCGGCACGTCGAGCACGATGCCCGCCAGGCGGAAGTAGAGATCCGCGCGGAACCGCCCGGCCGCCGCCTCCGCCTCGAGATCGCGGTTGGTCGCCGCCACGAACCGCACGTCGACGGTGCGGCCGCTGGTCGCGCCGACCCGGCAGACCACGCGATCCTCGATCACGCGCAGCAGCTTGGCCTGCGCGCTCGCCGACAGCTCGCCGACCTCGTCGAGGAACAGCGTGCCGCCATCGGCGGCCTCGATCATGCCGGCCTTCGCGCCGACCGCGCCGGTGAACGCGCCGCGCTCGTGACCGAACAGCTCGCTCTCGATCAGCGTGTCCGACAGCGCCGCGCAGTTGACGCGCACCAGCGGCCCCCCGGCGCGCGGCGACGCGCGGTGGATCGCCTCCGCGAGGAGCTCCTTGCCCGCGCCGCTCTCGCCGGTGACCAGCGCGTTGATCGTCCCGGCGGCGACCCGGCGCGCGAGGTCGAACAGGTTCAGCATCGCCGGCTCGACCAGCACCGGCTCGATCGCCGCGCCGTCCGCCGCCGGCTTCGCCGCGACTGCGGCGCCCGGCGCCACCGATCGCCGCTCCTGCACCACGACCGCGACCTCGCCGAGCATGAACGTCTCGTTGGCGCCGAGCGCGATCGCGCGATCGCGCGGCAGGAGCGCGCCGCGCACCGTCGTGCCGTTGGCGCTACCGAGATCGCGGATCCGCACGTCGCCATCGAGCTCGATCGCCGCGTGGCGCCGCGACACCGATCGATGCTCGACCCGGATCTCCACCTCGGCGCCGCGCCCGAGCGTGACCGCGCCGCGCTCGGGCAGCGCGTGGGTCGTGACCGCGCCATCGATCATCACGACCACGACCCGGCGGCGCGGGCCGCCCGGCTCGCCGCCGCGCACGACCTGGGTGCTGGTCTCGCCCACCATGCCCCCCTCCCGCTGCGCTCAGCGCGGCGCTTCGGCCAGCAGCTCGCGCACGACCTCCGCGACCCGCATCGTGTCGTTGGCGACCAGCACGTAGCGCAGCTGGCGCGCGCGATCGTAGATCCAGATCTGCGGCAGGCCGCGCACGTGGAAGGTCTTCGCGGCGGGCGTGTCGCCATCGCCGACGTCGACCTTGCGCACGACGTAGCCCGGGGTCTCGCCGAGGTCGGCCATGAACCGCGCCTCGGCGATCTTGCAGCCACCGCACCACGTGGCCCAGAAGTCGACGATCGTCACGTGACCGAGCGGCACCGCGGCGTCGAGATCGACCAGCGCGCCGGGCGCGTTGAGCTGGACCACGCGCGGCACGACCGGCGCGGGCGCGGCGTGGCCGCAGGCGACGAGCATCACCAGCGCGCCGACCGCCCACGCGCTGCTCATCGGCGCGCCTCGACCAGCTTCGCGACCTGCTCGCGCGACAGCCCGGGCCCGCCGACCAGCTTGAGCAGCGGCCGCTCGCCCGACACCAGCTCGCTGGCGGCGACCCGCGCGGTGCCGTCGACGTCGACGGTCAGCTCGACGACGACCAGCACCTCGCCGGCGGGCGCCGCGGGCAGGGCCGAGACCGCGTAGCGCGCGAGGTGGCGGTTGCCCGAGGCCTCCGCGCTCTCGCCCTCCCACAGATCGAACTCGAGCTCGCGCTGACCGTCGGCGCGGGTCGCGATGATGCGGTGCTCGCGGGTCGGCACCACCGCCGATGGCGCGATGACCAGATCGCAGGGGCTGCCGTTGACCGACAGCGCCAGGCCGCGCGCGGTGACGTCGAGCAGGAGCACGCCCTCGATGCGCCCCTCGAGCCGCGCGACCTCGACCGCGGCGCCGACCGCGACGACCTCGTCGGGGTTGGGCACGACCCGCGGCTCCTTGCCGAAGATCGACGCGATCGTGCGGCGCACCGCGGGCATGCGGGTCATGCCGCCGACCAGCAGGATCTCGTCGAGCTCGGCGGCGGCGCGCCCGGCGCGCACCATCGCCTCGCGGCACGGCGCCTCGAGCCGGCGCAGGAGCGGCATCGCCCACAGCTCGAGCTCGTCGCGGCGGATCGTGCGCGCGAGATCGACCGCGCGCCCCGATGGCATCTGGCCGAGGCGCGGCAGCGCGAGGTCGGCGACCTGCGCGGTCGAGAGCTCGTGCTTGACCCGCTGCGCGGCGGCGCGCAGCCGGACCAGCGCCGCGGCGTCGGTGCCGAGATCGAGGCCGCCCTTGCTGCGGACCTCGCGCGCGAGCTGCTCGACGATCGCGCGATCGACGTCGTCGCCGCCCAGCGACGCGTCGCCGGCGGTGGCGAGGACCTCGAAGACGCCGTTCTCGACGTCGACGATCGCGACGTCGAAGGTGCCACCGCCGAGATCGCAGACCGCGAACCGGCGGTTCTGGCCGCGGTGCGCGCCGTGGCCGAGCGCGGCCGCGGTCGGCTCGTTGAGCAGCCGCCGCACGCGCAGCCCGGCGATCGCCGCGGCGTCCTTGGTGGCCGCGCGCTGGGCCGCGTCGAACCACGCCGGCACGGTGATCACGGCCTCGGTGACCGGCTCGCCGAGGAAACGCTCGGCCATCGCGCGCAGCTCGCGCAGGATGAGCGCCGAGATCTCCTCGGGCGCGACCGCGCGACCGCCGACCCGCGCCCACGCGTCGCCGTTGGGCGACGGCACGATCTCGAACGGCAAGAGCTTGGCGAGCCGCCTCACTTCCGGATCGTCGGCGCGCCGCCCGAGCAGCCGCTTGGCGCCGAACACCGCGTCCTCGGGCCGCTCGACCGCGCGCGCCCACGCCGCGGCGCCGACCACCGCGCCACCGTGCTCGTCGAAGGTCACGACCGAGGGCAAGGTCGTCGAGCCGTCCTCGGTGGTGAGGATGCGCGGCGCGCCGTCGGCGTCGAGGATCGCGACCGCGGAGTTCGAGGTGCCGAGGTCGATGCCGATCGCGGTCACTGGAACAGCCTCCGCACGATCACGGCGTCGCTGCCGCGGCGGACCTCCTCGAGCGCGCGCACCGCGACGTGGCAGTGCTCGTCGTGCGCGACCGCGGCCTCGAGCTGCGAGGTCGCGAGCATGACCTGGCCGCCGGCCAGCGCCTCGACCGCGGTCGCGACGTGGTAGAGCGCGCGCAGCCCGCGGTTCTTGGGATAGACGTGCAGCGCCGCGGCGAGCACCTCCTTCGCGCCGGTCGCGTCGCCGGCGGCGAGCCGGGTCCGGGCCTGGCGATCGAAGACGTCGCCCTCGCTCGGCGCGGTCGGCGGCGGCGGCAGGCCGAGATCGCCGAACAGCCGGTCCTCGGTCAGCGGATCCTCGACGACCGCGAACCGCACCGACGACGTGCGGCTGGTCGGGACCGGGATCTCGGGCTCGGCGGCGAGCGACGGCGCGGTGCCGGTGCCCATCTCCTCGAACCCGACCAGCCAGCCGCGCGGCTCGTGCAGCGCCGGCCCGATCGCCGCGGCGCGCCCCTCCGCGACCAGCGCCGCGCGCAGCCGATCGTACGCGCGGTTGACGTGGATCATCAGCTCCTCGGCGACGTGGGTCAGCGCCGCCGACGCGTAGCGCGCGACGACATCCGGGTGGAAGCGATGGCCGAGGCTGAGCCAGCCGGCGCGGACCTCGGATGGGCCGGCGTCCCACGCGACGCCGAGCACCTCGTGCGCCGGCAGCGGCCGCAGTCGCCGCAGCTCGGCCTCGAGCGCGACGAACTGCTCGGCGGCCGCGCCCTCGGGCGGCGTCCACTCGGGCTGCGGATCGGGCTGCGGCGGCGCGGCGACCTCGACCGCGGCCGCCGCGGCCACCGTCGGCGGTGCGGTCGGCGGCCGGTTGCGCACCCGCTGATCCTCGGCGCGGCCGTCGGTGACCAGCGCCTCGAGGCGGCCCTGCACCTCGGGCGTCATGCCGTGCAGGTGGATCTCGATCGCGGTGCGGCCGCCGGCGTCGGTGTCAGCGACCGACGTGATCGTGCCGTCGATCGCCATGACCAGCTGGTTGGGCAGCTCGAGGCCGATCGTCAGATCGGCGTTCTTGTCGGGCGCGAACGGCACGCGCATCGCGAGGTAACGCCCGCGGCGCAGCTTGCGCTGGTAGAACGCCTCGACCTGATCCCAGGTGGCGCAGCGGACGCGGAGGACGCGCGCCATTACTTCCGGCCCGGTTTCACCGGCTCGAGGGTGACGCTGCGCTCGATCGCGTCCTTCTTCTTGGCCGAGGCCAGGGACGTGCGCGTGTCCTTCGGATCGAGGCGCCACTCCTCGGCGGGGATCTGGACGTACGCCGGCAGGAACCCGTCCTTGACCACGCGCAGCTCGTAGTCGCGGCCGGCCTCGATGCCCTCCAGATCCATCGACGGCGTGACGCCGACCAGGAGCCACACCGCGGCGCCCGGCGGCGTCGACTCGACGTGCAGCACGCCGCGGCCCTCCGCGAGGCCCGCCTTGAGCGCTGGATCGGGCTCGGGCGGCACCGCGGGCAAGGTCGCCTCACCGCGCTCGAGCGTGACCGTCAGCTTGGCGATGCCGGCCTGCCAGTCGCGGCCGCCGACGTCGAGGTCGCGCGGCTTGTAGCCGTCCTGCTCGACGCGCAGCTCGTGGACCATGCTCGTCGGCAGGCCCATCGAGTCGAAGGGCGTGCGGCCGAGCTTGATCCACACCGCGGCGCCATCGGGCGTGGAGTGGATGCGGATGCCGCCCGGATCGGCGAGCTCCGCGGTGCGGCGCAGGGTCTCGGCCTGCGCGGCCTCGGCCTGGGCCTTGGCGAGCGCGTCGGCGTCCTTGCGGTTCTGCTCGTTCTCGCGGCCCGAGCGCATGACCACGAAGATCAGCACGCCGGCGGCGGCCAGCACGACCAGGCCCCAGATCACGTTCGCCAGGGTCGAGC
Organism: Deltaproteobacteria bacterium; assembly: GCA_021413675.1. Taxonomy (GTDB): domain Bacteria; phylum Myxococcota_A; class Polyangia; order Haliangiales; family Haliangiaceae; genus JAIOQA01. Next base: position 12,928 of record JAIOQA010000531.1, on the reverse strand, counting down.
GGCCGAGGCGGGTGTCGAGCTCGGGCGCGGGGATGGTGGCGGGGCGCGGCACCGCGGCCTTGGCCACCGGCGCAGACGTCGCGGGCGCGGGCTTCGCGGGCGCGGGCTTCGCAGCCGCGGGCTTCGCGGCCGCGGGCTTCGCGGCCGGCGCCGCCTCGGGCAGATCATCGGCGAGCTCGTCGATCGCGTCGAGCGCGGCCATCTCGACGATGCGGCGCCGCCCGGTGCCGGGCGCGAGGTCATCGCCCGCGCGCGTGATCGTGCCCGGCTCGTCGGGTGCGGGCGTCGGCAGCGGCGTGGTGTCGGTGCGGTCCGCGTCCTTGCCGGGCCGGCGCTTGGTCTCGGCGATCACCAGCGGCGTCACGCCCGGCGGCGGCGGCTCGAGCGCGATCAGCGCGCTGACCGGATCGCGATCGATCGCGCGGGTCGGATCGACCTGCGTGTGGGGCTCGTCGCCGGTGTCGTCGAGCTCGGCGAGCAGCCCGTCGAGGCCGTCGTCGTGCGGCGCCGAGGCGGGGCGCGCGCCCGCGGCGAGCGGCTGCGGCGAGGTCGCGCGGCGGGTCGGCGGCTCGCGCACCGCATCGGCCAGCGATGCCAGCAGATCTTCGGTGGCCTCGTCGAGGTTGGCCGCGGTCGCGACCCGGCTGTCGCCGACCCAGCGCGCGAGCTCGGCCTGGGTCACCGGCTCCCAGTGATCGTCGTCGAGCGCCTCGGCGAAGTTCTCCTGCAGCTCGATCGCGTTCTCGAACCGGCGGTGCAGATCGGTGTCGAGGGCGCGCTGGACCAGGCGCTCGACCGCCGGCGACAGCCGCAGCTGGCCGGGCGGGACCTCGCCGGTGAGCATCTGGAACAGGAGCGCGCCGACCGCGTAGACGTCGGCGGCGGGCCCCGGGGTCTCGCCGAGCGCGACCTCGGGCGCCAGGTAGCCCGCGAGCCCGCGGGTCAAGGACGCGTCGGCGCCCGCGGCCGCGGCGCGGCTGAGCGCGCGCCCGACCGCGATGTCCGCGATCCGGACAGCGCCGTTGCTGTCGATGACGATGCTGCGCGGGTGGACCGCGCCGTGGACCAGGCCGAGGGCGTGCGCGGTGGCGAGGCCATCGATCACGCTGCGCGCGATCGCCGCGGCGAAGTCGGTGGGCAGCTTGCCGCCCTGGCCGCGGGCCTCGGCGAGCAGGTCCTGCAGGGTCGCGCCGCCGATCACCGGATCGGTGACCACGAGCAGCTGCCCGCCCGTCCGCGCGATCGCGTGGGTCGCGACGATCGCCCGGCTGACCAGCGCGGTCACGGTCCGGCGCGAGTCGTCCATGAGCGCGTTCGCGAACGCCGGCTCGGCGGCGAGCGCCTTGTCGACGAGCAGCGCGCGGACCTCGCGCCGGTCGTCCTCGAGCCCGCGGGCCCGGAACACCTCGCCATACAGGCCGGCCGATAGCCGCTCGCCAAGAGTGAATCCGGCGATGACGCGCTCGGCCTCGGACGACGGCACGTTGCCACTATACAACGACGCGCGCCGCCGCCGGGCGCCGGCGGCCACAACTCGCGCCGCCGCCGGGCGAGAGTTACCCGCGCAGGAACCAGAGATTCACGCGCAACCACGGCTCGGCGAGCACGTAGAACATCGCGGCCGCGGCGAGGTACGGGCCGAACGGCAACTCCATGTGGCGCAGCGACGGCTCGGCGTCGTCGCCCTCGCCGTCCGGCGGCGCGCCATCCGCAGGCGCATCGGCGTCAGGCGCATCGCCTTCCGCGCCGTCCTCCTCCGCGGGCTGCTTGCCTCGCAGGGCGATCGCCAGCACGCCGAAGATCGTCCCGAGCACGCTGCCCGCGAACAGCCCGAACAGCACGCCGCGCCAGCCCACCAGCGCGCCGACGATCGCCAGCAGCTTGCCGTCGCCGTAGCCGAGGCCCTCGCGGCCCGTGAGGTAGTAGTAGCCGTCGGAGACCGCGCGGATCACGCCGTAACCGATCGCCGCGCCGATGAGCCCCTCGCTCCAGCTGCGCTCGGGCAACAGCAGCCCGAGCCCGTAGAACAGCGGGATCGCCGGATACGTGACCTTGTCGAGGATCAGCTTGTGATCGAGATCGATGAACGCGATCACCACCATCGTCAGCGCGAACGTCGCCACGATGCCCCAGCGGATCAGCCGATCGGGCAGCGCCTCGAACATCGCGCCCTGCACGATGATCTGGTACCAGGCCAGCCCGAACAGGAGCCCGGTCAGCGCCTCGACCCACAGGTAGCGCGCCGAGAAGGTCGCGCCGCAGTCGCGGCACCGCCCGCGCAGCCACAGCCACGCGAAGATGGGGACGTTGTCGTACCAGCGCACCTGGGCGCCGCACGCGAAGCAGTGCGAGCCCGGGCGCACCACCGAGCGGCCCTTGGGGTATTTCTCGCTCGGCGGCCAGCGGTAGATGCAGACGTTGGCGAAGCTGCCCCAGAGGAGCCCCATGACGATCGCGAACGTGAGGCCGCCCCAGCCGGTGGCCATCCGCTCGAGCTCGACCTGCCCCGCCGTCGGGTGGAGGTTGACCGCATTCGCCGTCGACGCTAAGAACGCTGCGATGCCCACCGTCCGTTCGAGCCTAGCACGCACGCGGTCGCGCGAACCGCGCGGTGGATCGCGGTGGGCGGCCGCCGCCCTGTTCGCCATCGGCTGCGGCACCTCGGGCGGCACCCCCGACGAGGAACTGCCCGGCCTGGTCCACGCCCCCGTGGATGTGGCGCCCACGATCGACGTCGCGCGCGCCGGCAAGGACGCCGCGGTCCTGACCTCCGCGCTGACGATGCCCGAGCGCTACGTCACCAAGGCCCTGGGCGCCCACACGCTCACCGCCAAGAGCTCGGTCACGATCAGCGACGGCGCGACCCAGGTCGAGCAGCTCACCGACGAGGTCACCCTCGAGGTCGACGCCTCGGGCGCGTTCCACGCCACCGAGAACAACAACGCCGACTACGGCCGCGAGGTCATCTACACCGGCGGCAAGCTGTTCCTGCGGCCCCGCTACGCCCGCTGGCACGGCCGCGCCCCCGAGGACGACGCCGAGCTCACCAAGCTCAAGGACGATCTCGGCTCGACGCTGGCGGCCCACGTCGAGCTCGTGTCGAGCGCGATCTCGGTCGCCGACCGCGGCGCCGTCGAGCAGGCCGGGCGCCCCGGGCATCGGGTCGCGATCGATCGCATGCAGGCGCCCGCGCCCGCGCCGGCGCAGACCCTCAAGCAGCGCGCCTGGCGCACCGACTCGACCGTCAACGCGCTGGCCGGCGACGTGATCCTCGACGAGAAGACCGGCGTGCCGCTGCACGCCCACCTCGAGGCCACGGTCGAGTTCGCGCGCGACGGCCACCGCTACACGATGGCGATCGTCGTCGATCACGACGTCACCGCGATCGGCGCGCCGCACCCGGTCAGCCCGCCGCCGGCGGACCAGGTCGTCGCCACGCCGGAGCGGCTGCACGAGGTCGACGAGCGCGATACCCTGCTCGACGGCATGGCCCCACCCGCTCGCAAGAAGGCCGCTGCGCCGGCCCCCGTCGATCCCGCGCCCGCGCCGCCGACCGGCACCAAGGCCGCGCCGTGACCTCGACCACCAGCACCGCGCTGTCCTTGCGCCGCGACTACCTCAACGGCCATCGCCGGATGATCGTCGGGCGAACCGTGGCCGCGACCGTGGCCGGCAGCTTGCCGGTGCCGTTCCTCGACGACTGGCTGGTCGGCAACCTGCTCGGCGGCGCGTACCGTCGCATCGCCGCCGAGCGCCAGGTCGATCTCGACGCCGCCGCGATCACCAACCTCGTCCACGGCCGCACCGCGCCCGCCGCGCTCGAGTCGATGGCGGCCGCGGCGATCAGCTTCCGGCTGGCCGGCAAGGCGTGGAAGCGGATGATCTTCGCGGTCACCGCCGCCCGCCGCGCCCGCGCCGCGGCCCGCACGTTCCTGCGCATCACGCTGTTCGATCACTACTGCACGCGCCTGCACACCGGCCTCGGCCTCGATGGCGATCGCGCGCTGATCGTCCACGACCTGATCGTCCGCGCGCTCGACGAGACCCCGGGCAGCTTCAGCTTCGAGCCGTTCCGCCGGGGCGCGCTCGCCGCCGCCCGCGCCACCGTCAAGGCGCCGCTCGAGCTCGCCGACATCGTGACCGGCGGCGCGGTGCGCCGGTTCCTCGAGAAGCGCAACCCGGTCGCCGAGGCCACCGCGGTCTCGGAGCTCGAGTCCGCGATCGATCAGCAGCTCGCCGCCAGCTCGAGCTTCCTCGGCCGCGCGGTCACCGCGATCGAGCTGCAGCTGTCGGCCGAGGTCAACCCGTACCTCGACAGCGCGATCGAGCGCTTCGATCGGCTGTGGCGCGAGCGCGAGGCGTTGACGTGAGCGATCCCCGCACTGCGCTCACCGCGTGCAAGCGCGTCGTCGTGAAGATCGGCAGCCGGCTGCTCGCCGAGAGCCCCGCCGGGCGCCCGGCGGCGATCGCCGATCAGATCACCGCGCTGCGCGCGCGCGACGTCGAGGTGATCGTCGTCAGCTCCGGCGCGATCGCGCTGGGCGTGCGCGCGCTCGGCCTGGGCGCGCGCCCGACCGAGCTACCCCAGCTCCAGGCCGCGGCCGCGGTCGGCCAGAGCCGGCTGATGCAGCAGTGGCACCACGCGTTCGCCGCCCACGATCGGGTGATCGGCCAGGTGCTGCTCACCCACGATGACCTCGGCGATCGCCGCCGGTTCCTGTCGGCGCGCCTGACCCTGCGCGCGCTGCTCGATGCCGGCGCCGTGCCGATCATCAACGAGAACGACACGGTCGCGAGCGAGGAGATCAAGTTCGGCGACAACGACCAGCTGGCCGCGCTGGTCGTGAACCTGGTGTCCGCCGATCTGCTGATCATCCTCACCGATGTCGAAGGCGTGCGCGGCGCCGATGGCATCCGCATGCCGATCGTGCGCGACATCGAGCGCGAGGCCGCGCCGGTCGCGGGCGGCAGCAAGGGCGACGGCGTCGGCTCCGGCGGCATGGCCTCCAAGGTCGGCTCGGCGCGGATCGTGACCCGCACCGGCATCCCGGCGGTGGTCGGTCCGGGCCGCTCGCCCACGATCCTGACCGACGTTCTGGACGGCGCCGACGTCGGAACGCTGTTCGTCCCGGGCACCGACACCCTGTCGTCCCGCAAGCACTGGATCGCCTACGGCGCCAAGCCGGTCGGCAAGATCACCATCGACGACGGCGCCCGGCGCGCGGTCCTCGAGCAGGGCAAGAGCCTGTTACCCCGCGGGATCACGGCGGTCGAGGGCGCTTTCGGGCCCGGCGAGACCGTGAGCGTGGTCGCCGGCGATGGCACCGAGGTCGCCCGCGGCCTCACCGCCTACGACGCGGACGACCTGCGCAAGATCCGAGGCTTGCATTCGGGTGACATTGTGGCGACCCTGGGCTACAAGTCGCTCGACGAGGCCATCCATCGCGACGACCTCGTGATCCTGTGATGCCCGTCCTCCCCGCGTTTTCGTATGTCCGCCGCCGCTGAACCCGCGCGTGCGCCCGATGGGGCGCAGGTCCGGGCGCTCGCCACCGCCGCGCGCGCCGCGGCGCGCGTGGTCGCCAAGGCGCCGGCGTCGCAGCGCCTGGCCGCGCTCGCGGCGATGGCCGCCGCGGTCCGCGCGAACGAGGCCGAGATCCTCGCGGCCAACGCCAGGGACATCGAGGCCGCGACCGGCCACCTGTCGGCGGCGATGATCGATCGCCTGCGCCTCGATCCGGCGCGCCTCGCCGGCGTGGCCCGCGCGATCGACGAGGTCGCCGCCCAGCCCGAGCTCATCGGCGCGATGACCCCGTACGTCACGCGGCCGAGCGGCATCGAGGTCGCGCAGATGCGCATCCCGCTCGGCGTGATCGCGATCGTCTACGAGTCGCGGCCCAACGTCACGACCGATGCGGCCGCGCTGTGCCTCAAGGCCGGCAACGCCTGCATCCTGCGCGGCGGCTCCGAGGCGATCCACTCCAACCGCGCGCTCGGCGCCGCGGTCGCCGCCGGGCTCGCCGCCGCCGGCCTGCCCGCCGAGGCGGTGCAGGTCATGCCGTGGCCCGATCGCGAGGCGATGAAGGCGCTGATCGCCCTCGATGACCTGATCGATGTCGTCATCCCGCGCGGCGGCGAGGGCCTGATCCGGTTCGTCGCCGAGCACTCGCGGGTGCCGGTCATCAAGCACTACAAGGGCGTCTGCCACGTCTACGTCCACGCCGACGCCGACCCCGAGATGGCGCTGGCGATCTGCGAGAACGCCAAGATCCAGCGGCCGGGCACCTGCAACGCGGTCGAGACCATCCTGATCGATCGCGCGATCGCCGAGACCTTCGTGCCGGCGCTGGTCGCGCGGTTCGCGGGCCGGGTCGAGCTGCGCGGCGACGCGCTCGTCCAGCGCCTGGGCGGGCCGACGATCAAGGCCGCCACCGAAGACGACTGGCACGCCGAGTACGTCGATCTGATCGTCGCGATCCGCGTCGTCGATGATCTCGCCGCGGCGATCGCCCACATCGAGACCTACGGCTCGAACCACACCGAGGCGATCGTCACGCGCGATGCCGCGATCGCCGAGCGCTTCGTGCGCGAGTGCGAGTCGTCGACGGTCGTGGTCAACGCGTCGACCCGGTTCGCCGACGGCGGCGAGCTCGGCCTCGGCGCCGAGATCGGCGTCTCGACCACCAAGCTCCACGCCTACGGCCCGATGGGTGCCCTGGGCCTGACCACCAGCAAGTTCGTCGTCCGGGGTACCGGACAGCTCCGCAGGTAATTCCTGCGACCCCGACCCGAGGACGCACCCGAGTGACCACCCGCGACTCCAAGCACGACTCCGACTCCGATTCGAACGACGGCGACGCCGCCGCGACCGCACGCGCGCGCCTGCGCGGCGAGCCGCCTGCCACCCCACGCACCGACGACGGCGGCAAGGACGGCGCGCTCAAGGCGCTGGCCTTCGCCCTCGACAAGAAGGGCCTCGAGCCGGTGATGCTCGACGTCCGCGAGCTGTGCAGCTACTGCAACTACCAGCTCATCGTCTCGGGCCGGTCCGAGCGCAACGTCTACGCGATCTGCGACGGCATCGTCGGCGGCCTGCGCGACCTCGGCATCACCGCGATCGGCACCGAGGGCAAGAGCGGCGGCCAGTGGGCGCTGCTCGATTTCGGCGACTTCCTGGTCCACGTGTTCCACCACCCGGTCCGCGAGCACTACGACCTCGAGGGCCTGTGGATCGACGCGCCACGCGTCGCGATCGACGTGCCCGCCGACGCCCGCATCCCGGCCGACGAGTACTAGCCCTGCCCCTGAAGGTGACGATCGCGGTGGTCGGGCGCCTCAAGGAGGCGTACCTGGTCGCCGCCGAGGACGAGTACAAGAAGCGCCTGCGCCCGTACTGCACGCTGACCATCAGCGAGCACAAGGACGACGCGGCGCTGGTCGCGGCCCTGCCCGCGAACGCGCACCTCTACGCCTTCGACGAGCGCGGCGAGCTGCTGTCGAGCCAGGAGTTCGCGAGCGCGGTGCTGGGCGCCGAGGAGCTGCGCGGCGGCGGTGCGCCGGTCGTGCTCGCGATCGGCGGCGCCGATGGCCACGGCGAGATGGTCCGCGCGCGCGCCAAGAAGCTGATCGCGTTCGGGCGCCTGACCATCGCGCACCGCCTCGTGCGGGTGCTGGTCGCGGAGCAGCTCTACCGCGGGTTCAAGATCCTGCGCGGCGAGCCGTACCACCGCGACTGACCGGTCGCGTTTTCCTGCGCACGGTCGCGCGGCGCCGGTGCGACACTGCCGCCGCGGCCATGTCCCTCCTCACGCCGAAGCCCACGCCCTACGATCCCCTGGTCTGGAGCAAGCTGCCGTTCGGCGAGCGCGGTCGCCAGGTCTGCGAGGCCTGGGCCCTCGACGGCTACGGCACGCCGTTCGCCATCTACGCGGTCCACGCGCTCAAGATCGCGCTCTACATCGCCGGCTGGATCGGCTTCTGCAGCTTCACGCCCGGCCTCGGATCGATCAGCCACCTCGGCGACTGGTGGCTGTCGCCGATCGCGTTCGAGAAGGCGATCCTGTGGAGCCTGCTGTTCGAGGGGCTGGGCCTCGGCTGCGGCTTCGGCCCGCTGACCGGCCGCTACTTCCCGCCGGTCGGCGGCGCGCTGTACTTCCTGCGGCCAGGCACGACCAAGCTCGCGCTGCGCCCGACCTGGCCGGTGATCGGCGGCATCCGGCGCAGCTGGCTCGATGTCCTGGTCTACCTCGCGATCGTCGGGTGCGTGGTGCGCGCGCTGGTCGCCGCCGCGCCCGGGCGCAGCGAGCTGGTGCCGCTGGTCGCGTTGATCCCGCTGATGGGCATCCTCGATCGCACCGCGTTCCTGGCGATGCGCGCCGAGCACTACGGCACCGTGATCGTGTGCCTCGCGTTCGCCGGCAACTGGATCGCCGGCGCGATGGCGGTGCAGCTCGCGCTGTGGTTCTGGGCCGGGGTCTCCAAGCTCAACCACCACTTCCCGACGGTGGTCTGCGTGATGACCAGCAACAGCCCGTGCACGCGTTTCGGCTGGCTGCGGCGCCGGATGTATCGCGCGTACCCGACCGACCTGCGGCCGTCGCGGTTCGCCGAGCTCCTGTCCCACGCCGGCACCGCGCTCGAGCTCTCGGTCGCGATGGTGTTCCTGCTCGTCCACGGCACGACCGGCCTCGTCGTCGGCATCGCGCTCGCGCTCGCGCTGCACGGCTTCATCACCAGCAACGTGCCGATGGGCGTGCCGCTCGAGTGGAACGTGATGGCGGTGTACTCGGTGTTCGCGCTGTTCTGGGCCCACCCCGAGGTCACCGTGCTCGACGTCGGACAGCCGATCGTCAGCGCGTTCCTGGTCACCGTGCTGATCGGCGTGCCGCTCCTCGGCAATCTGTTCCCCGCGCGGATCTCGTTCCTGCTCGCGATGCGCTACTACGCCGGCAACTGGCCGTACAGCGTGTGGCTGTTCCGCGGCGACAGCCACCGCAAGCTCGAGCAGCTGACCAAGCCCGCGCCCTGGGTCTACGACCAGCTCGATCGGTTCTACGAGCGGCCGGTGTCGATCGGCCTGGTCGGCAAGGTCATCGCCTTCCGGTTGATGCACCTCCAGGGCCGCGCGCTGCCGCAGCTCATCCCGAAAGCCGTCGACGACCTCACGAACTACGAGTACCTCGATGGCGAGATCATCGCGGGCCTCGCGCTCGGCTGGAACTTCGGCGATGGCCACCTGCACCAGGAGGCGCTGCTCGCGGCGATCCAGGCGCAGTGCGGCTTCCTGCCCGGCGAGCTGCGCTGCGTCTTCGTCGAGAGCCAGCCGCTCGGTCGCAAGACGATGGCGTATCGCATCCACGACGCCGCGACCGGGCTCCTCGAGGCCGGCACGGTCGACGTCCCGGCGATGCGCACGCACCAGCCCTGGGAGCGCAGCGCCGCGTGAGCGAGCTCGACGCGGTCGTCATCGGCTCGGGACCCAACGGGCTCGCCGCCGCCGTGCGGCTCGCGGAGCGCGGCCAGAAGGTGCTGGTCGTGGAGGCCCGCGCGACCATCGGCGGCGGCCTGCGCACCAGCGCGCTGACCTTGCCCGGCTTCGTGCACGACGAGTGCTCGGCGGTGCACACGCTCGGCATCCTGTCGCCGTATCTCCGCACGCTGCCACTCGAGGCCCACGGCCTGCGGTGGCTGCAGCTCGCCGCCTCGGTCGCGCACCCGCTCGACGACGGCCCGGCGGTGCTCCTGCGCGGCACGATCGACGACACCACCGCGCAGTTCGCGGCGGACGCGCGCGCGTATCGCCGGCTGGTCGCGCCGTTCCTCGCCGATCCGCACGGCCTCCTCGCCGACGCGCTCGCGCCGCTCGGCTGGCCCAGGCATCCACTGCAGCTCGCGCGGTTCGGCTGGCGCGGCATGCGCTCGGCGCGCGGGCTGGCGCGGCGGTTCGCGACCCGCGAGGCGCGCGCGCTCCTCGCCGGGTGCGCGGGCCACTCGGTCCTGCCGCTCGAGCGAATGTTCACCGGCGCGATCGCGCTGATGTTCCTGGTCACCGGCCACGTCGAGGCCTGGCCGGTGGCCGCCGGCGGCTCGGCCGCGATCGCGGAGGCGCTCGCGAGCCTCCTGCGCGCCCACGGTGGCCAGATCGAGACCGGCACGCCGATCCGCGCGCTCGCCGAGCTGCCGCCCGCGAAGGCCTACCTGTTCGACACCGATCCGCGCCAGCTCGCGTCGATCGCGGAGCCGGTGCTGCCCACGCGTTACGTGAGGAGGCTGCGGCGCTACCGCTTCGGCCCCGGTGCCTTCAAGCTCGACTGGGCGCTGGGCGGGCCGATCCCGTGGCGCGACCCGCGCTGCCTCGAGGCCACCACGCTGCACGTCGGCGGCACCTTCGAGGAGATCGCGGCCTCCGAGGCCGCGGCCGCGCGCGGCGACCACAGCGATCGCCCGTTCCTGATCGTCTGCCAGCAGAGCCAGGCCGATCCGACGCGCGCGCCCGCGGGCCAGCACACCGGCTACGCCTACTGCCACGTGCCCGCCGGCTCGACCGTCGATCAGACCGCCGCGATCGAGCAGCAGATCGAGCGCTTCGCGCCGGGGTTTCGCGAGCGCATCCTCGCGCGCCACGTCACCACGCCCGCCGACCTCGAGGCCAAGAACCCCAACTACGTCGGCGGCGCGATCACCGGCGGCATGGCCGACATCGGCCAGCTGTTCACGCGACCGGTGGCGCGCTGGAACCCGTACACCACGCCGCACCGGCGCATCTTCCTGTGCTCGGCGTCGACGCCGCCCGGCGGCGGGGTGCACGGCATGTGCGGGTATCACGCCGCCGAGACCGTGCTCGCGCGCATCGAGCGACTGCCGCGCACGCCGCTGGCCTGATCGGGCGCGCGCGTCACCGCGGCGCGAACGATGCGATCACCCGCCCCAGGTCCGCCTCGTCGAGGCCATCGGCGCGCGCCGGATCGATCACGGCCCAGATCATGCCCAGGCGCCGATCGACCAGCACCAGCACGCCCACGGTCGCTCGGCCACCGTCCATCGCGAACCGCAGACCGAGCGCGGGGTACCCGGCGATCGTGGTGGGCTTGCGCAGCGGGACGGCCGCCGTGTCACCGTGGTTGTCGACGCGCGCGCGGATCGCGCTGACGCCGATCTCGAACGCCTGCGCCGGATCGATCACCGCGGCCTGGGGCGGAAACGGATAGCACGTGAGCTGGAGCCCGATCGCCACCGGCTCCCCGGGGGCCATGACCGCGAACCCGCATTCCTCGAACTCGATCTCCCGCCACGGCGGCGGCGGATCGGGCTCCGGTGCGTCGCGCCGGCCGCGCGAACACGCCGCGAGGGCGACCAGCAAGACGATGCCTCTCACCGCCGCGAGCGTGCCACAGCGCCGGGCGCGGCTCGCGGCAATCCCTGGCAGCGCGGCCCGGGCGCGTGCATCGCGCCGCGACCCGGGGTAGGCCACGCCATGGCCCTCGATCTCGCCGCGATCCTCGACGCCTGGAACGCGGTCTTCAACGCCAACGACCTCGACGGCGTGATGACCTACTTCGCGCCCGACGCCATCTACCGCCCGGGCGACGGCACCGAGCACCGCGGGCTGGCCGCGATCCGCGCGGCGTTCGCCCCGCAGTTCGCCGGCCGGCTCGGGGCGATGCGCTTCGATCTCGAGGACACGCTGATCGATCGCGAGGCCCGCAAGGCGACCACGCGCTGGATCTGCCGCCACGATCTGCGCGGCGAACGCGGGCGGGCGGTGCCGACCTGGCTGCGCCTGATGATCCGCGCCCGCTACGGCGAGCGCGTCGGCTGGCGCGGCGTGGATGTCTTCCACTTCGACCTTGCCGGCAAGTTCACCGGGAAGTTCACCTACGCCAACTACGACCGGCCGCAGCTCCGCCGCGACCTCGGCGCCTGACCGGCGGCGGCCGTCGGCGCGACGCGCGCCCGCCGGGTCCCCGTGCTAGCGTGCGCACCCCGTGCTCGCCGCGCTGGCCTCGATGGTCGTCGCCGTGTCCGCCGGAGCCGCTCTGGCCCTGGCGGGCGCGGGCCCGCGCACGCTCGCGCCGCTGCGCGCGTTCGCGCTGGCCGCGGTGGTCGCGACCGTCGTCGTGCACCTCCTGCCCGAGGCCATCGCCGCGGGCGGCGGCGCCGTCCTGGTGGCGTTCGCGGTCGCGCTCGCGGTGCCCGGCATCTTCGCCCGCATCGCCAACCTCGCGGCCAGCCGCGGTCGCCCGGTGCGCGGCCAGCGCCTCGCCGCCGAGCTCGCCTACGCCTCGCTGCTGCTCCACAAGGTCACCGACGGCATCGCGGTCGGCGCCGCGCTGGCCCCGGGTCAGCCCGCGCACTGGGACGTGATCATCGCGGTCGCGGGGCACACCCTGCCGATGGCCGCGGTGGTCGCGGTCGCGTACCGCGATCGCCCGCGCCAGGCCTGGCTGCGCGCGCTCGGGCTCGCCGTCGCGATCGCCGCCGGCGCGGGCCTCGCCGACGCCGCGGCGCGCACCGCGTTCGCCGAGCTCGCGCCGTGGCTGACCGCGGTGGCCGCCGGCTTGCTCTTGCACGTCGTCACTCACGATCTCCCGAGCGGCGCCGTTCGCGCGATCGGCGATCGCGTGGTCGAGTTCATCGCGATCGCGGCGGGTGCGCTCCTGCCGGTCGCCGCGGGCTGGTTCGACGCCGACGCTGTGCCAGCCGAGCTGCCGGAGCGCATCCTCGAGGTCGCCCGCGCCGTCGCCCCGGCGCTGCTCCTCGGCCTGCTCGCGACCGCGTTCCTGCAGACCGCGATCGGCGACCGCGTCGTCGCGCGCGCGCGGGGCACGATCAGCGGCGCCATCCGTGGCGCGATCTACGGCGCCGCCGCGCCCGGCTGTGCGTGCGCGGCGCTCACGACCGCGGCCAGCGTCCGGCGCCGCGGCGGCGG